>JAJPZT010000078.1 GCA_021204175.1 Clostridiales bacterium | reverse complement strand
AAAAACTTTTAATTTTCATATACTTTTTCCAATTGTGCCGATATATTTTAAGAAGGCCTTGATTTTAGGTAACAATTGAACAAAGGGTATGATTTATATATTCACATTTCGTTTCGTAATTATTACAATTTTATAAAATTGCTGTTAATGAGGTTGAAACTTACAATTTTATTTGGTATAATACTTTTTACTCAAGAAAAAACTAATAAGGGTGTATTGATATGAAATATTTTTTAACTTTATTTATGACTGCGGCGCTGAGCTTGGGCTTTGCCTTTTCAGCCGGCGCAGCCTCATCAAAATCAGCGGCTGTTACAACAACCACAGAAGAAACAGAAGAAACAACAGAAGAGACAACGGAAACAACAACTGCTTTTGTTCCCACAGATGAAAACGGCAACCCCTTAACAGGTGCCGACCTTATCTGCTACAACACTTTGGCAAAATATAAGAAATGGGGAGCCAACCCAATCGAAAGCGAATATTATGAAGAAACTCTTTCGGAGGGCACTGCTTCCGTAGCCAAAAAAACAATTACCTACGGAACAGGAGACACATTCTGGCTTAAGCGCTACTCCTTCCCCAACTCGGCGGCAGTTGAAGAAACAACATCTGAAGGCTCAACGGAAACAACCACCGTTGAAAGATATGAAACCTCTCTTTACATTCCCGGTTCGGGTCTTGAAATAAGAGCCTATAACAACTCAACAGGCGAATGGTTCAGAACCGCAAATTTGGAAACTGAGATTATAAAGGAAGTTATTTTTTTGGACACCGACAGCTACCATATGATTTTGGGCTTGCCGGCTGTCTATAAAAACAATGACTTTGTCTGCAACACCTTAACGGTCGTTCCCGATCTTGAACAGCCCATTAAGATAACCCAGACCGACGGCGGATATAAAATAAACTTTTCCTTCCCCGAAAGCTCTTCATATTTGGGAGAAATTTGGTGTCTTGAATCCTCAAGGGTTCTGGCGGACTGGGAAAACACAGACCTGTTTTCTCTTCTTCATATTAATTTGGCTTCAGACCGCAGACTTTGCTATGACGGATATTACTTTCAAACTCCCACAACCTACACTCCCGGAGGGGAAAACATTCTTTACCGCCAACCTTCAAACTACACAGGCTCAGCTCTCATTTCCTACAGCAACATTCCGGCGGCTTATGACTTGGGCTATGCCACAACCTACATCTGCGCACAAAACCAAAACGCCGAGGGCTATTGGGCAACAGGGCCTCAGTCCGAATGGCTCTATTCAGACTTCGGCATAACCTCAAACTTCTACGACACACGTTTTAACACAGACTTCGCTTCAAACCTTATAGCCGCCTACCGTCTTTATTATGACGAGGTATTCTTAAAGGCTCTTCTTGCTTACGGCGACTTCTTCAATAAGCATGCTGCAAACAACCACTATGAGACTGAAAACGGCGGCTGGCTCGTTGAGGATTACGGCGGTCAGGAGGGTTATACAAGAACTCACTGCTCACTCAACCATCAGCTTGCGGAGATGTGTGTGCTTTACAAGATTTCATACATCACAGGAGTTAAGTCTTATAAGGAAACAGCCGACAATATGCTTAAGGGTATCGAGGACACAAGAGACGAATGGGTTCAGATTAACAACAATCTAAACTATGCCCTTTATTACACAGGCAGTGAAGAGCTTGTTGACTACCCCTACCTTACCTATAACGACCTCTACACCACACAGCAAATACTCTATACCTACTACCACTACACAAACGACACATTAGACTACCTTATGAAATGTAAGAAAATTTGGATGGACGAAAATAATATAACAGGTTATTATACCACACAGCAGGTTGTGAACTGATTGTCTGCTTAGGGACGCTTCTTGCGTCCCTTTTTTGTTAGATGTAAAAAAACACCTCTCCGTCAGCCGCACTGATTTTTTTCAAAAATCAGTGTTGGCTGCCACCTCCCCTCAAGGGGAGGCTTGTCGGCACACCCTACTATTACACTACCCAAAGGAGCAAACAAAAAATGTACATAAAAGAAATACTTTCACTGTTAGACCAATACTACCCCACCGACGACAAATGCTACCTACACTTCGACAAGCCCTACGAGTTTCTCTTTGCCACAATCCTCTCGGCACAGTGCACCGACGACAGAGTAAACACCGTCACAAAGGACTTATTCAAAAAATATACCACTCTTGAAGCCTTTGCGGAAGCCGACATAAAGGAGCTTGAAAAGGATGTGCGGTCTACGGGCTTTTACCGCAACAAAGCCAAAAACATAAAAGCCGCAGCCCAAGCCCTTATAAAAGACCATTCGGGAGTAGTGCCCTCTGAAGTTGAAGCCTTAACAGCCCTTTCCGGCGTAGGCAGAAAAACCGCCAATGTTGTCAGAAGCCACATTTTCAATCTGCCAAGCATCGTGGTGGACACTCACGTCAAAAGAATAAGCAAAAAATGGGGCTTTACGGAAAGCGACGACCCTGTTAAAATAGAGTTTGAGCTTATGGAGCTTCTTCCCCAAGAGCACTGGATCAGATACAACACACAGGTTATTGCCCACGGCAGAAAAATCTGCACAGCAAGAAAGCCAAAATGCGGCGAATGTCCCTTTGCTCCCTTTTGTCCCGGAAAGAACTCCTGAAATAACGAGGTGAAAATTATGGCTAAAGTTTCAAAAACAAATGCAATGCGTATTTTGGATAAGGAAAAAATACCTTATGAAATAAAAACCTATGAATATGACGAAAGCGACTTGTCGGGGGTAACCGCCGCCGAAAAAATGGGTGTTGACCCCAACACAATCTTTAAAACCCTTCTTTTAAAGGATGAAAAACAAAACCCTATGGTCTGCGTTATTCCCGTAAATCAAGAAATCAGCCTGAAAACCTTAGCTTCACAGTCAGGCTGCAAAAAATGCGAAATGGTTCACCTGAAGGAGCTTTTGGGCTTAACGGGCTATATAAGGGGCGGCTGTTCACCTATAGGAATGAAAAAGCTCTACCCCACATTCGTTGAAAGCTCCGCCTTAAGCCTTTCCCAAATAGGCGTCAGCGGCGGAAAAAGAGGCATTCAAATCTTGCTTTCACCCCAAGACCTTATTAAAATCACAAATGCCAAAACCTTTGACAATAAATAATGAAAGCAAAACAAAAACAGTCTTTTCGTTTGTTTGAAAAGGCTGTTTGCTTTTATTTGTCAATATTTTATTATTCTTCTGTATCATCGGCATAATAATCAGCCGCAACTGCACCTATAAAGGCATATCTCAAAGCCGCTGTTCCTCCGTCCTCTGAAAAAGAGGTTAAAATGCGGCTTCCCTTTTCGGTCGTTTCGCATACATTCCAATAGCCGTCGGCGGCTTTTTCAAGAGTGTAATATATGAAATTTCGATCCCAATCAAACAAAACCACTATGTAACGGCAGCTTGAAATATATCTGTCCTCCGCCATTTCGACATAGAAGGCTATGCAGTCGCTTAAATATCGGGGAGTTGTGTTAAAATTCATATACCAACTCAGCTGACAGTCATTTGTAATATAGCTTACAAAATCCTCAGAATTTACATCTCCCTGAAATGAACCGATTTGAGTTTTATTTTCTTCATTTTCTAAGGCATAGGCTGCTATGCAGCTGTTTAAATTATTGTTCCATGCATTACGGGTATAGCTGCCCCGATAGTTTTTATAATCTGTATATTCAGCCAAAACCTCGGCACTTTCAGCCGCCAGCATATCATAAAAATAATTATGTTCAAAGCTTCTTCTTACTTCCTCGTGAATTTCAGCGGATTTTTCATCCATAGCACTGTAGTCAACAGGCTGAATATCGAAAGCATAATGTTTAAGATCTGTCATATCAGGCGTACAGGAGGGAGCAGCCGTAAAAGCCCCGCTTTCGCCTTCCGTCACAGCCGACGGGTCGGTTATGCTGACTGTTTTAGTTCCGCTGTCCCATTCCGCCGTGCAGCCGAAAGCCTCGGCGGCATATCTTGCCGGAACTAATATTCTCCCTTCTTCGATTACAGGCACGCTGTCCATAACAAGCTTTTCGCCGTTTTTCTTAAGAATATTGCTGCCGACGGTCATATTTACCATAGTGTCATCTTTAACAGCCGAAGCTGTTTTAGTGTTGTCGTTCCAAAAAACCTTTGCTCCCAGTGCTTCAAAAATAACCCTGACGGGAACCATTGTTCTGCCTTCTGTAATTTGGGGTTCAACATCGCAGACAAGCTCCTCGCCGTCTATATTCACGGTAATGCCCTTTTCACCGCCGAAAACCGCCGCCGAAAACAAGGCAGCAAATAAAACTGTACAAGCAATAATTTTTTTCATAATAGATTTCTCCCCTTTGTTCTTAATATTGTAGTGCTTAACCCAATTATACCAAAAAATGTCGAACAGTAAAGAACTTTTAAAAAATTTTTAATCAAAATACTATAAATTATATTTTAAAAGACTTGAAATAAGACAAAATATAGTGTATAATATAAATGTAATAAAGAAAGGCGAGTATTGGAGTACTCACCTTTCTCCGCCGTATCCGGCTAAGCAACCACGTAAAAGGTGGTTAGGCGGCGGTATTATAGTTTACACAAAAAGCCGCCGCTTATTTGCCTGTAGGGCGGCTTTTTTTATGTCTGATTTTTATTGCCGGCATAATTATGTATTTTGCATAGTTATATATCTGCAAAGCTACATAATAAACTTGAATAATATCATACATAGTCATAGGTTTCACCTCCTTATAACAAAAGTCCTACAAGGTACTGAAATTATACAGAAGGCTCGCCTAACCGACCCTTTAGCAAAGTGCCTGTTTTTATTATATCAAAAATATGTCGAACAGTAAAGATTTTTTAACTCTTTTTAACAATCTTTTTAATCAAAACCACTATCATTTTTTCTATTACATTCAATTTTGTTTCATAATTACTTGAAATATTTTGAAAATTGGGTTATGATATAAAGTGAATAAGTTTTGAAAGGATAAATTGTAATGGGCGTTAGTTTAAACGAAATAAACAAAAGAAGAATTTTCGGAATAATTTCCCACCCCGACGCAGGCAAAACCACCTTAACGGAGAAGCTGCTTCTTCACGGCGGAGCTATAAGGCAGGCAGGCACGGTTAAGGCGAAAAAAAGCTCAAAGTTTGCCACATCGGACTGGATGGAAATAGAGAAGCAAAGAGGAATTTCCGTCACATCATCTGTTATGCAGTTTGAATATGAGGACAAAATTGTTTCAATTATGGATACCCCCGGTCACAATGACTTCGGCGAGGACACATATCGAATTTTAACCTCCGTTGACTCAGCGGTTATGGTTATAGACGCAGCAAAGGGTGTTGAGGCGCAGACTGAAAAGCTTTTCAAGGTCTGCGCAATGAGAAAAATTCCCGTTTTTACATTTATAAACAAGCTGGACAGAGAGGGAAACGACCCCCTCGAGCTTATGGAGGAGCTTGAAAACGCTTTGGGCTTACCCTCGGTGGCGGTGACATTCCCCATAGGCAGCGGTAAAACCTTTGAAGGGGTTTATGACAGGCTCAACAACACAGTTTCACTTTACAAGGACAACAGTGTAGTCAAGCTTTCAGACGAAGGCGTTTTCGACAAGGCTCTTGACGGACTTATTACACAGGCAAACCTTGAAGCCTTAAGAGAAGCCGCCGAGCTTTTAGACGGAGCGGGCAACGAATTTGACCAAGAGGCAATCAACAAGGGCAGTCTTTCTCCCGTATTTTTCGGAACGGCTTTAGGCGACTTCGGCGTTGTTGAGTTTTTGGAGCATTTCTTAAAAATGTCACCTGCCCCCGGCATAAGAAAAACCACAACGGGAGAGGTTTCCCCCACAGAGGATTATTTCAGCGGCTTTATTTTCAAAATTCAGGCTAATATGAACCCTGCTCACAGAGACAGGCTTGCCTTCCTTAGAATTTGCTCCGGGAAGTTCGAAAAGGGTATGAACGTAATTTTGTCCCGTACCGGAAAAACTATGAAGCTGAGCCGTTCGACCCAGCTTATGGCAAACGAAAGAGAAAACGTTGACGAAGCCGTTGCCGGAGACGTTATAGGAATTTACGATTCAGGCAATTATCAAATCGGCGACACATTAACCGACAGCAGGGAAAGGCTGTTTTTCGAGCCTTTGCCTACCTTCCCTCCCGAACTTTTCGCAAGGGTTGTTCCCGTAAACAATATGAAGGCGAAGCACTTTCAAAAGGGTGTAAGCCAGCTTGCACAGGAGGGTGCCTGTCAGGTATACAGAAACGAATTTAACGAGGTTATTTTAGGTGCGGTAGGTCAGCTTCAGTTTGAGGTTTTCGAATACCGTCTCAAAAACGAATATAACTGCGAGGTCAAAATGGAGCCTTTGACCTTTACCGTGGCAAGGTGGCTTGCCTCGGAAAACATTGACGAGGTCAAGGAGTATGTAAACTCCCGAATAAGCTTTGTTTTCGACAGCTATGACAGACCCGTTATGCTCTTTGCAAACAACTACACCTTAAATGCCTTTTTGGAAAAGCATGAGGGCGTAAAGCTTTTGGACGCTATGGAGATTAAAGCTGAGGATTAAAACCTTTGGAAACCGGTGATATTTAATGAAAAGAAAAGCAAGAGAAGCCTGTCTCTTCCTGTTTATAGTAGGCAAAAAATTTATGGACAACGAGCTTTTTTATATGGCGAATGCCCTGACCTACAGAATGATAATGGCGTTTTTTCCCTTTTTAATATTTTTGCTTTCAATGTTTCGTTTTGTAAACATTGACTCTTCGGCTGTTCTGATTTCTATGATCGAGCGTTTGCCCGAAGGCTTTTCGTCTTTAGTCATAAACTTTATAGACAACGCCGCTCTAAGCAATACCTTCCTTTCCGTAACTCTTATTTACGGAATATGGAGCGCAACAAGAGGCTTTCACGCAATAATCGAGGGAATGAACCGCTGCTCCGCCGTTAAGGAAAGCCGTAACTTCATTATATTATGGCTTTCAAGCTTTGTTCTTGTGTTTATTTTTACGGCATATATATTTTTGAGCCTGGCTATGGTGGTTTTTGATGAGAATATCATAAATCTTTTAAACACCTTTATGATTTTTAAGTCCCTTGCCTATACTCTTCAAACTCTGCCCTTGGGTATTTTAAACTGCCTTTTGACAGTTGCTTTGGTCTTGGTGTTTTATGAATTTTCCGCAGCCAGAAAATTCACGTTTAAAGAGCTGCTCCCCGGTGCGGTGTTTACTATTGCCGCATGGATAGCCCTTTCCAAAGGGCTGGGCTTATATATGCAGATTAACACAAACGCTTTTTCCGTTTACGGCAGTATCGCCGGAATTTTTATAACCATATTTTGGGTAAATCTTTTGGCTTCCACTTTGCTTTTGGGTGCACAGCTTAACGCTGTCATTTTAAAATATAAAGACTTCAGACGACAGTATGTAAGACTTTATAAGCAATATATAAAAGGCTTTGAAAAAATAAATTTTTTAAGGGGGTTTTTCGATGAAGAAGACTAATCTTGACACTAAGCTTATTATCTGTGTTTATGTTCTGTTGTTTTTTCAGACAGTCTGTCTGACGCTTTATGCATTTTTGGGGACTGATGACGAAAACGCAGTTTTAAGTGCTTTTGCGGCAATGCTCTCAATAGAGATTTTGGCGCTTTTCACCCTGGGAGCTGTGTTTTTAAGGCGAATTTCCATGCTTGTTCCCAAAGCCGTTTTAACCCTTAAGGACGGCGGCGAAAGGCTTCCTGTGTTTTATGACGTAGACAAAGCTATTTCCGACGTAAAAGTTTTCTACGATGAAGAAAGACTCAGAAGCAAAACTCTTTTGGAGCTTTTCAAGGTTTCTTTAAAACAGCCTGCCCTGACTGAGCTTTTAAAGGAAGGGCTTCCTTTAATTATGGATATTTCAAAGGCACAAGCCTGCGCATATTACAGTGTAAACCACGCTTCAAGCAAGTTAGAGCTTGTTGACAGCTGCGGCTTCGGCAGAGAGCTTTACGAAGCCATGGATACGGACATAGGCGAAGGTCTTGAGGGAGCATGCTGCAAAAGCGGAAAAATCTGCTTTTTCTCTGAAGGAAGCAAGGACAATAAATACAACACGATTAGCTCCATTGCCAAAAAGAATTTCAAAAATATTATGGCGCTTCCCGTAATTGACGAGGGCAAATGCGCAGGCGTTCTTACACTTGCTTACATAAATGAAATAAAGAATGAAAATGTTTCCGCCGGTAAGGATATAACCGCTGTTTTATCGGCTGCCCACAGCGGAACATTAAGACACGAAGAATTTTTAAGACAAGCCGATGAGCTTAAGCTTCAAAACAGAATGATAAATGAAATTTCAGAAAGTCTTAAAGAAAAAGACGCCGAAATCAAAAAACTTAAAAAAGAAATCAAAAACAAGGGCTGATAAATGTGAATTTTGAAAATTTTAAGCTTAAAAAAGGCGGAAACGCCGAACCTCTTTATAAACAGCTTGCCTTTGAAATTTTAAAGGAAATCGAAACAGGGGTCATTAAGCCGGGAGAAAAGCTCCCCCCTGTCAGAAGCCTTACCTCACAGCTTGGGGTCAATGCTTCAACGGTTGTTTCCGCCTATAAGCTTTTAGAGACAAGGCGTGCTGTCTATTCACGCCGCGGCAGCGGAACCTACGCTGCAGAGCTGAATTCCTCAAAAGACAGCTTTCCCCTTCATTTTAAAGATGAAGATGAAGAAAAAAATATTTCTGAGGGCATAAACTTCACGGCTTCAAGCCTCCCTACGGAGCTTTTCCCCTTAGGCGAATTTAAAAAAGCCTTAAATGAGGTTTTAGATGAAGAAAAGGGCGCAGCCTTCGGCTATGAAGACCCCAGAGGAAGTCTGCCCCTTCGAAAAACCCTTGCGGAAAGAAAAGGTGTAAACCTTGACAATGTTCAGATTATTTCGGGTGCTCAGCAGGGCACAGACCTTATAGCCAGAGCCCTTCTGACCTACGGCGACACTGTTTTCACTGAAAACCCCACATACGGCGGTGCGGTCAGTGCCTTTAAATCAAGAGGAGCAGAAGTCATAGGCATAAACATTCTGCCCGACGGCATAGACACCGACGAGCTTCAGCGGCTTATTCCCCTTTACAAGCCCAAGCTTGTTTATGTTATGACATATTTTCAAACCCCCACTGCCTACAGCTGCAGTCTTAAGAAAAAACGCCGTCTTTTGGAGCTTGCCTACGAATACGGCTTTTATATTATAGAAGAGGATAATCTCTGCGACTTTAACTATTCCGACAAAGAAATTTTAAGCCTTAAAGCCTTAGATTATAAAAACAGAGTAATTTATATAAAGAGCTTTTCAAAGGTGCTTATGCCCGGGCTTCGTTTGGGCTATATGATTATGCCTGCCGCCGTTAAGGACAGCGTAATAAGGGCTAAATTTCAGGCGGATATGGGCAGCTCCGGCTTTGTTCAGCTTGCCTTTGACAGATATTTAAAAAGCGGAAGCTTCGACCGCCACATTGTTAAAATAAGAGAGTATTATAAGCAAAAATACAGCCTTATGTGCCGTCTGCTTGACAAATATATAAAGCCCTTTGCAGACTACACAAAGCCCGGCGGCGGTCTTTCGTTTATGATAAAGCTTAAAATAGCCGACCCTCTGAAGCTAAAAACCATTCTTGAAGAAAAGGGCATTTTTATAACCGTTTCAGAAAATTCTGCCGGCAACAATAAAGCCCCCTCCCCTGTTAAGCTTTCTTTTGCGGATATAACAAATGAAGCTATGGAAGAAGGCTTAAGAGAAATAAATTTAATTCTTAAAAGCATCTAACCCCAAGCATTATTTAAACCGTTCTTAATTTTGGTCAAATTGTGAACGAAATTGCCCATTTATGTTAATCTTTTAAAAAAAATGTGTGATTTTTGCCAAAAACATCTTGAAAAAAATAAATTTTCAATATATAATTATTATATATAGAATGTTTATCATAAGAAAAAAGAAAGCTTTATGTAAGGTTAGTTTAAGGGGATGATGCTATGCTTGACTTCAGAGTTAATACGTTTCTGACGGTCTGTGAAAACGGCAATTATACTAAAGTCGCAGAAAAATTGGGACTGACACAGCCCGCCGTTACACAACACATTAAATATATTGAAGACCGATACAAAATAAAGCTTTTCATAAAGGATGGCAAAACTATGCGCCTGACCCCCGAAGGCAGTCTTTTGCGTGAAATGTTTATCACACTAAGCTCAGACTGCAAAAAAATCGACAGGTGCATTAAAAAGATGAACGATGAATCAAAGGCTCTGCTTATGGGCGTTACAAAATCCATAGGCGAATATGTAATGCCTAATATTTTACAAAAATATCTTGAAACAAACCCCTCTGTCAGAATTTCAATGGATGTTGAAAACACAGCTTATCTTTTGGATTATTTAAAACAGGGTACAATCGATTTTTGTATAATCGGAGGAAAGTTCAATAAAAATGCCTATTGGCACAAGCTCTTTTCAAGAGAAAAATTCGTCTGTCTCTGTAGCAGCTCAAACCCCTTAGCCGGGAAATCCGCAGACATTGAACAGCTTTTCGGCGAAAGGCTTTTCTTGAGAGAAAACGGCTCGGGCTCAAGAGAAATACTCAAAAGCTCCTTAAATCAGCTGGGCTACAACGAAAGCAATTTTAAAACCGTAACCGAAATAGGAAGCATAGACGTAATTAAGCGCCTTGTGAAAAACGGCTTGGGCATAACATTTATGTATGAAGCCGCTGCCCTTAAGGAAATTAAAAGCGGCAGCCTTGCCGTTATTAATGTTAAAGACTTTGACATATCTCACGAATTTGATTTTGTTTGTCTGAAAAATTCTATGTTTATTGATGAATTTGATGGTTTTTTTGATTTTGCCGTTAAAAACAGAGTTGACTGATACAGCTTGATATTTTCATGTGAATTTTTTGGTTAATAACCGTCATTGACCCGGACGGTTATTTTTTATGCCTTTGATTTTTTTATGATACGTATGACTGCCGAAACAAAACAACGAAAATTTTTAAAAGCCTATATATTTTAAAATTAAAAAGCTTTTGCGGCTATTGACTATGCAAAAAAAATATGATATTATTAAGCACGCAATTATATTTTTTATTTTTTTTCAGCGGTTAATATTCCGCATAAATTCGGGCTGAAGCGGCTGTGTTTACTTTCTTCATATAAACAAGGAGGACTGTAATGTTATATAA
>JAJPZT010000073.1 GCA_021204175.1 Clostridiales bacterium | reverse complement strand
TAACTTCCACTTTCACCCCTTCAAAGTGGAAGTAAACTTTTCACTTCAGCTGAAACAGTTTTTAATAAAAAAATAAAAATAGGGTATTGACAAATATAAAAAGAGCATATATAATAATAAATAGGTTAGCAAGAGCTAACCAAAATTTTTAAAGCGTGGTTAGCTTAGACTAACTGGAAGGAGATTATATATGTCAAAAATTGCTGTTGTATATTGGACAGGAACGGGAAATACTGAAATTATGGCGAATGCAATCGGTGCAGCTGCCGGAGCAGACGTATTCGACCTTTCCTCATTTTCACCTGACACAGTTTCCGCCTATGATAAAATAGCTTTCGGCTGCCCGGCTATGGGCGACGAGGTTTTGGAAGAAGGGGAGTTTGAACCCTTCTTCACCGAAGCCGAAGGCGGCTTAGCAGGCAAAAAGGTTGCTCTTTTCGGCTCATACGGCTGGGGCGACGGTCAGTGGATGAGAGACTGGGAAGACAGAGTTAAAGCCGCAGGGGCAGCTCTTTTCTCAAACGGTCTTATTATTAACGGAACCCCCGACGAAGCAGGGGAAGCTGAATGTGCCGATTTCGGCAAAGGCTTTGCAGCATTTTAATTTTTACTTATAAGGAGAAAACCTATGGAGGAAGCTATTATAAAAAACTGCGCTCCCGTTTTGGGAGGTCTTAAAACAGGCAGCCTTTTCTGCTGCCGAAAGGATAAAAATATTCTTAAAAAACAGGTTGACGACCTTAACCGAAGGCTTTCGAAAAAAGGGGTTTCCGTTTTTATCTTAAAAACAACTCCCGATTTTTCTCTTGTTTATGTGTGCAGAAAAACAAAGCTTGAAAAAGACACAGAAGGCTTTGAGGTCAGAAGCTTCCTCCGAAAAATAGGCTATGTTTCATTTACATTTGAAGCACTTTTGGAAACTCTTTTCCGCCGCTTCAGTCAGGATTTGACCTTTCCCCACGAGATTGGTCTGTTTCTGGGCTATCCCCTTGAAGACGTAATCGGCTTTATAAAGAATAAAGGCGATAACTTTAAAATCTGCGGTTATTGGAAGGTCTATAATGATGAGAAATATGCTGAAATTCTTTTCGGACGGTTCTCCAAATGCACAGAGGTTTATACCCGCCTCTTTTTGTCCGGCTCTAAAAGAATTGAACAGCTGACTGTTTCCGTTTAACCGCCTGCCCTCCAAAAAAAGGTTCACCGGTATTCGGCGAACCTTTTTTGCTCTCTGCACTATATTTTTACCTTATTTTTCTGACTTTTTCAATCCATTTTTCAATAGACGGCTTTGCGGAGTCTACATAGCTGCCTACAATTGCCAAGCCATCCGTTATCTTAGCTCCTTTGCAGACACGCTTAATTTCCTTTACCCTGTCCGAAAGTCCGCTGCCCTCATGGGTGCAGAAGGGGTGAATGATTTTGCCTTTCCAGTTAAAGCTTTCCAAGAATGTATATACTGCCATAGGCATATTCCGCCAATAGCTGGGGTAGCCTAAGTAAATTTCATCATATTTATCAATGCTTTTGGGCAGCGAAACAAGTTCAGGTCTTGCGTTGTTTTTAAGGTCCGCTTTTGCCTGTTCGATGCACACCGAATATGTAGGCGAATAGGAAGTTTTCGGCTCGATTTTGAATAAATCAGCTCCCGTTATTTCCGAAATCATTTTTGCCGCCTTTTCCGTATTTCCCACATTTATAAAGCGATATTCTCCGCCGAAGTAGTTCTCACCGGCTCTTGAAAAATATGCCGTTAATATTGCCATAGACTTCCTCCTTTAAAGCTTTTTGTATTCTTCGTCGCTGACAGGCTCACACCACTCGTTTTTGCAGTTTTCTCCGGGGACTTCAACGGCTATGTGGCTGAACCAGCTGTCTGCCTGTGCTCCGTGCCAGTGCTTAACCTCGGGAGGAATGTTTATAACCGTTCCCGGTTCAAGGCTTAAGGCGTCCTTTCCCTCTTCCTGATACCAGCCCTTGCCGTCAACGCAGATGAGAATTTGTCCGCCGCCTTTGGTTGCGTGATGAATGTGCCAGTTGTTTCGGCAGCCGGGCTCAAAGGTTACGTTAGCTAAGAATACTCCGGCTTCAGGGGGTGTCAAAGGCTTTAAATAACTGTTTCCAACGAAATACTGAGCAAAAGCGTCGTTAGGCTTGCCCATACCGAAAAAGCCGCCGTGTTCTTCCTTTTCCTCTTCCGCATAAACGTCCTTTGCCATTCTGAAGGCTGCCCAGGCGTTGGGCCAGCCGGCATAAAAAGCAATGTGGGTTAAAATTTCGGACATTTCCGTCTTAGAAACGCCGTTCTTTTTGGCTTCGGAAAGGTGATAAATAAGGGAGCTGTCCACAATTCCCTTGCTTATAAGCGACGAAACCGTAACAATTGAGCGAAGCTTAAGGGGCAGCTTATCCTCTCTCGACCATACCTCGCCGAATAAAACGTCGTCGTTAAGCTCTGCAAATTTAGGCGCAAATTCGCCCAAAGCGTCTCTTCCTGCTGTTTGTTTAACCATAGTAAAATCCTCCTTTATAAATGTCAGTTGTTTTTGTTCCTGATTTTGTAAAGCATATAGTCTATGCTGTCAAGGCACTGCTGCTGTGTGTGAATGTCGTCAAGCAGCTCGGCTCTGTATTTCTTAAGCTTCTTTATTTGGGAGCTGTCAGCCCCCTGGTTTTCTTCAATTCCGCACATATATTCCCTTATGTGCTTAACGTTATCATCTATTTCAGACAAGCCGCCGCCCCCTTTCAAAATTTTTCAAAAAAATAAATATATGAGAAGTGAGAAGTACTTTATCTCATATATTTATTATAAAATCGTATTCATTTAAAATCAAATACTTAGTTTTTATGGTTAGCTATGCCTTAAAAGCATTATTGCCTTCCGAAATATTCCTTTATGTAGTCGATAAATTTAGCCGCTGCCAAGCTGAAGGGCTGGTGTCTTTTCCACGCCAAAACGCTTGTAAAATTAAGCTCCGGCTTAAGAGGCATTTTACAAATTTCGCTTTCATCGAGACAGGGCACTCCTCCGTCAAGGGTTATAAGACTGCCGACACCTTTTTTTATTAAGGAAAATGAGCTTGAAGCAAAGTTGTTTGCACAGATTATATTAAGGCTGTCGAATTTGTTTCCGAACCAATTTATAACCTCGTTTTGAACATTCTGTCTGCCGGGAAAAATCAGAGGAACTTTGCTTAAATCCTCAGCCGTTACAAATTCCTTTTGGGCAAGGGGTGAGCTTCGGGAGGTGAGCAAAACCCATTTTTCTTTTATGTCGAGCCTTATAAACTCAAATTTTTCTATTTCAACAGGCTCAAGCATAAGCCCCACGTCCGTAAGCCCCTTATCCATTCTTTCCTTAATAACATCTGCGTTTGCAGTAAAAATGTCATATTTCACAAGAGGATATTTTTCCGAAAAGCCCTTTATAATTTCAGCCAAAAGCTCACAGGAAGCCAAAATTCCGCAGCCTACGGCAATTCTTCCGTCTACAAGCTCCTCCTGCTCCATAAGCTCCCTTTCGGTCTTGTCTACAAGGGAAACTATTTCCTCGGCTCTTCTCCTCAGCAGCAAGCCTTCATTGGTAAGGCTCACCCGCCTTGCTCCTCTTTCGAAAAGCTTAACCCCCACCTCGTCCTCAAGCTGATTGAGCTGACGGCTTAATGTGGGCTGAGTAATATGCAGAGTTTCCGCCGCCTTTGTTATATTTTCTTCTCTTGCTACGGTTAAAAAATATTTCAATACCCTTATTTCCATTTAATCCCTCCGCAACAGGCTGTATATTTTCCATATTTATTTAATATTATCACATTTATAATTTAAAGTAAAGCGGGCATTTAGCGATTTAGCTGGCTTGTCTGCTGAGATTTTTGTGCATAAACTATTTTTATAATAAAATTAAAATTGCTATTGATTTTTTTGTAGCTTTGTGTTAAAGTATTATTCAGGCGAATAAGTGATGAATGTTTAAAAACTTACGTTTATACACTTGTTAATATTTTAATTTTAAATTTAACGGAGGAAAAAACTATGAAAAGATTTTTAGGGGCTGCCCTTGTTTGTGTTATGGCAATTTCAGCTGTAGGCTGCGGAGGAAGCGCAGACAGTGACACTGCTGCGGAAAATACAGATACAGCGGCTGAAGCCGAGGCAGAAGAAGACACAGAGGCAGAAGCCGAAGAAATTACAAAGCTTGTTGTAGGTCTTGACGACACATTTGCACCTATGGGCTTCAGAGACGAAGCAGGCGAGCTTATGGGCTTTGACATCGACCTTGCCAACGCAGTAGGCGAGCTTAAGGGCTGGGAGGTTGAATTTCAGCCTATCGACTGGGACACAAAAGAGGTTGAGCTTGAAACAGGCAAAATCGACGTTATCTGGAACGGCTTCTCATACACAGACGAAAGAAACGAAAATATGACTCTTTCAGCACCTTATCTTGACAATGCTCAGATTATAATTGTTCCTACAGACAGCGAAATCAATTCAAAGGCTGACCTTGCAGGAAAGGTTATTGGCTTACAGGACGAGTCCTCAGCCGCAGACGCTGTTGAAGCTGACGAAATGGCTTCAGAAATCGGCGAAATCGTTACATATGACACAAACGTAAATGCTTTCACAGACTTAGGCATCGGCGGAAGAATTGACGCAGTTGTAGCCGACGAGGTTGCCGCTAAATATTATATCGAAACTTCAGGAGCTGATTTCAGAGTTCTTGACGACGACTTCGGCTCAGAGGTTTATGTTATAGCTGCTAAGTTAGGAAACACAAACCTTATGGATCAGCTCGAAGAAGCTCTTACAGAATTAGGCGAAAACGGCACAGCAGCCGAAATTTCTGAAAAGTGGTTCGGAGACAATATCTATACTCACTAAATAATATTTTTGTTCAGCTTTTCAAGGGCTTGGGGAGTTTCTCAAGCCCTTTTATTTTAGGGAGGACAGTTAAATGACGGGTATTATCGGAAATTTAATTAAGTGGACGCCCTATATGCTCAGCGGATGTGCACTGACAATAAAGCTGTTTTTAATTGTAATTGTGTTTTCGCTGCCATTTGGGCTTTTACTTACATTTTTATATACGGGAAAGAGCAAAATCATTGGGGCTGTAGTAGGCTTTTATATTCTTGTAATGAGGGGAACACCTCTTCTTCTTCAAATATTCTTTGTTTGGTACGGCTTGCCATTTATTCCCAAAATCGGGAAGTATGTAACCTTTTCAGACAGGTTTACTGCCGGCTGTGTGGCTTATATATTTAACTATGCGGCGTATTTTGCGGAAATATTCAGAGGCGGTCTGTTATCAGTTGACAAAGGTCAGTTTGAAGCGGCAAAGGTTTTGGGCTTAAGCGAAACCCAAACCACATTTAAAATTGTTTTGCCCCAGATGATAAGAATTTCTCTTCCGGCAGTTTCAAACGAAGCCATTATTTTGATTAAGGATACGGCTCTTATAACAACATTAGGTCTCTATGACCTTTTAAAGGTAACAAACAACATCGTAAACACAACAACAAATATTACCGCTTTCGGCGTAGCAGCCTGTTTCTACTTGATTATGAGCTCGGTTTTGACAGTTGTGTTTAACAGGCTTGAAAAGAAATATGCTTTTTAAGGGGGGGGGTGTCGGTTTATGAAAAAAATGATAGAGGTTAAAAACCTAAAAAAGAGTTTCGGAGACTTACAGGTTTTAAAGGACGTAAGCTTTGATATAAGCGAAGGGGAGGTTGTGGCTGTTTTAGGGCCTTCCGGTTCAGGCAAAAGCACAATGCTCAGATGCCTTATAGACCTTGAAACAATTGACGGGGGCAGCGTTTTAATAGAAGGGGAAAGCTTCTTTAAAGACGGAGCTTATGCCAAAAAAAAGCAGAAAAAAGCAATTTTGGATAAAATGGGTATGGTTTTTCAGCATTTCAACCTGTTTCCCCATATGAATATAACGGAAAATATGCTCTGTGCGCCTCTCTGCACAAAACAGGGCAGTAAAAAAGAGCTTCAGGCTCTCTGCAGCGAGCTTCTTGAAAAGGTGGGCTTGTCCGACAAAAAGGACGCTATGCCTTCACAGCTTTCAGGGGGCCAGAAGCAAAGAGTGGCTATAGCACGTGCCCTTATGAGAAAGCCGGATATTATGCTTTTTGACGAGCCCACCTCAGCCCTTGACCCGGAGCTTACAAAAGAGGTTTTAGACGTTATAAAGGAGCTTTCGGCTGAAAAAATGACAATGGTAATTGTTACCCACGAAATAGGCTTTGCGGCTGAAGCTGCTGATAAAATTGTTTTTTTGGATGAAGGCGTTGTTGCCGCCTGCGGAACACCCGACGAGGTTCTTAAAAACAGCGGAAACGAGCGAATTAATGCCTTTCTCAATAAGGTTATGTAGGAGTGATTGACATAGAAGCTACATTATATCAAAAAACAAAAGCTATTATAGACCGTTACGGTTTTTCATTTAAAAAGAATTTCGGTCAGAATTTTTTGATTGACCAAAGGGTTTTAGACAAAATTATTGCCGCCGGAGATATTCAAGCTGACGATGTGGTTTTGGAAATAGGTCCCGGTATAGGCACTTTGACACAGGCTATAGCAAGAAAGGCGAAGACGGTCATAGCCGTTGAAATAGACAGAACCCTTATTCCTCTTTTGGAGGATGTTTTAAGCGATTTTGACAACATACGTCTCATAAACGAAGATATTTTAAAGGTGGATATTAAGGCTCTTTCGGAGGAATACGGGAGACCTCTAAAGATTATTTCAAACCTGCCTTATTATATCACAACCCCTGTTATTATGAATATTTTGGAAAAGGAAGCTCCTGTTTCGAGTATTGTGGTTATGATTCAAAAGGAAGTGGCTATGCGTATGCAGGCTGCACCGGGAACTAAGGACTACGGCTCATTAAGTGTTGTTACGGCATATTTTGCCGACTGCTATTTGGCGGCGAATGTTCCGAGAAACTGCTTTATTCCCCGTCCCAATGTGGACTCGGCGGTTATAAGCCTTAAACCATATGACAAAAAGCCATATGAAACAGCTGACAGAGAAGGCTTTTTCAAATTCGTAAAGGCGGCTTTCTCTATGAGGCGTAAAACCCTTGTAAACTGCATAGGCTCAAGCGGCGATTTTGACCTGACCAAAGAGGAGTTTTCCGAAATATTGAAAAAGGCGGGCTATGACGAGCGAATAAGGGGAGAGGCTTTGACTTTATCAGATTTTCACCGCATTTTTGAATTAATGGGATAAAATTTTTTCTCAGGCATATATTTTTATAAAATATGTTTGGGTGATTGCGTGATTTTTTCAAGAGATTACAGCAGGGCTATACTTAATCTCAAAGACGGCGGAAATCTTTCACAGGGCAAGGGTGTTTTCGGGAGAGCCGTTGTTGAGGTAAAAGGGGGCAGAGGGCAGATTATGATTTTCGCAAGGGGAGTTAAGCCCGGCTGCATTTGCTCACTGTATATTATTTGCAGAAAAGGCAGAGGTTTTGTGCCCTTAAAGGCGGTTTTGGTCAACACCAAAAATTCCCTTGCGGAAGTAAAATGGGACTTTAACCCCGATAATATTTTGGGCAGCGGCTTTAAGCTTGAGGACGCAGCGGCGCTGGCGGTTCTTACCGATAAGGGCGAAAGAGTGGTAGCAGCCTTTTTCGACAAGCCCTTTGATTTCGGAGAGGTTCACACCGCAGAGGTAAACAGACCTAAGCCCGCCGTTAAGCCTGAGAACACTCCAAAGCCTGAACCTAAGCCGGAAAAGAAAGCCGAAGAAACGGAGATAATTTCCCCGGACAAAAAAGATAAAGAGGAAAAGCCCAAATCCTACGAAGATGAAAAAAATACATCTCAGACCAGTAACACGGGCTTTGATTTCACCGAGGTTGTAAACCGCTTCAGCAAGGACATTGACGAGCTGAGACGCTTTGCATATATGCAGAAAATGGATTATGAAGCAGAGGAAAGCAAAGCCCGGCGAGACAGACGAAGCCTTTGCAAAGAGGGCATTTTAGAGGACAGAGACTGCTTTACGCTTAAGGACAATGAAGACAATGAAGAAAATTTTTGCAAAATCAGCCTTAATGAGCTTTGTCTTTTAGACCCCTGTATGTATAAATATCAAAATAACCCCACATTTATAAGGTGCTTTAATAAATACGGTCATTTGATTTTGTCAAAACAGGGGAATAACCTTGTTCTGGGTCTGCCCGACATAGAAAGAGACTTTAAAGACAGTGAAGCACTGGGCTTTTGCGATTTTGTATTGACTAACCCAAAGTTTGGGTATAGAATAATGAAAATAAGTAATTAAGAGAAGGAGAAAGCATATGAGAATACGTAAGAAAAACTGGACCGAAGAAGAGCTTGAAACAAGCCCTTTTTTGGTCAGTGATCCCAAAGCCCTTAAGGGCAAGTGGAACGAAAAATTCGGAGAGGAAAAGCCTGTTCATGTTGAAATAGGCTGCGGAAAGGGTCGATTTATTTCCGAAATGAGTAAGCTTCACCCGGACGTAAACTTTGTGGGGGTCGAAAAATTCACTATGGTGGTTTCCAGAGCCTTAAGAAAGTGCAAGCTTAACGAATGCGGCAAGAACGTTTTTATAACCTGTATAGACGCCGAGGAAATAGAAGAGGTTTTCGAAAGGGGAGAGGTTCAGAGAATTTATCTTAACTTTTCAGACCCGTGGCCAAACAGAAAAAAGTGGATTAAAAAGCGTCTGACAAACGAAAAGTTTTTGACACGTTATGAAAATATTTTCGGCGAAAAGGGCGAGGTATTTTTAAAAACCGACAACAGAGAATTTTTTGAGTTTTCCCTTCAGGCTTTTTCCGAAAAAGGGTGGGTTTTAAAAAATATAAGCCTTGACCTTCACAACAGCGGCTTTGAGGGAAACGTTATGACGGAGTATGAAAAAAAGTTTTCCGAGGAGGGCATGCCTATTTACAGATTAGAGGCATATTATACAGAAAGGAAGTGATTTTTTGGCAAGCCGGTTTGTATGTAAGCTTGCAAGTATGGTTTACAGACCGAGGGAAAAAAGCGAAAAATCCAAAAACAGAGAAAATAATAATTCAGGGCTTGACTTAGACGGTATGGAAAAAGCCCTGAATGAAATATTGAAGAAATAAAAACACCCCTGTGAGAAATTAATCTCATAGGGGTGTTTGCCTCCCCTTGAGGGGAGGTGTGACACACATTCATTGTGGAAAACTCAATATATTGTTAAAAACGGCAATTCAAGATATTATGATAAAAATAGGATTGTACGCAGAAATCATTTTTCTGCTGCAAACCTATTTTTTTATTAGGAAAAACAGTACTATATATTTTTAGGCTTAATCCAAGTTTCTGATTTTAGGTATGCCATATATTATGATAAGAAGAATAAAAATTAATATTTTTTGAAAAATTTTGAAGATGTGAACGCAGCGTTCATAGACTTTATGTAAAAACTCCTATATTCTCTATATTACGACAATACTGTCGAATATTAATATTAGAATAGGAGTGATTAATAAATGAAGAATTTATTATCCAAAAAAATCAGAAAGAATTTCGGGAAGGCTATCAGAAATTTGAGACTTTCACGAAACTTGACACAGGAAGAACTCAGTGCGGAAATAGGTGTTTCTAGAGAGTGGATTTCCAAAATCGAATGCGGAAAATCAAGCCCCAACTGGCTTGACTTGCTGATTTTTATGATAGTAATTAAATTCGAAACAATTGAAGAAGTCAATTTGTTTTTAAAGGAGGCGACATCCGGTGTATTTGTACATACCCTTTAAGGAAAAATTATATAATTCTTATATCGGGAAATATACATCTTATGGCATTAAGTGTATAGAGATTAAAGCAGGACAAGCCAACCAAGCATCATTTATTTCAGATGTATCGGTCGATTTTGGTTTTACTGCCGATTTGGCATTGAAATGCACTTTAGGTTAGCTGTCGCCCTGTCATCTTGCTGATGTTGTGGAAGATGAGATTTAAGCTATGAAAACAGCGGAGGCAAAAATGACAAACTTCGGATTTAACATTAAAAAATTAAGGGAAAGCAAAGGTCTTTCCCTATCGGACGTTGAGAAAAAGCTCGGCATAACCAAAGGCCTTATCTCAAGGTATGAAAACAATTTGGTAGACCCATCCTTAAGTGTAGCTGCTAAATTTGCCGAGTTTTATTCTGTGTCTCTTGATTATTTGGTCGGCTTAAAGTAAAAATATTCAAATTATTCCGGCATAGGAATTGTATTGTTGAAATTGAAAGCTATACAATAAGAAGCCATTCGAAAACACAGACAATTTTTTTGAAAATTCAAAGATTGACAACATAATATTTATAGACATTGCAAAAAAGAACATATATCCTTTTAGTTACGGCTATTGCCGAATAAATTTAAAAGGAGAAATCAATATGAACAGCTTTACAGCAATCAAAAACAAAGGAAATTTCGGTAGGGTTATCCGCAAAATAAGGGAAAACCTATTCTTGTCACAGGAGAAATTCAGTGAAAAAATAGGTGTTTCTCGAGAGTGGATTTCCGACATCGAACGGGGAAAATCAAGCCCGAACTACTTGGATACACTCAAGCTCATTCAGGCAGCCGGGTTTAAATCTATGGATGAACTCAATAGATTTTTGGATGAGGCTATTCCGGAAACGCCTGAAAGCGACGACTGAGCAAGCCTTATTTAACTCGGTTATAGGATTTAACATTTTATAACCGAGCCCCTTATTATCAAACCGCCCTCTTTACTCTGAGATATAATCTTGAGCTTAAGAGGGTGGTTTTGTTCAAAAAAGTTATTGATCGCTTATCTTTAATTCGGTTTTATGACACTTTGTACATTCAAATAAATAACAAGCTCTTATAAATTGGCTTTCTTTAGGTTCGTTTATAATATCTTTGATGTAGTAAGTGGTGTTACCTATGCATTTATCCTCAGAATTATGATTTAAATAAATTTCATCGGTATTTTTCAAGGAAGCAATCTTTTCATTGACCTTATATATATTATATAAACAAAAACACATTCTTTGATCAAAACTTTGAAATGCAGGTGTATACTTCTCACCACAATAAATACAAGTTATCGCTATTCGTTTATCTTTTAGGTCAAATTCTTTGAACGGTTTAGAACTAATATAATAGAAAACATTCTCACTTGGACTATACAAAGAATTTGCATATAGTTTTGTATCCCTTAATTCTTCGTTATATTTAGAATAAACATTTTTTAAATCATCCTCAGTAACTTTTCCATTTACTGTCAATATCGTAAGCGATCAATAACCTTTTTGAACAAAATCACCCTCTTAGACTCAGGATG
>JAJPZT010000099.1 GCA_021204175.1 Clostridiales bacterium | reverse complement strand
ATTATATGTTATGTACTATAATGATTATGAAAAAGCAGCATAATAACCTATGGTATGTAATTATATTTTTTATATAATAAAGGAGACGGGGCAAATGGAAAATTTCGGCAGCAAAATCAAAAGGCTCAGGCAGGAGAAAAACCTGTCTATTGTGGAAGCAGCTTTGAAGCTCGACATAAACAAAGGTTCTCTCTCTCGATATGAAAACAATTTAGTTGAGCCTTCTTTCAGTATGGCGGTGAAAATTGCCCGTCTTTACGGAGCAAGCCTGGATTATCTTGCCTCCGAGGACTGACCCCGCTTGTTTTTTGACCGTTCGTTCAAACTTTATTATAGCATAATAGCCAAACTTTGTCAATGAAATGCAGTGATACTTTATGAAAGTTTATGAAAAAGCATTACGACTGGCTTTCTCTGTGTCCAAAAGTGCTTTTTTCATCTCAATGCCGCCGGCATATCCTCCCAAAGAATTTGAAGCCACTGCTCTGTGACAGGGGACTATGAGCCAAAGCCTGTTTTTACCGCAGGCTGAGCCTACCGCTCTTGCGGCTTTGGGTCTGCCGATTTCCGCCGCAATTTCTCCGTAGGTTTTTGTTTCTCCGTAATTTATATTTAAAAGGGCATTCCAAACGGCTTTTTGAAAGTCTGTGCCTTCAAGCCTGAAGCTAAGCCCGAAGTCCTTCCTCTTTCCGCTTATAAATTCGCAGACACTGGTATAAACCAAATCGCTGAAGGGGCTTCGTTCTCCCTCGCTTTTAACACCGCTGTCCTTTTCCGCTTTTAGCAGAAGTAAAATTTTGCCCTCATAGCCTATATGTAATTTTCCGAACTCAAAGTTATAATAAGCCTGTTTCATCTCTGTCACCTAAATCGTATTCCAAAAATGCAAGCTCTTCCTCTATAAGCCCTTCGTGGAGACATTTTGCAGACCCCGCAAGCCTGAAGCCGCATTTTATATAGAGCCCTTTTGCCGGTTTGTTGTGAACATAGGTGTCTATTCTCATAACCTTACAGCCCTGTTCCTTTGCGAACTTTTTGGCGTATTCTACCATTTTTCTGCCGTATCCTCTTCCCGACTTGTTCGGAGGAATACACAGTGTATGAACCACAAGCACCTCGCTGTCCTCAGCCGGATATTTCCATTTAATCTGCCTGTAAACCTCCGCCTGTTCCCTGTTGAGAACCATGCTTCCGCAGATTTCTCCTTCCTCTTCAAAACGTACATAGTTCCCAAAGGGATTTTGCTCTCAGGTACTTTAACGGTAGGGTATACCCCCAAAACCCAGTTGGAACAGCCGCCCTTATCCTTCTCATACCTTAAAAGCTCGTTATAGGTTTCCGTTATTTTCGCCGTATCTTCTAAAACCGCCTGTCTTATCATAAAACCGCCTCTTTTCTCAAAATATTTTTCTTCGCCGAAATTTTTATTTTTTCCATTATAAATTGTTTTTTGCTGTATGTCAAATTAAAACTTCAAAGCATTAAAAGCTTTTGTCAAAAGTCATAAAAACGCTTGATTAGGGGCTGTTTGTATGATATTATGAATATTGTCAGATATATATAATATTTCATTGATTTCAAGACCAAAAATTTAAAGGAGTGCAGGCGGATGAAAATGTATAAACTAATGGGAGCAGACGGCGAAATTTACGAATTGGAAACAAAAGGCGCTTTAGGAGGAAACGGAGACCTTAAAATCTATGGCAAGCTTGACTGCGGAACGGCACTTGCTTCTATGAAGAAATATCCCGGTGTATATCAACAGCACAGAGTGTTTTTCGCCGATGAAAAAACGGCTCCTGCCGCCGGCTTCAGACCCTGCGGAAACTGCCTCAGAAGCAAATATAAAGAATATATGGCTGACCCCGAAAAGTATAAGGCTAAATTCGGCTTGTGACAGCAATTCGTTTTTAAGCCTGAATTTTTTTACAAAAAAGCAAAAAAAGTGCTTGCATTGGGGCTTTTTCTGTGGTATAATCTTTTTTGTTCGGTATAACGGATATTCCTCTGGGACGTAAGCAGAAGGCTGCTTAGGGGAAGGCTTTCCCTCGGGTCTTTAAGAATATCTATGATGAAAGGAGAAAATTTCCTATGAATGCTACTATTATTAAGGAAATCGAAGATGCTCAGCTTAAGAGCAACGTTGCCGACTTTAACGTAGGCGATACCGTAAGAGTATATGCAAAGGTTGTAGAGGGCAACAGAGAAAGACTTCAGATGTTTGAAGGCACCGTTCTTAAAAGACAGGGCGGCGGCGCAAAAGAAACCTTTACCGTAAGAAGAATTGCTTCAGGCGTAGGCGTTGAAAGAACATGGCCTGTTCATTCACCCAGAATCGACCGTATTGAGGTTGTTCGTTATGGTATCGTAAGACGTGCTAAGCTTAACTATCTCAGACAGAGAGTCGGCAAAGCCGCTAAGGTTAAGGAAAACATCAACAAAAGAACATCGAAATAATTTTTCAGGGGACGCAATATTATTTGCGTCTCTTTTACTGATATAAAAAATTAAGGGAGAAGGTGTTTAATTTGGATATACAGTGGTACCCCGGGCATATGACCAAAACCCGCCGTATGATGGAAGAAAATATTTCTCTTGTGGATATAGTCTGCGAGCTTGTTGACGCAAGACTTCCTCTTTCATCGAAAAATCCCGATATAGATAAGCTGGCGGCAAATAAAAAGAGAATTATAATTTTAAATAAGTCCGACCTTGCAGACCCTTCAAAAACAAAGCTTTGGCAGGAATATTTTAAGGAAAAGGGCTTTTATGTCATAACCGCCGACAGCAAAAAGGGCGAGGGCATCAAGGAGTTTTATCCTGCCTGCCGTTTATTAATGAAGGAAAAAATAGAAAGGCTTAAGGCCAGAGGCAGAATTATGGTGCCTTCAAGGGTTATGATTGCCGGTATTCCCAACGTGGGAAAGTCTACCCTTATAAATAAAATTTTAGGCAGAAATATGACCAAGGTAGGGGATAAGCCCGGTGTCACAAGAAGCAAGCAGTGGGTCAAAATAAAAAAAGACCTTGAGCTTTTGGATACCCCCGGTATTCTTTGGCCTAAGTTTGACGATAAGGAGGCAGGGCTTCGTCTTGCCTTTACGGGGGCGGTAAACGACGATATTTTGGATATGCCGGAGCTTGCGGCAGAGTTTATAAGCCGAATAATTAAGCTTTATCCCGGCTGTCTTGAAAAGCGATATTCCGTCTCCGAAGAAGGCACGCCTAACGACATTCTTTTGAACATAGGCAAAAACAGAGGCTTTCTCACCAAAGGGGGAGAGGTCGACCCCTTAAGAACGTCAGCTGTTCTCTTCGATGAGTTCAGAGGGGGAAGGCTCGGCAGAATTACCCTTGAAGCTCCTCCGAAAATGTGAGAATAACACATTGCCCCTTTCATAAAGTTATTGACAATATCCGCATATTTTGATAAAATAATTTTTGTTAAATATGTATATGTTTTTGAAAGAGAAAGGAAATTTTATGCATAGATTTTATAATGATATTGTTAAACCCTGTCTTGAAGCCATAGGCGCACGCTATGTTGTTGAGGTAGGCTGTGATTTCGGCGACAACACAATAAATCTTTTGCATTATGCCGAAGAAAATAAGGGCGTTCTTTACGGAATTGACCCTTATCCCTCATTTCCGTCGGAACAGTGGGAGGCTGAATCTAAGGGGCATTTTGTTATGTTCAAGGATTTAAGCCTTAATGTTCTGCCTAAAATAGATAAGGCCGATGCAATTCTCATTGACGGCGACCACAACTGGTACACTGTTTATAACGAGCTTATGTGTATCAAAGAGAAGTTTAAAGAAAATTTCCCTTTGATTATGTTTCATGACGTAAGCTGGCCCTATGACAGAAGAGATCTTTATTATAACCCCGACACAATTCCTTCTATTTATCGTCACGAATATAAAAAGGGCGGAATAAGACCCGACAGCGAGCAGCTGACGCCTGTAGGCGATGGCATAAACGCCCACCTTTTGAATGCCTGTGAATACGGAGGAAGCAAAAACGGCGTTAAAACCGCAATCGATGACTTTATTAAAAATTCGCCTGAGTTTAATGCAGAATATTACGAAATAAGCGTAATTAACGGTTTGGGTATGCTTGCCATTCCAGAGCGTCACAAAAAAGCCGTAAAGGTTTTCAACTCTTTAAATTCATATAAAAACGCAGTAAAAGCCGCTGAAAAGGACAGAATACGTTATCAGCTTGCTTCTGTTAAAAAAGATGCGGAATGTGTTAAATATAAAAACGGCAGAAGAATTTTGGTTAAGATTTATGCCGATTTCGGTTCGGGCTTTTCGGAGGAAAATGTTATAACAAGGGAGTATCTCAGCGAAAATATTAACGAGAGTATTTCCTTTGAAACCGCTCCCGTAAGACTGAGAATAGATCCTGCCGTCGGCAGCTGCTGCATAGTGGGCGATTTGGTTATTGCTTCGGGAAAGGGTATTATAAGAGATTATACAGTAAACGGTTCAAGGTTTGATAATGCGGAAAATTTGATTATTTTTGAAAACTCAAACCCTCAGATTATTTTTGACTGTAAGGGTTCGAAGCGTTTTGACATTTCTATGAACGTGGCAGCTTTTAAATCGGCTTCCGCTTTTAATCTGCTTGAATATTTTAAAAATACCGTCAGCGGTCTTAAAGAAGCCGAGACGAAGAACTTAAAAATAACGGAGGAATATGAAAATAAGCTGAAGGAAGCCGAAAAGGAAGCATTAAAGCAATATACGGAGATTTCAAACCTTAACCGCAATGCTTTAATGTTAGAGACGCAAAACAAAAAGGCGGCTAAAAGACTTCTTTCATTAAATAAGCCCGTCGGCTTAAGCTTTGCTTTAAAATTTGCTTTAAGACTGGGTATCAGACCTGCGCTTATGAACCTTAAGGGGCTTAGAGCAATCAGATCAAACGGCGGCTTTGACCCCCTTAAATATTTAAGAGAAAACGAGGATATTCAAAACAGCAAAATCGACCCACTTGTTCATTATATTTGGTTCGGAGGCTATGAAGGAAGAAACCCCTGTGACGAATTTAATTCAGCCGAATATTTAAAGGCTTATGAGGATGTAAGAAACAGCAGGGTCAACCCCTATGTTCACTATATGCTTTTCGGCAGTGCGGAAAAAAGAAAGTCCTTTGGGCTTAAAAAGGGCGAAAAAGCTTCGGGTGGCAAGAATACTCAAGGCTTTGGCAGCTTTTTTGACGGCACCGACATTGAAGCATTAGGCGGCAGCGTTTCGGCTGCATATGACGAGTTTTACAATTTCAGTGCATTAACCCAAAAGCTGTACCCCCAAAAGTCCTTTAAGGATAATATGCTTTCAACCTTTATGGATGCCAAGGCTCGGACACTTTCCGAAATTTACGGAGGTCTTCCCCAGGATATAAAGGTTTCGATTATTATGCCTTCATACAACAGAGAAAAGGTTATTTCCAAGGCTATAGATTCGATAATCGAACAGAGCTATAAAAACTGGGAGCTTATAATCGCAGACGACAACAGCACAGACGATACAGAAAGTGTTGTTTCGGAATACTGCAAAGCCGACAGCAGAATTAAGTACTTCAAAAACACCCATAAAAAAGGTGTTTCGGGCGCAAGAAACACAGGGCTTGAAAAGGCTGAAGGCGAATATATTGCATATTTGGATACTGACAATGACTGGGATAAAGATTATCTTTTGATAATGGCCAACACCCTTAAAAGCAGCAGTGATTTTAAAGCAATATACTGCGCTCAGAATATATATAAGTATGAACCCGGGTCAGAAGAGCCTGTTTTCCAATATATAAGGTTCGGAGCCTATAATATTTCGGTTATAAAAAACACAAACTATGTCGACCTTAACTGTTATATGCATAAATCCGAGCTTTACAAAGAAAAAGGCGGTTTTAATGAGGAGCTTATGCGCTTTGTAGACTGGGAGCTTATTCTCAGGTATTCCGAGCTTTCATATCCCTACGGCTTAAATGCAAGACTCAGCAACTATTACTTCGACAGGGCTGATAAGCAGATTACTTCAAAAACGGTTGAAGGCTATGCGGAAAAGCTTAAGGCTTTTGACGATGCCGTAACGGGGGATTGTTTAAACCTTCAGTCAGAAAAGCTTTTGGATATATCGGGCTATAAATTTTATAATGATAAAATTACGCCCTATGAAACGGAAAGCCGCAGAGTGGCAGTAATTATACCCAATTATGAGGCTCTTCACTGCTTAATTGTCTGTTTGGAAGCTGTTAAAAAATATACTGCCCGGTTCGACTATGAGATTATAATTGTTGACAACAACAGCTCACAGCCCGTTAAGGATTACCTTAATAAGCTTGCTGAAAGCGATAAATCCGTTAAGGTTATTTTAAATAATTATAATATGGGCTTTACCTACGCCGTTAATCAGGGTATTAAAGCGGCAAGAGAAAATTCGGATATTATTCTTTTAAACAACGATGCTGTTGTGACAGAGGGCTGGCTTAACGAGCTTTACAGAGTTAAGGATAATATTAAGGACGCAGGACTGATTGTTCCGAGACAGGTGCTTCTGCCCGAGACAAAAACAATGCATGCTCATGTTCCTATGGGGATTTTATCCCGTGAGCTTGATGTAAACGTGTCTGTTCACCATCACAATGTTTCGGATTTGAAAAAATATTACAGACAGGGCTTTATAAAGCTTACATTCGCGCCTTTCTTTTTGGTTATGATAACAAAGGAATGCTATGAAAAGCTGGGTCTGCTTGACGAAGAAAACGGCAGACACTATAAGTCGGACAGGCTTTATTGTCAAAAAGCCGCCGAAAACGGCATTGAAGTGGTTTATACGCCGTATTCAAAGGCTTATCATCTTCTTCAGCAGTCAACACAGGTTCTTAAAGAAACCGACTCGGCTATGTATCAAGCCATTTTCAACAACAATGACTGGAGCGATATAGGCTATGAAAATTCGGAAAAAGCCGCGCAGTCTGTAACTACGGAAGGAAAAACGCAGTAAAGAGGTTTAGTTATTATGTTAGAAGCTTTAAAATTTGTTTTAAATGAACATATTGAAAACAGAAAGCTTATTTTTAAGCTGGCAATTGTAAATATGAATAAGCAGACTATGAGAACCTCTCTTGGGGTTTTGTGGCTCTATCTCCATGACTTTGTTTATTTTTCTGTATTTGTTATGTTCAGAATACTGATGTCAGGCGGCGGAGAAATCGACGGTATGCACAGTGTTGTTTTTCTCGTAACGGGAACCATTCCCTGGTTTTTTATGCAGGAGGCTCTTAACGTAGGCGCAGGCTCAATTAAGTCATATAAGAGCATACTTAAAAGCATAAAATTCCCTATTACAATAATTCCGACGGTAGAGGTTACGGGTATATTTTTAAAGAGAATTTTCACATTCCTGTTTATATTCGGTGTCTGCGGATATTTCGGCTATCTTCACTGCTTTAATCCTCTGCTCTTTGTCTATTATGTTTTTTGTATGCTTATTCTGATGTATGCCGTACTTATGACAGTTTCGGCATTTGCGGCTGTTTCAAGCGATTTTCACCAGCTTTATACTGTGGTTTTAAGAGTTCTTATGTTTACTCTGCCTATAATGTGGGGCTATAAGCATATATCCGGTCATAAAATTATAGAAGCCGTTGTGAGAATCGACCCTATGGTTTATATTCTTAACGGCTTCAGAAATGCTTTTGTTGTGGGCGGTGCGCCGAGCCTTGTTTACAGCATATATTTTTGGCTGTGTGTAATTGTGTTTTTCACCTTTGGCAGCTTTATTCAGTTTAAGCTGAGAAAATATTATGCAGACTTAATGTGAGGTGAAAAATATGCAAAATTCGGCAAATGCAATAGAAGTCAGAAATCTTACAAAAGAGTTTTATATATTCGAAAAGGACTATCAGATTTTCAGGTGGCTTTTTTCACACAAGTCAAGGGAGCAGACCGCTTTTTTAAAGGTTGCTTTAGACGACATAACCTTAGACGTTAAAAAGCAGGAAATGGTAGGCGTTATAGGCAAAAACGGCGCAGGTAAGTCAACCCTTATGAAGCTTGTGGCGGGAATAACCTTTCCCACATACGGCAGTGTTGAAACTGAGGGCAGAATAGGCTCTCTCATAAACTTAAGCGCCGGTTTCAACCCTGATTTCACAGGCAGAAAAAACCTTTATTACAAGGGTATGCTTATGGGTATGAGCAATGAGGATATTGACAATATTTTAGACGATATTATTGACTTTGTGGACTTAGGCGAATATTTCGACCTTCCCTTCAGAATGTATTCTTCAGGTATGGGTGCAAGACTGGGCTTTGCTCTGGCAGTGTTCTCAAACCCTGATATTCTGATTGTAGACGAGGTTTTCTCCGTAGGCGACAAAAACTTTCAGGCAAAATCAAAGGCTAAAACGATGGAGCTTTTCAACGCAGGCAAAACTGTTCTCTTTTCGTCACACTCAGACGACCAGATCAGAAACTTCTGCAACAGAGTGGTTTATATTAAGGACGGAAAAATCGCTTTTAACGGCGACGTTGAAACGGGGCTTGAAATGTACAGCGAGGACGTTGCAAGACAGGGAAAGAAAAAGTGACAATCACTGCTGAAAAAAGTAGTTGACAAAGGCTTAATGTTTGATTAAAATAAAATAAGTGTTCTTTTACCGCCTTTTTAAGGGAGTTAGAAAAAGATTTTTGGGGCTTGGCGGTTGTAATTTAAGGAGGAAATTTTAAATGAAAAGAAAAATTGCTTTAATTGTTGCTGCTGTTACGGCAGTTACTATGTTAGGCGGCTGCGGCGGCAGCAAGGGTTATGATTATACAGCTGGTGACGGTTCATTCAGTATTACTCTTCCCAGCGAGGATTGGGAGGTAACATCTGAGGACGACGAGTCCGGTATGTATGTATTCAGTCTCCCGGCTACAAGTGATTCCGCAGTAGACACAGGCCTTGACAGCGATGCTGTTATTCTTTATTTCAACCTCAGTGCAGAAGCAGGCTCTCTGGGCTATGACACAATCCCCACTACAGAAGAAGCTCTTGTTGAGTCCTTAGGCGACGAGCTTGACTATGAGGTTCTTGACTTCGAAGGCGATGAGGACGAAGACGGTGTTAAGTCAAACTATTACACAATTAAGTTTGTTGACGACACTATGGAAGGTTATATTGCTTCAAAGACAGTAGCCAATTCGGAAGAGGGCTATATTATTGCCGGTGAGGTTCTTTCAAGCGAAGAGGACTTGCTTGAAGATGTAAAGAAAGCTATTGAATCAGTTGAAAAAGCAGAGTAAGACTTTATAAGGTTTTATAGGAAGTTTATTGAAAATTTTGAGCTTTTTACTTGACAAAACTCTGCCTTTATAATATAATGGCTTTTGGAAGGTGCGTTGGGGATAAGGAGGCATTAATTATGGCTGATAAAACAGGTTTAATTATTGATATAGGGGGCTTTCCCGCAGAGGGCATTTCAGATATTAAGCTTTCCGCCGATGTTTCAGTTCCCAAAAGCTATTGTGACGAAGAAAAGGCTTCTGTCACTGTTTTGGGAAGTCTTAAAAGAAACACCGAGGATGTTTTTACATTTGAGGGGTCTATACAGGCGGAGCTTATGCTTAAATGCGACTTGTGTCTTGATAAATTTTTAAAAAGGCTTGAATTTCCATTTGAAGGAATTTTTGAGAGAAACAGCGGCAGCGAAGAAAACTACAGCTTTTCGGGAGATAAAATCGACCTTGAAGAGGCTGTATATACCGAGCTTTTGCTTAACTTTCCTATGAAGAATGTTTGCAGAGAGGACTGTAAGGGGCTTTGCATTAAATGCGGAGCAAACCTTAATTACGGAGACTGCGGCTGTGATACATTTGAGGGAAACGAAGCGTTTCTCAAGCTGAAAGAAATGTTCGAGTAACAGTTCAGCCGTGTCTTTTGTTTTAAGATTTTTGCATATTTATATGCTTAAAATCTAAAAAAAAGACACGAGCGGAGCGCCAAATAATGAGTAAAAGTGAGCCGCAAAGCGGCGAAGGATGCGAAGCAGACCTTTTACGAATTGTTTGGCTGAACTGTAATATGTTTAATAAGGAGTAACTTCCTTTATTATTAAATGAAATGATTTTATTTTCGGGAGGTGTTAATAATGTCAATTTGTCCTAAGGGCAGAACTTCAAAGTCTAAGAAGATGAAGAGAAGAGCCCAAAGCTTTAAGATTGTAACCCCTACGCTTGTTGTTTGCAGCGAGTGCGGCGAGTTAATGCAGCCTCACAGAGCATGCAGAAAGTGCGGTTCTTATAAGAAGAGAACAGTTGTTGAAGTTGCTGAGTAATTATAGCGGGGAATATTCTGTCTCCCGTTTTTCTTTTAATACTGCTGCTTGTTCCTGCGGTTTTAACACTGTTTGTACAGGCAGTTAAAAGGTGATTTTATGTCTCAGGTTAAAATAGCCGTCGATTGTATGGGCGGCGACAATGCCCCGGGCGATATTGTCAAGGGCTGCGTTAATGCACTGAAGTCTGATAATGATATATTGGTGCTTGTGGGCAGGGAGGAAGCAATTAAAACCGAGCTTAACAAGTATAAATATGACGAAAAGAGAATTGAGGTTGTCTGTGCCGATGAGGTTATCGAAAATGACGAGGTTCCCACCTCTGCTATCAGACGCAAGAAAAATTCCTCAATGGTTGTAGGGCTGAACCTTGTAAAAGATGGAAAAGCCGATGCCTTTATTTCCGCAGGCAACACAGGCGCTCTTTTAACGGGAGCAACTGTTATTGTGGGCAGAATAAAAGGCGTTGAAAGACCCTGTCTTGCCACACTCATACCTACGGAAAAGGGACCTTCTCTTCTTATGGACGTAGGGGCAAACACAGACTGCAAGCCGAATTATATTGTTCAGTTTGCTAAAATGGGTTCTGTTTACTACGAAAACATATTGGGAGTTAAAAACCCTAAAGTAGGTATTGTGAACATAGGCATTGAAGAGGAAAAGGGGAACACCGTTACAAAAGAGGCTCATCAGCTTCTTAAGGAAACCGACCTTAACTTTATAGGCAACGCCGAAGCAAGAGATCTCTTAACTCATGCTGCCGACGTTTATGTCTGCGACGGCTTCGTAGGCAACATTATTTTAAAGTTCGGCGAAGGTATGGCTTTTACTCTTTTCAGACTCATAAAGAAAGCCCTTTTGTCAACTCTTTTGGGCAAAATCGGTGCTGCGCTGTCAATTAAAAACCTTAAGGGTTTAATGAAGGAAATGGACTATTCGGAAGTAGGGGTAGCGCCTTTCTTAGGGCTTAACTCACTTGTGGTTAAAGCTCACGGTGCATCAGACGCCAAGGCTGTTGTGGGGGCTGTAAACCAGTGCAGAACCTTCATTAAAAATGACATCGTTAATAAAATTTATGAAAAAATGTAAAAAATTTAAATTTGGTTATTGATTATTACTCTGAATTTTAGTATAGTAATCAAA
>JAJPZT010000079.1:6878-11544 GCA_021204175.1 Clostridiales bacterium | reverse complement strand
TCTCCGTTCTTGATTTTTTGTAAAAATATAATATGCGCATTGTGTCCACACCTCCGCACAGGAAAGGCTTGACATTATGCAGAATGAGTTCAGTATTAAAATAACAAAAAATATTGAAGAAGGGGTGACTACTATGTGTAATGTAAGCTATGGTATTGAAAAAAGAGGAGAAAAAAGAGGAGAAAAAAGGGCACGGAGCAAGCACTTGCGAAAGCAATTAAAAACCTAATGATTAACTTAGGCATGGGAATTGACCAAGCTATGGAAGCTATTGGCATCTCCGAAAATGACTATCCCAAATACCGTAAGCTTGTTGAGGGCTAAATAAAAAATCGCAAATGAAATCAGAATAAATTTTTTCTAAAATAAAAGAAGCTGTGAAAAGGAAAGATCGACTTTTCAACAGCTTCTTTTTTGTATATTATAAAGAGGAAATTATTGCCGGATGTAATAAAATTTCTTTATTCTTTCTGCTCATTTTGGGGTGTTGGCTTATGACAGGCGTTATGACAGTGAGCACAGTCACAGCCGCAGGTGCTTCCGCCTTTTTTTACAAGGCTTCTGATTATAAGAAACACTATTAAAACCAACACAGCCCCAACAACAAATGTAGCAAAATTCATATAATCACGTCCTTTTTAAGGAAGTTTTCAGGCTCTTACCGCCTTGCCGGAAGCTTCCGAAGCACTTTTCTGAGGTCTTACAATAAGATAAATAAGACCTACTAAAAGTATTACGGCAACGATTGTGCCTAAGCCGAAGCCGCCGCCTGCAAAAAGCTTGCCAAGCTGATAAACTATAAGTGAAATTACATAAGCAAAGCCGCACTGATAGCCTATTGCAACAGCAAACCACTTGCCGTTGTTCATTTCACGTCTGATTGCACCCATAGCCGCGAAACAGGGGGCACAGAGAAGATTGAAAACAAGGAAGGAATATCCGGCGATTGTTCCGAAACCGGCAACATTAAATGCGTCAAACATATTCTGATAAACCGTTCCATCTCCTGCTGAATAGAGTATGCCCAAAGTACCTACAATGTTCTCTTTTGCAATAAGTCCCGTAATGGAAGCTACGGCAGCCTGCCAGTTGCCCCAGCCCTGGGGAGTGAATATCCAGCCGATTGCTCTGCCTATGGCAGCAAGGATAGAACAGTCAATTTGTTCTTCCGTAAGCATTCCGAAAGCACCGTCAACGAATCCGAAATATGTTGCGAACCAAACAACGATTGTTGAAAGAAGTATGATTGTTCCTGCTTTTTTGATGAAGCTCCAGCCTCTTTCCCACATTGAACGGAGAACTGTTCCCACTGTGGGAAGGTGATAAGCAGGCAGCTCCATAACGAAGGGAGCAGGGTCGCCTACAAAAAGCTTTGTCTTTTTAAGCATAATACCTGAAACTATAATTGCAGCAACGCCTAAGAAATAAGCAGAAGGAGCAACCCATGCGGCGCCGCCGAAAATAGCACCGGCAATCATAGCTATGAAGGGAAGCTTTGCTCCGCAGGGGATAAAGGTTGTTGTCATAATTGTCATTTTTCTGTCTCTGCCAGACTCGATTGTTCTTGAAGCCATAATTCCGGGAATACCGCAGCCCGAGCCTATAAGCATAGGAATGAAGGACTTTCCGGAAAGACCGAACTTTCTGAAAATTCTGTCCATAATGAAGGCAACTCTTGCCATATATCCGCAGGCTTCAAGGAAAGCAAGGAATATAAACAGAATTAACATCTGGGGAACGAAGCCCAAAACCGCACCTACACCGGCTACTATACCGTCGAGAATAAGTCCCGAAAGCCAGTCTGCACAGCCAAGTGCACTGAGGGCACTTTCTATAAATACGGGAACACCGGGAATCCATACGCCGTAGTCAGCCGGGTCAGGCTCTTCACAGCCGTATTCTGTCATAACCGCAACAGCTTCGTTAAGTTCTTCCGCACTTGCAGTAACCTCTTCGTCTGCAAGGGTTTCTTCATCGCTTACAAGGAAAACAGCTTCTGCGTCCCCGGGAACTTCAGCCGCAAATTCATTTATAACGGAAACAGCTGTTTCGGGGTCATAATCTTCGCTTTCGCTGTCGAGAGCTTCCAAAACATCCTCTGCTTCAAAATATTCAGCAAAGCCGTTTACTATTGTGGCTGCGTCTGTATAAGGCTCGGCGGCTTCTTCATATTCACCTGTTCCTATGCCGAAAAGATGCCAGCCGTCGCCGAAAACACCGTCGTTAGCCCAGTCTGTGGCAATTGTGCCCACTGTGGTAACGGAAATGTAGTAAACTATAAACATAATTACCGCAAATATGGGCAGAGCAAGTATTCTGTTTGTAACGATTTTATCGATTTTATCGGAAGCGGTCAGCTTGCCCTTGCTTTGCTTTTTATAAATGCCTTTAAGTATTTTTGATATGTAAACGTATCTTTCGTTTGTGATAATGCTTTCGCTGTCGTCTTCAAACTCGTCTTCGATACCCTTGACGATTTCCTTGATTTCCCTAAGGGTAACGCTGTCAAGCTTAAGCTGTTCCATAACCTTTTCGTCGCCTTCAAAGGCTTTTATGGCAAACCATCTTTCCTGCTTTTTGTCGATTTTGCCTTTAAGGAGATCTTCAATGTGGGCAATGGCGTGTTCCGTCTCACTGCTGAAGGGGTGAAGGGGAGCAGCCTTTCCCTTTTGGGCGGCTTCAACGGCTTTCATAGCCGCATCCTTAACGCCTGTGCCCTTAAGGGCTGAAATTTCAACCACCGCACAGCCCAAAAGCTTTGAAAGACCTGCTGTGTCGATTTTGTCTCCCGCCTTTTCCACAACGTCCATCATATTTATGGCAACAACTACGGGAATACCCAGCTCCGTAAGCTGTGTTGTGAGATAAAGGTTTCTTTCGAGATTTGAGCCGTCAACTATATTCAAAACGGCGTCTGGCTTTTCATTAATAAGATAATTTCTGGCTACAACCTCTTCAAGGGTGTAAGGCGAAAGGGAGTAAATTCCCGGTAAGTCCATTATTACAACGTCCTTTTGGAACTTAAGCTTACCCTCTTTCTTTTCAACGGTAACGCCGGGCCAGTTTCCTACGAACTGGTTTGAGCCTGTCAGAGCGTTGAACAATGTTGTTTTTCCGCTGTTGGGATTGCCCGCTAAGGCAATTTTAACACTCATATTTTTTCCTCCTAATAAATGTTATAGACTTAAAAATGCTTGCATTTTTTAATAATTTTATTTAATTTCTATCATTTCCGCATCGGCTTTTCTTATGGAAAGCTCGTAGCCTCTGACCGTTACTTCGATTGGGTCGCCCAAGGGGGCTACCTTGCGGATGTAGATTTCAACACCCTTTGTTATGCCCATATCCATAATTCTTCTCTTAACTGCTCCTGCGCCTGTGAGCTTAACAACCGTGACTGTTTCGCCCACCTTTGAATCCTTTAAAGTTTTCATTTTTTTCCTCCTTAAAAGCATAAAGATATAAAGATTGTTATTAAACTTTTTTAAACCATTATCTTTGAAGCCATTTCACTGCTTACCGCAATTCTTGACTCCTTTATGTTTACTATAATGTTGCCTGCGGCTCTGCTGACTATGGTAATGGTTCCCCCGGGAACAAAGCCTAAGTTTTCAAGATGACGGCGAATTTCTTCCTTTCCGCCTATTCTTTTGATGATATTTTCTTCCCCTTCGGGGCAAAGCGTTAAAGGCATCACTGAAAGACCTCCCTCAATACGACCGGTTACTGTATGATAATTAAAATTAGTATATGTTAATAAAAATTAGAGTTAACTAACTGTTGTTAGCATACAACAATTTGCCTGTTTTGTCAATCCCTTTTTGAAAATATTTTTTTGCATTAAAAAAGCCCCCGAATATTACGGGGACTTTAAGGAATTAAATGTTATTTTTAATTATCACTTTCAAGATATTTATAAACAACAGCGGCGATAGCTGCGCCTACAAGAGGACCTACTATAAATACCCAAAGGCTTGCAAGGGGTTCTGTGTTGCCGTAGGATATAGCTGCCATAATTGCAGGGCCGATACTTCTGGCAGGGTTTACGGATGTGCCCGTAAGACCGATACCGAGAATATGTACAAGGGTCAGTGTAAGACCTATAATAAGACCGCCGAAAGAGCTGTGACCTGCTTTTTTAGAGGTTACGCCCAAAATTGTAAGAACAAATATAAATGTAAGAACGATTTCAACAAGAAGTCCTGCAATTGCACTTCCATTTACACCGGCAAGACCGTTTGAGCCGAAGCCCCCTGTCATATCCGTTACGCCGCCTAAGCCGAAAATTGCAGCAAGTATAACTGCGCCCACAAGTGCGCCCAAAATTTGAGCAATTACATAGCCTACAAAGTCTTTAACTTCCATTCCGCCGCTCATTAAAACGCCCAGTGAAACGGCAGGGTTGATGTGACAGCCGGAGATGTTGCCTACGCAGTAAGCCATACCTACGATTACAAGACCGAAGGCAAGAGCGGTTAAAATATAGCCGCAGCCTGCATCTGCAGCGCAGCCTACAAGCATAGCTGTTCCGCAGCCCATAACAACAAGCACCATTGTTCCGATAAACTCAGCAATAAGTTTCTTCATAAAAATTACCTTCTTTCTTTAGAAAGCTGCCCCCTTAAAAACCCTTTTATAAATATAATTTTATTACAATAATATATAT
>JAJPZT010000079.1:0-6868 GCA_021204175.1 Clostridiales bacterium | reverse complement strand
ACCAATATTGAAGATAAACACATCAATAATATTATGATTAAAAAAAATCACATCTATATATACATAGGACCCCCTAAAAAAACTCTTATATATATAAAATTATATCAATAATATATATTTGTCAATTAAATGTTTTCGACCTCATTGTGCCTTTTATCAAGCTTTAACACTGTTAATTAATTATATTTTTATTAAATAAGTCAAAATTTCAGCTGTAGGTATTGACAATTTGATAATTTGATAATAAAATGATATTTGTATTAGGCTGTTTTAATAGAATGTTTGATTTGAAAGCACCGTTTTATCTATGGGGCTTTTAAGTCTTGAAAAAAATATTTTTTATAAGTGATACATACGGAGGTAAAATATGAGTAATCCCAAAGTACGTTCTCTCGGCAGAAGGGGAAGCCGCAATGCAGCATCCGAAGAAGGAGAGACGGCAGGAAAGCACAGCGGTTTTCAAGCCGATGAAGAAACAAAAAGCATAGTTAAAAGCCTTTTTGAGGAATATATTTCCGACGGCGAAAGGGACTTTTATTCGGGAGCAGAGCCTGACGAAAAGACCGAACAGGAGCATTCCGAATTTATAAAGGAAACCGAGAAGCAGTTAAGCGACGATGAAGATTCGGGAATGGATGAGGCTCTTGCGGCAACGGCTCTTGCAGCAGCGGCAGTTTCGGAAAAGGCTTCCGAAGAAACTTCGAAGAAAGTTTCTGAAAATAATTCCGAAAAAGAGGAAACCTCAGAAGCCGAACTCGTAAAGACCGAAGAAACAAAAAAAAGCAAAACAAAAAGAGTGAGCATTTTGCGCTCATCCAAAAACACCCGCAAGGAAGAGGAAAAAGCAGAGCCTGCAAAGGCAGCTTCCGAGACTGACGAGGAAGCAAAGGAAGAACCCAAGGAGGAAGCTCCCGAAGCTAAGGAAAGCGAAAAGGCGGCTTCCGTAAAGGCTAAGGCTAAGGCAGCACCAAAAAAGAGAAAGGCGGAGAAAAAAATGAAGAAAAAGCCCGGTAAAGACACGGACTATGAAGAAGAGTATTACGCTGATGACGAATACTATGACGATGATGAGTATTATGATGACGAATATGAGGACGATGAATATTATGACGACGATGAGGAATATGATGAAAAGCCCTCAGGCGGCGGAGTTGAATTTTCGCTGAGAGTTGTTGTTTTGACTATTCTTTTGATTATCGTTCTGCTTATTCTTGCGGCACAGTTCTTAAACAACAGATCTCTTAAAAAGGAGCTTTCACAGGCTGAGCAGAGCTACACCGAAATGGTTGAAAAATATACTGCGGATGTAGAACAGCTTAACGCTAAGATTGCAGAGCTCACATCTCCCGTAACAGCCGAAACAGATGACACAGCTTCAGCCGATGCTTCTGACAGCAGCGACAGCTCAGACAGCGACTCTTCAGACAGCGAAGCTTCAGGTGAGGAAAGCTATTATATAGTTCAGTCAGGCGACACACTTTATAAAATCGCAGCAAGCGAGCTGGGAGACAAGACAAAATATAACCTTATTCAGGAAGCCAACGATATGGGTTCAAGCACAAACCTTACAGTAGGGCAGAAGCTTATAATCCCAAGTGTTGACTGATATTGATTAAACTTACTTTTAAAATTAAAATTTAATATTTCAGGAGGAGACTTAATGGATTTGGAACGTATGACGCTTTTGGAGCTTCGAAAATTCGGGAAGGAAAAAGGAGTTAAAAGCGTAACAACATTTTCAAAAAGCCGCCTGATAGAAAAGATTAAAGAAGCTTTAGAGACTTCGGAAGCTTTGCCCTCTGAGGGTGAAGCTTCCTTGCCTTATGAAGGGAAGCAAAAGGAGCAAGCCCAAAAGGCAGCCGAAGCTCCGCAGCCTGAACCGCTTTCTCAGCCTGAGCCGGAGGAAAAAGCAGGGCAAACCGAACAGCCGGAAGCCCAAGAGCAGGTTGTTGAAGCCCAAGAGCAAACAGCCGAAGCTTCTCAGACCGAAGCTGCCGAAAGCAAGCCCCTTGAAGAGAGCGAAGGCTTTAAAAAAACCTACACCCCAAGACCCTACGGAACGAACCGTGACGAAACGGCAAGAAGACCCGTGGGCTCAACAGCCACCGAAAGCGGCGTTTTAGAGGTTATGGAAGAGGGCTACGGCTTTTTAAGGAAGGAAAACTACCTTCCCGGTTCTAAAGACGTTTATATAAACGGCATTCAAATTAAGCGCTTTAATCTTAAAACAGGCGATTTTATTGAGGGTATTACACGTACCCAAAAAGAAACAGATAAATTCAATGCTTTAATTTATGTTAATTCGGTAAACGGCGAAAGCCCTATTAAGACTATGCACAGACCTAATTTTGAAGATTTAACGCCGTTGTATCCCAATGAAAAAATCAGGCTTGAAACTGACGGAAAAGATATTTCCACACGAACAATAGATTTGATTTCACCCATAGGCAAGGGGCAGAGAGGTATGATTGTGGCCCAGCCCAAGGCAGGCAAAACTGTCCTTATTAAAAAAATTGCCAACTCAATTATTACAAACTATCCGAATATTAAAATAATTGCTCTTTTAATTGACGAACGCCCTGAAGAAGTGACCGATATGCAGAGGTCAATAAGCGGCGAGAATGTGGACGTTGTTTATTCTACGTTCGATGAACAGCCGGAGCACCATAAAAAGGTGGCTGAAATGGTTTTGGAGCGTGCCAAAAGGCTTGTTGAACAGGGGCAGGATCTTGTTATTCTTCTTGACTCCATTACAAGGCTTTCAAGGGCGTATAATTTAACCGTACCCCCAAGCGGCAGAACTCTTTCGGGCGGTCTTGATCCGGCGGCTCTTTATATGCCCAAAAGATTTTTCGGTGCAGCCAGAAATATTGAAAACGGCGGAAGTCTGACGATTTTGGCGACGGCTCTTGTTGAAACGGGCAGCAAGCTTGACGACGTGGTTTATGAAGAGTTTAAGGGAACGGGGAATATGGAGCTTGTTCTTAACAGAAAGCTTTCGGAAAGGCGGATTTTCCCGGCTATCGATATTTTAAAATCGGGAACACGCCGTGAGGAGGATCTGTTAAGTCCCGAAGAGCTTGAATGTGTTTATAACATAAGACGTGGCATATCCAACGCAACACCTGTTGAAATAACAGGCACATTCAACGAAATTATGTCAAAGACAAAAAACAACGCAGAATTTATTTCAGTAATAAAAAGCATTAAATTTTAGTTTATTTTAGTTTAAATGAATATAAATCAACACCTTCGGCAATAATAGGGCTACGGAGGTGTTTTTCAGTGAAAGACAAGATTAAGAATTTTTTTAATGAAAACGGCTATGCCGCAGTAATTTATACCTGTGTGGCGCTGATTGTGGTTTTGGCGGCGGGGGTGGCGGTTTATGACAGCAGAACCGAAGGTCAGGGCGAAACGGCGGAGCTCAGCGAACCCTATGAGGATACTGCCGTAAGCGGCTCTAAGGACAAAAGCTATAAGGAGCAGTCCGCTGAAACGACCACAGCTGCCAAAACAGCGGAAAAGCCCACAGAAGCGGTGACGGAAAAGACCGCAGAGGCTGAAACAGCGGCTTCAAAGCCCAAAACAAAAACTGCCGAGGGTCAGACTGAAACAAAAACAGATGACACGAAAAAGACGGCAAGCGCAGACAATCTCTTTTCGTTTGATGAAAGCTCGGAGACAATGCTTATGCCTGTTGAGGGGCAGATTGTTATGGATTTCAGCCCCGAAATAGCGGTTTTCGACCCCACTCTTGAACAGTACCGCACTACTGACAGCATTTGCATAGCCGCCGATGTGGGAACTCCCGTAGGGGCAAGCGCAGACGGCGTGGTTTATGACGCAGGCTATGACGAGATTTTAGGCAATTTTGTAGTTGTTGACCATGGCAACGGTTGGATGTCTACATACAGTAGGCTCGGAGAGAATATCTCGGCTGCTGTTGGAGACATTGTAAACGCAGGAGACGTTATAGGCTTTGTAGGCGAGCCTACCGATTTCGGCTCGGCTTTGGGGGCGCACCTTCAGTTCGGCTTAAGCCATAATGACACAGCGGAAGATCCTAAGCTTTTGTTTGAGGATGAGGAATAAAAAATTGAACGAAAGGCATACTTTTTTAAACAGGTATGCCTTTTTTGAATGAAAATAATAAATTTTTGAAGCAATACACCGAAAGAACTCCGGACTTGAAGCATTTTTATCCTTATGATATAATTGCTTTATGAAAGATATTGCTTTGAAAGGATTGATTTTTTATGATAAAGGTTATGTTTGTGTGCCACGGGAATATTTGCCTACTGCAATAAAATCTCCCTAATTATCAATAAAATCAACTGAGCGATAATTTATTTTACTACTGATTTACTACTTGAAAGAGCCTTGACATTATAAATCTAATTTTATATCACATTTAATGTTTACATAAAAAGTATTAAAAATTGTTGACATAACCTCTCCAAAGTGATATAATCTAAGTATTAAATCTAACGAATGTTAAAACTAATATTAAATTAGAAAGAGAGGTTACTAATTATGATTTATGGCTATTGCAGAATCAGTAGAAACACACAAAATATAGAAAGACAAGTTAGAAATATATTGTCTGCTTATCCCGAAGCTAAAATATATAAAGAAGCATATACAGGTACAAAAATTTATGGGCGAAAGGAATTTAACAAGCTTATAAAAATAGTTGCTGCTAATGATACTATTGTGTTTGACAGTGTTTCGAGAATGAGCCGAAATGCTGATGAAGGCATACAGATGTATTTTGATTTGCTTAACAAAGGTATAAACCTTATATTTTTGAAAGAGCATTATATTGATACCGATGTTTATGAACAAAACACGCAGGATAAAATACCATACACAGGAACAGATGAAGATTTGATTTTTGAGGGACTTAACAAATATTTTAAGCGGTTAGCCGAAAAGCAGATTAGAATAGCATTTGAGCAGGCTCAAAAAGAAGTAGATGATTTACATCAAAGAACCAAAGAGGGGATTGAAACAGCCCGCCAAAACGGAAAACAGATAGGTCAAAAAGAAGGGGCAAAGCTTCATATCAAGAAAAAAGAACCTATAAAAGCTGAAATACTTAAAAAATCAAAATCTTTTAAAGGCAGTATGACAGACAGTGATTTACTGAAAGTATTATGTGCGAATGCCAAAACAAAAGTATCAAGAAATGTTTATTACAAGTATAAAAAAGAGTTAGCTGATGAACTGAAATCACAGCAAAACATTTAAGTCATAAATTTATAATCGACACAAAACTCACAATTTTTAAAAATTTGCTATATCAATCATAAAAACTCAATGGAAACGGAGAGTTTTTTCGATGTTTAAAACATATTTTTTTAAAAAATGTTATCGAGAAAAACCATCGCAAATGCCAACATCTGCAAAACAGTCGATGGTTTTGTTCGATGACACAATAACAACTTACTGATAGTTGTACCTCTCCACTATAGAGCAACAGATATTAAGGGGAGAGTTTACATTATAAAAATAAACCTTATTTATTAAAGAGTGTATATGTGTTCAACTCATACAACATCTTAAAAAGCGTTGTTCCCGAACAAAAGAATATTATAGAGGACATTACCTTGAATATTTCATAGCCTTAATTAAATTTATAAGGGCATCTATTTCGGCTTGTGATAAGCCTGATAGGTCAATATCTTGTTTACGCTCAATTCCTAACAGATAGTCTGTACTGACATTAAATATTTTTGCAATGTGAATTAATACATCATAAGAAGGTAAACGCAAGCCTGTTTCGTATGCACTTATGACAGATTTAGTTAAATCTAATTTTTGAGCGAGTTGTGCCTGTGTCATATTCTCGTTTAAACGTAAAGTTTTCAATGTGTTTCCAAAGTTTATCATAAGTAAACCTCCTCGTAGCTATCATACTACATTATGTATATTTAATTGGTTGATTATATATTTAAATAGTTGACTTTTAGCGATAAATATGATAGTATGGAAATGGAGAAATGATTACAAATATGTTTACAATTTAAGAAAGAAGGGATTTTTGTGAAGAAAAAACTTTTGCTTACTTCTGCAACAATTTTACTTTGTATCAGTCAAGCAGTAACTACTTTAGCGTCGTCAATATCTTTAGATATTAACGGAGAACCTATATCTACAGATGTTTCTCCGCAAATTATTGACGGAAGAACAATGGTTCCTGTAAGGTCAATTTTTGAAGCCGTTGGGGCAACGGTTGTTTGGGATGCTGAAACAAAGACCATTGTAGGCACAAAAGGTAATACAACTGTTATTATGACCATAAACAGTACAACAGAAACAATTAATGGCGAAGAGTATGGTATGGACACATCGCCTTTAATTGTAGACGGAAGAACATTGGCTCCTGCCAAATATGTTGCTGAAGCGTTTGGATATACTGTTAATTGGGATGCTGATACAAAGACTGTAAGTATTATCGGAAGTGACAGCAATACTGAAATTGAATATTTGGAAAACAATTTTGATATAGACCCATATACATTTGCAGATATAAAGGTTGTTTTTGAAAACTATGCAAATAGACTCTTGCAGTGCGAAACAAGACAAGAGGCAATGGATTTGGCTTCAGAAATTACAGATTGGGGAGATGGCTCAACTTATACATCAGATTATCAACAATTTATGAATGAATCGGAAACAACTTCAGAAAGTGTTTTTGCACAGTATGCTTCATTAATAACCGGTCAGCTTGCTATATATAGAGGTATTGATTTATATGTCGAAAATGAACTTGGCGGCTACACAGAAATGGACGGGCTTTATGATTCAGCTTATAACTATGGCAGCTATATTTTTAAAGCAGATGATATGAGTGATGTTCTTG
>JAJPZT010000067.1 GCA_021204175.1 Clostridiales bacterium | reverse complement strand
ATTTTCTCTTCTCCTCTCTTCTCAAAATAGATTGATAAGATAAAAACGATATGATAAGATGAGATGGAATCATAATTCCTAAGATGAAATCGTCAAGGAAACTCCCGCTGTAAGGATACCGTTAAGGCTTAGCATATAACTCTGATTATCTTGAACTTATATGCAGCTTGAAAAGATATGTGCCAACCGAAAGGCAGTCATAAAGCTGTCGGCTGAAAACAGTCTTTGGCTGTCTTTTTGCGTTGGCATATACTTTTCCGAAAAAACGAAAAACGACAGCTGCTCTGTGCCGAAAAGAAGCTGCTCAGTTTAAATTTGCCGCAAGGCATCGAAAGAAGTGACAGCCATAGCAAACCGAAAAAGACAACATTCTTTGAAAATAATGGTTTCCGACAGCGAACTTGCCTTAACAAAAAATGTTAGGCAATCGGGTCTTTCGCAGAGAGAATATATTATGAGGCATATCGCAGACAAGGAAAATAAATATCGAGTCATAGAAAAAGCGGCAATAGTCAATTTAAAATTATATGCTTGATATGGCGGTAACTGTCAGCAAAGCTCTTGAAACAGCCGTATCAAAAGATAATTTTATTGAACTTATTAAAGAGCAGGAAAGGTCTGACACTTAAAAATACATAACCTTTACGGACGCAGAGGGTCAGAAGGGCAGAAGCAGCAATTTTGACACCCCAATACGATTATTTTTATTTCTTTGTCCCATATAATGAAATGTGAAACAAAATATGAAAACGGTTTCATATTTTGTGGATTTTATCTAAACAAAATATTCGTATTTTGTTAAATACGTGAATTTACAAACAGGGCAAATATGACTATAATAAATATATGAAAACGATTTCACCATACAGCTTAACATAAGGAGGTATTTAATATGGGATTATTTGACAGATTTAAAAAGGGTTCACAGTCACCGGCTCAAAGCGAGGCACAGGCTCCCACAGACCCAAAGGCGGTTTATCTTCCTATGAACGGAAAGGTTATTGACTTAAAAGAGGTTGGGGACGGAGTTTTTTCCGAAGGTATGTTAGGTCAGGGCGCTGCAGTTGAGCCTTCCGACGGAAAGGTTTACGCTCCCTTTGACGGCGAGGTAACAATGGTTTATGACACGAAGCACGCTTTGGGGCTTATGTCAAAGGGCGGAGTTGAGCTTCTTATTCATATCGGGCTTGACACTGTAAACCTTGAGGGAAAATGCTTTAATATTAAGGTCAAAGACGGACAGAAAATCAAAAAAGACGACCTTATGGCTATAGCCGACCTTGACGGAATTAAGAAGGCAGGCTACAGAACGGTTACTCCCGTAATTGTCACAAATTCAGATGATTTTGAAAAAATTGAAAAGGTTTGCGAAGGCACACAGGGTGCAGGCGTTAAGCTTTTGGACGTAAAATAACCCCGGGGAAAGGAGAAAACAAAAAATGAAAAGCTTTAATTATGTTATTACAGACGAAGTAGGTATTCACGCCAGACCGGCAGGGCTTTTGGTAAAGGCAGCAAAGGGACTTTCTTCTAAGATTGTTGTTAAGGCAGGGGCAAAGTCCGCCGACGCAACAAAGCTTATGGCTCTTATGGGGCTTGGCGTCAGAAAAGGCACAGAGGTGACTGTTGAAGTAAACGGAGAAAACGAAGCGGCAGACGCTGTTGTAATAGAGAATTTCTTTAAGAATAATTTATAAGTGAAGGACGGGGAAAGGTATGGAAAAATTCGGCGGAAAAGCCATTTTTAAAGGGGTTGCCATAGGAAAGATTGTTTTCGGTTCAAAGGAAAAGCAGCAGGTCAGAAGAACCAAAATTACTGATGTCGAAGCGGAAAAGGCAAGATATGAGACCGCAAAAGAAGAGGCTGTTAAACAGCTTCAAGGGCTTTACGAAAAGGCTCTTAAGGAAGTAGGAGAGGACAACGCCGCTATTTTCGAGGTTCACCAAATGATGTTGGAGGACGATGACTTTAATGAGGGCATTATTGAAAAAATCGAAAATCAGCAGGTAAATGCAGATTATGCGGTTGCTGTTACGGGAGACGCTATGGCAGAAATGTTTGCCAATATGGAGGACGAATATTTTAAGGCGAGAGCCGCCGACATAAAGGACATTTCGGAAAGGGTTATATCCGTACTCTTAGGCAGCACAAGTTTAAGTCAGTTAAGCGAGCCTTCAATTATAGTTACCGAGGACTTAGCCCCCAGCGAAACAATTCAGCTTGACAAGAATAAGCTTCTTGCTTTTGTAACGGAGCTTGGCTCTTCAAACTCCCACACTGCAATTCTTGCCAGAACAATGAATTTACCTGCTCTTATTGGGGTAAAAATCGACAAAGAGTGGAACGGCAAAATCGGCATTGTTGACGGATACAAGGGAATATTTATAATCGATCCGGATGAAGAAACAATTGAAGCCTATAAGGAAATTCAAAAGAAGGATACCGAAAAGCGAGAGCTTCTTAAAAGCCTTAAAGGCAAAAAGACAATTTCGAAAAGCGGAAAACAAATTAAGCTTTATGCAAATATAGGAAAACCGTTGGATTTAGGCTCGGTTATTGAAAATGACGCTGAGGGGATAGGTCTTTTCAGAAGTGAATTTTTATATTTGGATTGTGATGATTTCCCCACAGAGGAAGAGCAGTTTGCCGCATATAAAAAAGTCGCCGAAACAATGGGCGGCAAGAAGGTTATAATAAGAACTTTGGATTTGGGGGCAGACAAACAGGTTGACTATTTTAATTTGGGCAAAGAGGATAACCCGGCTATGGGCTACAGGGCTATAAGAATCTGTCTTGACAGAACTGACATTTTCAAAACACAGCTCAGAGCTCTGCTTCGGGCAAGTGCTTTCGGAAACATAGCGGTTATGTATCCTATGATTATATCTGTAGATGAGGTTTTGCAGATTAAGGCTATTGTTGAAGATGTTAAAAACGAATTGAGAGCGGAAAATGTTAAATTCAACGAAAACATAGAACAGGGCATTATGATTGAAACTCCGGCTTCGGTTATAATGAGCTATGAGCTTGCCCAAAATGTTGACTTTTTCAGCATAGGCACAAACGATTTAACCCAGTATACCTTAGCCATTGACAGGCAGAATTCAAAGCTTGACAGCATAAATAACCCTCATCACCCTGCTGTTTTGAGGTCAATAAAAACTGTTATCGAAAATGCCCACAAAGCAGGCATTTGGGCAGGTATCTGCGGCGAATTGGGAGCAGACACAACCCTTACACAGACCTTCCTTGATTACGGCATAGATGAGCTTTCGGTTTCACCGTCTTTCGTTTTGCCGGTAAGAAAAGCGGTTTGCTCAGCCGATTAAATATGTAAGGTTTATTGTACAGCCTATAAAAAAGCTTCTCCTTTAATATATATATATATTCTATCACAGAAAGACCGTTACCGAAAGTCAAACAGCAATAGGCTTAACGGTCTTTTTGTGATTTTTAACAAATTATAAGGCTTATTTTCGGGCATTTTAACAAGCCCCGGGCTCTTGAAAAAAATTCAGATATGTGTATAATAAATAATATGAAATCGATTACAGAAAGAGGGCGGAAATTATGAAAATATCGGAAGTGGCGGCTTTGGCGGGGGTTTCTCCGGCGGCTGTTTCACGTTATTTTAACGGTGGCTATTTAAGCGATGAAAAAAAGAAGAAAATAGAAGAGGTTGTTTCAAAAACGGGCCATGTTCCCTCTTCTTCGGCTCAAAGTCTAAGAACAAAGAAAAATTTGATTATAGGGGTAATTGTGCCTAAAATAAGCTCCGAATCGGTGTCAAAAATGGTAAACGGGATAACAAAGGCTCTTGAGGGCTCTAAATACAGCCTTATTTTGGCAAATACCGATAATGCCTATGATAAAGAGGTTGACTATCTCAACATTTTTCAAACAGGCAATGTTGACGGAGTGATTTTAACGGCTACAATTTTTACACCTGCTCATTACAAAGCAATGAAAAAATTAGGCAAGCCTATGGTTGTTCTTTCACAGTATACCGAAAAATTTTCCTGTGTATATAATGACGATTTTCACGGAGCATATTATGCAGTATGTCATTTAATTGACAAGGGCTGCCGAAAAATAGCCTACATAGGAGTAACAAAAAAGGACAAAGCCGCAGGTCAGGATCGCTATGACGGCTATATAAAGGCTCTTTCCGATAACGGCATAAAACCCGACCCTGTTATAATTAAAGAGGGAACATTTAACCTTGCTTCGGGAACAGCCCGTATGAGAGAGATTTTGGAAAGCAGCAGCCGTATTGACGGGGTTTTCTGTGCAACGGACAGTATTGCCATAGGAGCAATGAAGGTAATAAAGGAGTTCGGGCTTTCTATTCCCGATGACATAAAAATTATAGGAACAGGCAACACCCAGATGTCTGAGCTTGTTACACCTTCGCTTTCAACGGTAAAACTTTATTATGAAACAGCGGGAGAAGAAGCCTGTAAGCTGCTACTTGAAATGATGCAGGGGGAGAAGGCTTTTAAACAGCTGCGCCTGGGCTACAGAGTTATAGAAAGAGAAAGCACGAATGTGAAACAAATGTGAAAACGATTTCATTAATTTGTTTAATTTTAATAAAAAAATTTTTAACCTTTGTAAGAAAAGCGAATTTACAAAAACCTCAAAAAAGACTATAATAAATTCAAGATATGAAAACGATTTCAGATAAGTCCTGCAGGCATCTGCGTTTTTATAGTGTTCTTATTATTAAATTTATTACAGGAGGTTTAATTTTATGGATTACAGAAAATCGGCTGAACAGGTAATTGAAAAAATCGGCGGCAAGGAAAACATAGTTTCAGCCGCTCATTGTGCAACACGTTTGAGACTGGTTGTTGCAGACAACGATATTATCAAAAAAGAAGATATTGAAGAAATAGACGGCGTTAAGGGCTGTTTCATTGCCTCAGGTCAGCTTCAGATTATCTTCGGAACAGGCACAGTAAATAAGGTTTATGACGAGTTTATACAGATTGCCGGCATATCCGCCGCTTCAACCTCGGAGGTTAAACAGCAGGCAGCCGCAAAGTCGAACATTTTCAAACGTCTTATAAAGACACTGGGCGACGTTTTCGTTCCCATAATTCCGGCAATTGTTGCCTGCGGTCTTATTATGGGTCTGACAGAAGCCTTAAACTTTATGAATACAAACGGCTACATAGCCATTAACACCAACGGCTATGTTTTCCAGATTATTTCGCTTTTAAGCAGCGCCGCCTTTACATTCCTTCCTATTTTAATAGGCTTTTCTGCAACAAAAACCTTCGGCGGAAATCCCTATTTAGGTGCGGTTTTGGCAATGTTCCTTATTCACACAAATCTTCAGAACGCCTATACCGTAGCAACAGAGGGCTATGCTCAGTCCTTCAGCATTTTCGGACTTTACGATGTTCATATGGTAGGCTATCAGGGCCACGTTATTCCAATTGTTATAGCTTCATTGATACTTGCAAACATTGAAAAGCGTCTGCATAAGGTTGTTCCCGAAATAATCGATCTTTTCGTCACCCCTTTGGTAAGCCTTCTTGCAACAGCTTTCCTTGTATTCACATTCATAGGACCTATATTCATCTATATTGAAAATGCTATAATTTCAGGTATTCTCGTTCTTCTTACACTTCCCTTCGGAATAGGCTCCTTCATTATGGGCGGTCTTTATTCTTCAACTGTTGTAGCAGGTATTCACCATATGTACACCGTTATTGACTTAGGTCAGATTTCACAATATGGCTATACCTACTGGCTTCCTCTTGCTTCGGCGGCAAATATGGCTCAGGGTGCAGCCTGTCTTGCAGTAGCAGTTAAAACAAAGAAGGCAAAGACAAAGTCACTTGCTCTTCCTGCGGCTCTTTCGGCAATGCTTGGCATAACAGAACCGGCAATCTTCGGTGTAAACTTAAGATATACAAAGGTGTTTGTATGCGGAGCAATCGGCGGTGCATGCGGAGCTATGGTTGCTTCCCTGTTCCACTTAGGAGCAACAGCAACAGGTGTAACGGGTATTTTCGCAATACTTCTTCACCTTCACGCTCCCCTTCAGTATGTAATTTCAATGGCTGTAGCTGTAGCGGTTGCCTTTGTTCTTTCCTACCTTTTCGGCTATAAAGACGAAGCTTAATTTTGAGAATAACGGTGTGGGCATCGGAAGCTTTTTCCGATGCCTTACCCCATTAATCGAGGTGAAAATATGAAGTTCAACAATATAAAGAAAACAAATCTTCTTCAGACAGCGGCTCTTTTTGAAAAAGCGGCGGAAAACAAACCGACAAAGTGGCGTCAGCTTTTCCATATTATGCCCAAAACAGGCTGGCTTAACGACCCTAACGGTCTTTGTGAATTCAAGGGAGAATATCACATATTTTATCAGTATTCACCCTTTGACACAAAGCCCGGAACGAATTTTTGGGGACATTATAAAACAAAGGATTTTATAACCTATGAATATTTAACTCCGGCTCTCTGCTGTGACCAAAGCTTTGACTGCCACGGGGTTTACTCTGGTTCGGCTCTTATAGATGATGGCAAAATGTACCTTTATTATACAGGCAATGTAAAGCAGCTCGGAGATTTTGACTATATTAACAATGGCAGAGAACACAATCTTGTGCTCGCCGTTTCGGAGGACGGAGAAACCTTTGACGATAAAACCCTTCTTATGAAAAACTCCGACTACCCCTCTGACTGTACCTGTCATGTAAGAGATCCTAAAGTATTTAAGCACAACGGTAAATTTTATATTGTTTTGGGCTCAAGAACAACAGAGGACATCGGCGAGGTTTTGGTTTATGAATCCGAAAACAAAACAAACTGGCGGCTCATAAACCGCCTGAGAACTGCCGAAAAATTCGGCTATATGTGGGAATGTCCCGACTTGTTTTTCTTAAGCGGAAAACAGATTTTGGCATTCTCCCCACAGGGCATAGAACCGGAAGGCTTTAAATATAACAACGTCTATCAAAGCGGCTGGGCTTTTCTTGAAGGCAGTTTTACAGACGAGGGTTGTACCGTAGGGGAGTTTAACGAGCTTGACAGGGGTTTTGATTTCTATGCTCCCCAGTCCTTTGAAACCTCAGACGGCAGAAGAATTATGATAGGCTGGCTTGGTTTACCGGATTTAGAAGGTTATTATTCAAATCCCTGTGAAGAGTTCGGATGGTCACACTGTCTGACAATACCAAGAGAATTAAGCCTTAAGGGCAGTAAGCTTATTCAAAGACCTATAAGAGAATATGAAAGCTTAAGAGAAAAGGATATAACAAAGGAAAATCAAGAGGGAATAAAGGCTTTTGAAGCCCTTATAACTTATAACAATCCGGAAAAAACCGAAATTACCGTTCACAGTGACTGTAAAATATGCTATAATAATAATGTTTTAACACTGTCCTTCGGGGAAAGCGGCGCAGGCAGAAAAGAAAGATGCGTAAGCCTTGAAAGCCTTGAAGAATTAAGAATTTTCTGCGACAGCTCATCAATAGAAGTTTTCGTAAACGGCGGCGAAGAGGTTTTTTCTTCCCGGTTCTATCCTGAAAAATACAGCGGAATAAGACCTGATGAAAACTGTGCCGGTTTTAAGGTTTGGAAGCTTAAAGGCTTTGAATACAAATAAAATAGGAGGCTGTAAAATGAAGTATATAACTGCAATCGGAGAAGCCTTAATTGATTTTATACCTGAGGAAAAGGGCTGTCGGCTTAAGGACGTAACCGGGTTTAAAAGAGTCTGCGGCGGTGCACCGGCAAATGTGGCGGCGGCTGCAGCTTTGCTTGGCGGAAAAAGCCGAATAATTACAAAGTTAGGCAATGACCCCTTCGGCGATTATATTGCGGACACATTAAATCAAGCCGGTGTTGATACAGGATCTGTTTTACGAACCGATGAAGCAAATACAGCCCTTGCTTTTGTTGCCTTAGCTTCTGATGGAAACAGAGATTTTTCGTTTTACAGAAACCCTTCGGCGGATATGCTTCTCGAAGCTGATGAAATATCGGAGGATATGCTTAAAGACACAGGGATTTTGCATTTCTGTTCTGTTGACCTTATAGAAGCACCGGTAAAGTACGCCCACATAAAAGCCATAGAGCTTGCCAAGAGCCAAAACGCAATAATCAGCTTTGACCCCAACATTCGCCTTAATCTTTGGGACAGTGCCGAAAACTGCGTAAACACAATAAGAGACTTCATAAAATATGCGGATATATTAAAAATTTCCGATGAGGAGCTGGAATTAATAACAGGTGAAACAGACATTAAAAAAGCCGCTCCCTCTCTTTTTTCACAGGGCGTAAAAATGATTATGTACACTATGGGAGGAGACGGCGCCGCTCTTTTAACTTCCGGCAAAGAAATAAAAGTAAAAGCCTCGAAGGTAACGGCAAAAGACACCACCGGGGCAGGGGACTGCATTATAGGCTCCTTCCTTTATGCTCTTTCGGCGGCGGATGTTGAAAAAGAAACATTAACGGCACTTTCCGAAAAAGAGCTTCACGAAATGCTTTACTTCGCAAACTGCGCTTCAGCCTTAAGCGTAACAAAAAGCGGTGCAATAGCTTCATATTCGACCTTGCCCGAAATCAAGAAATTTATGAAAAATTTATAAAACAACTGCAGCGGCAGTCATTCTCATAAGGGATAACTGCCGCTGTTGTTTAATCTGTATCATTTTTGAGAGGGCATAGACCTGTTCGGCGGCAGCTTCATTAATGTTTTTTAATGCCCGACTGTTGTGTAAAACACACGTTTTCTGCTTATATAATTATAACAAAATCATTTTGTACTTACCAACCGAATTATTCTTGAAAATAATATGATTTTGTTGCTTTTGAAGCTTTGCTTTGATATAATCAATTATATAAAAGACAGGGTATTGCATATGAAAGGGGAGATTATAGTGATATATCGGTTAGATGAACAGACAAAACAGATTTTGACAGGAAATGTTTTGCTTATAATTTGCTGCTTATTTTATTTGGCGTGGTGGCTTTTGGCTTTTAAGCCGACGGGAGCGGTTAAGGGTATGAGAAGCGGTTGGCTTTTGCTTCCTGCATTTGTTTTCGGCTTGGCAGGCATAGCCGAAATTATAAAAGGAAGCAGCCCTTTGAAGCTTCAGACAGGATTGATACCCGGGAGCTCTATTTTGTTTGGCGGAATAGTATTATATTTGATTTTGTATGTGTTGACTTCTGTTGTTATGAAACGTCAGGTTACAACGGAGCTGTTTTTGATAGTAGGCTGGGCTGTTTTGATGCTTTTAGAACTGAATGCACTGTATGCCGCAGAACATTTTTCAAATTTTACCGCTGTTGTTTTTATTATAATTACAGCTGCAGCGGCGGCAGTCAGTCTTATATGCTACATATTGTATTATAAGCTTGACACCGCGTTAGGCTATTATGACGGAGCAATACCGCTGATTTTGGCGGCAGTCATTCCGGCGGCAATTTCGATAGTTGTTATTATTTGAAAATATATGATATATTGCAATGAGGTGAATATAATGGTTAAAGGAATAATATTTGATATGGACGGGGTTGTTTTTGACACTGAAAGGCTTTCCACTATGGGCTGGCTTAAGTGCGGAGAGGAGCTGGGAATTGAACTCGATATGAAGTTTATAAACAGCTTTAAGGGAACCGCAAGAAGCTATAGCCGCAGGCTTTTTAAGGACAGGTTCGGAGAGGATTTTGACTATGACGGGGCAAGGGACATCAGAACAAAATTTATAACCGATTATATAAATGAGTTCGGTGTGCCTATTAAAAAGGGATTTAACGAACTTATTGCCTATACGAAAAACAAGGGGATATTGACTGCGGTGGCTACGTCTACGGGCAGAGACTTGGCGGAATTTTATTTTGAAAAGGCTGATGTTAAGAAATGCTTTGACGCTTTTGTTTACGGAGACACAGTGGAAAGAGGCAAGCCTGCGCCGGATATTTTTCTGAAGGCGGCGGATATGCTGGGGCTTAAGTGCGAAGAGTGCATAGTAATCGAGGACAGCCCGGCGGGAATAAAAGCAGGACAAAATGCAGGTATTAGGGTTGTGGCGGTTCCCGATATGATTCCCTTTGATAAAGATATTATGAAATCCATTGACTACTGCGTCGGCAGTCTTGACATTGCGGCAAATCTTATAGTCGAGGGAAAGCTGTAAAATTTTTTATAAAATGACGGCAAAAGACTGATTGTTATTAAGACTGACAAAAAAATATGTGTGATAATATATAACATAGGAAATGAATGTATCCCTTGGAAACAATCCTAAACCGCTTATAAAAACTGATGATATCTACGATTATTTTTGTAAGCAGAAATTATTAGTTTTTTCTGTGTAAAATTATATTGGAATCACTGTCGCTTATTATTTTGCTTGTGAACTGCGGCAGATTGCACTTTATGATACTTAATATTTCAAGAATAGATGCAATGATTATGGGGCAGTGCCTGATGCCGTATATCCTGCGGTTGTAATTCTGCGGATGGTGATACTAATAAATAAAAAATACGGACCAAAAAGGGACGCCTCAAATTGATCTGATGAAGAATGATTTGAGACAGCCCTGTTTTTTTAGAATGTTTTTTATGTGTTCGGCTTACAGTTAAATTATAAGCTCGAAGCCTCTTTTGTAAGACGGTTCATATCATCATAAGTAATTGTTGTTAAGGTCATAGGTATAGCTTTCACTGTTACCCAAAGGATCTGTCATCTTTGCAACTCTGTTGAAACTGTCACGTATATAGGAAGTGGTGTTTGCACCGTTTCTCATAATTAAAGCTGTCATTCTTCCCAAATCATTGTATTTATATTCAGTATAATACGAAGTTGAGTCAGTGTCAACGGTTTCAGCTTTAGTCACACGTCAATCTGATTTTGAAATAATTTTGTAATTTACAAACAAGCGGAAATATGCCGTAATAAAATCAGGTGATGATTATGAACAGCTTTAGTAAATTACAATAAAAAATGAAGCAAATAGATAAAGACAGCGAGCGAATACTATTACAGCATATCAGATATTTTAACAATAATGATATGCGGAATATTATGCAATCTTCAAACAATATCGGACATTTATGAACGGGCAAAGGCGGAGCCGGTAAGTAAATTTTTATTGGAAGAATTTAAGATTCGCAAATTATCTTCGAGGGTGCAGCTTTATAATCTTATAGGCTGCGCTGACCCTCAGAAGTTTGGAAAGGTTTTCGATGAACGGTAAAAGAAGTAAGGAAAACCAACTTTTTCATATTTTGAGTGCAATAGATGCGGAGAATAAATTGATATTGGATTCTCTTCCCTGCAAGACAAAAATTTCCGAACCTGAAGTATTCAAAGAATTAATAAGTGTTCTTAACATCAGCAGAGCAATACACACTGAATTTACGAAAAACGGCAAATGATGAAATATGCATGTGCGTAATGGCTTATAGAAAGTATGTACCGGCTGTTAGATGGTCATTTTCTTGAGGACAAAACAAAAGTGTGAGATATGAATGTGCAGAAAAATCTGAATATTATGCGAAAAAACGTTCTAAACTTAGCAAGAGAATATAAAAACCGCTTTGAACCCAAAAAAAGGCTGTAAGCGGTATTTTGAAGAGCATTTTATTCGATATAGATAAAATAGCGAAATTCATCCGCTGTTTTATTGCCTTAATTAATGTTACAGGCTTGTTGCTAAATTAGATTGACGTGTGGACTTAAACCAGGTGTGGACACAATGCGCATATTATATTTTTACAAAAAATCAAGAACGG
>JAJPZT010000024.1 GCA_021204175.1 Clostridiales bacterium | reverse complement strand
AATTTTATCATTTTTATGATGTCTTAGATAGCCGCATAATTATTGACCGCTTACCGAAAATCAACCTTTTTGACAGCCAATTTGATGTTTATTCACTTAACTGTAATACTAACTTCTATTTTTACGAATAAATTTCATTGTTTTTTAGTTTTTTGTAAGAGTAATTTCCACTTCGTTTTCGGAACGTTTCAAAGTGGAAGTAAACTTTTCACTTCAGCCAAAAACTGTTCCCTCTTTTAAATTTTTTGTTGTTTTATCTGAAATGTTATGGTATAATTAACTTCAAGAATCCTTATGGATTCCGGCTGAGGATTTGCCCTCTGCCGCAAAGAGGAACTGTAAGCGGTTATTGTTATTCCTCACCTGCCCATAACATATAAAAGGGTTGATGCTTATGAATTAAGTATTAACTTCGGATTATGTGAAAAGGGTTCAGAATTTTTCCTAACGGAAAAATGTCTTAAAAAGAGTTTAAAGCCTTAAAACCCCTAAAAAATCGGGTTTTTATGTTGGGTTAAAGAGTTTGCAATACTTGTTTTACTACTAATTTACCACTTTTAAAGAAAAGTTATGAGGGAGCCTCAAATTCATTTTAATATCGTTATTATAACTATATATGAATATTTGGACATCTGAATAAGTCCTTGTTTTACATATCAAGTATATGAATAAACAGGGCTTATTTTAATGCCCAAAATTATTTATGAATTAGGGTTAGATATTTTGGCTTTCAGTAAATTCTTTCTATTGATTACAAGTTGTATTTTGATATAGGTGTTTGCGGTTTCAGTTAGCGGTTGAGATAGGTTTACTGCAAGCACAGATCGAAAGGCACTTCCCCGCCGTAAAAAACAAGGTTTTGCTTTCTCCTTTCCCCTTATTTTTATGACAGGGAGTGCCGTATCGGTTTTATCATTGATTATTATGGGGGAGACGATTTTATGGATGATGAAATTATATTTGATATTAACAATCTGATTTCGGGGCTGATAGTTCAGAAACTGGAAAATGCCGACTTAAACGAGCAAGTCAGAATTTTAATAAATCTTGTTGATTTTTTATATAACTTCACAGGAACAGAAATTGAGGACATCAAAAAATTCTATTTTGAAAAAACAAAAACAATGGAATACGAAGCTCCATATTTATCTGCGGAGGATAAGGAGTTTATATTTAATTATTCAAAATATTATTCCGATTTAAAAAGTATTAAAAATCTAATTAACGGGCTTTGCAGAAATTTCAGCCGAGAAAATACTGTCAACAGGGCTTTAGCCGATATAAATAAAGCAGAAGCAAAAATCAAATCAAAAGATGAAGCTTCAAAAACGGCGGCTTCTGAAAATCATACATTTGATAACAGCAAGCCGCCTATTGAAAAAGTCAGAAAGCGAAGAAATCTTAACACAACTCTCGCTATGATGAAAAAAGTGAAAGACAGCAGAGCCGGAAAGCAGGCGGCAGACCGAAAATGAAACGAGGTGAGAAAAATGCTTGAAGAAACGGCAAATAAGTCTGTAACGGATTTTTTTAAAATACTTTTAAGAAAAGCTTCGGCAATATGTTTAAACTTTGTTAAAAAAGAGGTTAAGCGTATTTCCGAGCCCAACAAAACGGAAAGCCTGAGAAAGCTTGTCAGAAAGAACCCCGGTCAAGGGGTCAATACGGAAATTTTGGAGTCCAAAGAAATGGCTGCATATGTTGAAAGACATCTCAAAAATTTCAATGCTGATTTTTATATGAAGCACAACAAAAAAGACAATACCTACTCTGTTTCCACAACTAAAAACAACAAGGATCTGGTGGATATTTTTCAAAAGGAGTTTAAAGAAAAACAGGCGGCAAAGGCAGCTTCGAACATAGCCAAAGGAGAAAAAAGAAGAAAACACCGTCCCTTGGACAAGTCCATTGCTTTGGCTCAGAAAGCGGCTGAAAACTACAATAAACAGCACGAAAACGATAAGCACAAAGAGCTTACCGGAAACAAGGATAACAGAGTATTGTAGCAGCCTACATATCATTAAAAAACAGAGGTTCATATCAAGCTTTAACGATGGGAATAAAAATTTTAGGAGGTACAACATTATGAACTTAACAATTTTAACAGGCAGGGTCACAGCCGACCCCGTTCTAAAAAAGGCTGAGGGAGAAAGAGTTTATACAAGCTTTATACTTGCCGTACCCAGGCAGAAAAAAGTGCCGGAAGCAGATTTCCCCAAGATTACGGCTTACGGAAAAACAGCCGAGAACATTTGCAGATGTCTGCATAAGAACAGCAAAGTCATTATCAGAGGAAAGGTTCGCACGAGAAACATTATCGACAGCGAAGGTATCCGCCAAACCTTGACGGAGATACTTGTCAGCAACTGGGAGTTCTCGGATACAAGGGAGTTCTCGGATACAAAGCCCAACAACAGCGGTGATTATGCGGCTGCAAGTGAAGCCGTAGAAGAAGAACAGGCAGACAACTAAAAACGAAGGAGTGATTATATGATACACTATGGTATTCCGCCTTAGTGTTTTTTTATTTTGCGGAAAAACAAATTCTTGAACGAAGGAGGAAAAGAAAGATAAAGATAAAAAAGCTTTGTATTTTGCTTTTTACGATTTTGATTGTATCGGGCATAACTTTTTCGGTGTATGCTTCAGATAATAAAAACCTTGAAGGTTTTACACGAGTTCTTGAAGCCGTTGAAGAAAAACACATTGAGGTTTTTGACTGTAAGGCATTTGGGCTTACATATGACGAAGTCAGATACTGCATCTCTTTTGTGGAAATCAGCAATCCTTACCTTTACGGCTTAAGCAGTTTCAGCTGCACCGAAACAGACGGCATTGTTGAGAGCATAAACCTAACTTACAGCTATACTGCCGAGGAAATGCTACTGCAAAGAAGAGAGATTGACAGGATTATCAGTGATATTATAGCCGATACCGAAGGACTTACGAACCCCGAAAAGATAAAGGTTGTATATGATTATTTTGCGGACAGTAACATATATGACTACTCAATCAAAACCGATGAAAGCGAAGAATATAACATCTATACACTTTTGACCGAACACAGGGGTCGGTGCAAAACATTTTCACTTGCTTTTAAACTGATTATGGATAAGCTCGACATTCCCTGCAAGGTGGTTTCTAATCTTACTTCTGTTAAACAGGACTTAGACAATGAAACCTACCACATATGGAATAAAGTGTATGTTAGTGATGAGTGGCTGACCGTAGACCTTACAAAAAGGCTGTATTTAGCGAATAATCTGCTGTGTATGCTTTACGGTTTGCCCATAAACTGAAAAACTAAACCCTTATAAAATTTTATGAAAGGATTGATACAGAATGAAGAAATTCAAAAAGACAATGGCTGTTTTAATGGCTTTGACTATGGCTTCTTTCCCCTGTCTGTCTTATGGGGCAGAGGAAACGGAAAGCGAAGGCTTAACAGATGAAGCGGCTATTTTAGCAGATGAAACAGTTTCCGACAGTGCCGTTTCCGTTGCTGATGAAGCAGAAGAAATCGTTGAAAACTACTCCATAATGTTGGCTTCAGAGAATAACGGCAGCAGCGGCTCTTTAAAGGAAAGTATAGACTTTACTCTTAAAGTCGACCCTTCGCTTGTAACGGTCAATGGTTATATTTCGGAAATCACGTATAACCCCAATGCAGTAACTCCCGTTCTTATGGAAACTGATATTTTAGGTGAAAACTGTTACAGCGAAAATCTTCTTGACTGCGGCGTTTTCTCGGCGTTAGTGATTGAAGAAGGAAAACTCATCATCTGTTGGGCTGATGCCGATTACGTTGCCCTTGAAAATTCAATAGGGCTTGCAAACATAACCTTTGATGTTATCCCCGGCAGTGAGTTTACGGAAAACGAATACGGCACATTTACGGAAATCAGCTGCCGAACCTATGAAATTGCAAGATACTCGGACGTTATGGCAGATGAAGAATTTTACGATAACTTTAACTTTTCCGTTGAAATGGAGGGATAATTTATGATTAAAACTTTAAAAAGACTTTTGTCGGCGTTTCTTGCTTTTGTAATGACAGCAGTTTCAGTCAGCGGACTGTTGGTTACGCCGACCCTTGCGGCTACAACAACCTATGGCGATTTTAAGGTAACAACCTCAGACGGTACGTGCAGTTATGCTGACAATGTTCTTACTATCTCAGGTGAAGGTACGTATACAATAGAAATGGCTGACGGTGTGACTTCCACATCAACCGACAGAATTATAATAGAAGAAAACGTATCTTTGTCGAAATATGATACTGTAATTACTTTAAAAGATGTAAATATATCAAGCGACAGCGGTGCTCCTATAAACATTGTTGATACCGCAAACTATTGGTACAGCGGTGTTATATTGAAGCTCAGCGGCACTAATGTTTTAACAGCAACAAACACTATTAATTCTTACGGATTTAGCAGTACCTCTAATTCCGGTTATGCCGGTTTACAAAAAGATGCTAACGGAGCATTACAAATAACAAGTGTTGACGGTGACGGAAGTACAACAGGCAGTTTGACAGCAAGCGGCGGTGACGGCGGAGCAGGTATCGGCGGCGGCTTTTACGGTTCCTGTAATGATATTATAATAAACGGCGGTACAATTTCCGCCACAGGAGGTCAAGGCGGAGCGGGTATCGGCAGCGGATATAAAGGCGATTGCAGCAATATAACAATAAACGGCGGTATAATAATTGCAGACAGCGGCGAAGGCGGAGCAGGCATCGGCAGCGGTTATTATGGTTATGCCAATGATATAGAGATAAACGGCGGCACAATAACTGCAAACGGAATTGTAGCTGATAGTTCATCAACCTATAATGTCAGCGGTGCAGGTATCGGCGGTGGCAGTTCCGGTGTTGTTGATAATATTGAAATAAATGACGGAATTATAATAGCTGAAAGTGAAGATAGTGCAGGCATTGGCGGTGGCTGGGCAACTTCTTCGGATACGCTGCATAGCGGCTACGGAATGGGAATAGTTATTAACGGCGGTACAATAACTGCAATCGGCGGAAGCACAAGTGCAGGTATCGGCGGCAGCTCAAACGGCGGCGGTCTTTATTCATCGGGTGAAGGAAGCAATATAACAATAAACGGCGGTACTGTTACGGCAAAAAGCGGCATCTACACTGCAGCAAGTATCGGCGGCGGCAGTAAAGGAGACGGCAAAAATATAACAATAAACGGCGGATATATTAATCTTTCAATGCCTTCTGCTCCTGCAAGCTCAACAAGCAGTGCGGATTATATCGGCGGCGGTAAAAACGGCACAACAGGCACTGTTAATATTCTCGGAGGTTATTTCACTATCGGCAGTTTATCAAAAAATACAGTGTACAATGTAACCCCCAACTTTCCTCTTATAACTGTAAGTAACGTAGAAACTTCTACAAAAAGTACTTACCCTTATACAGTAGGTTATATCCAAAGTCTTGAAATATCTGACAGCCCTTGGGGCTTTGGAAAGTTTTTCCCAAATGGGTTTTAGGGCGGTAAGCCTAACAAGTCTAGCAAGGTATGTACATACTTGCTGTGCTTGCATATTACGAAATACCCCATTTTTATGAGTATAATTTTTCATTTCTATTTTGAGAAATTTCAAGTGAGAAGTCATTTTTTAAAACTCTTTTTTTTGCTTGACACAGTTTTATGAATGTAATAAAATATAGATGCAGGGAAGATGTTTTTGGGATTGTTTTGAAAGGAAACAGTATGGAAGTATTAACCGAAGCAGCAAAAAATGCTTATACTAACGAGGAACACAAAAAATGCGATGAGCAGCTTAAAAAGACACTGGCAATAAAAATCTTTTTGGCAAATATTTTAAAGGATTGTTTGGAAGAATTTAAGGATTATGACCAATATGACATTGCCGATAAGTTTATTGAGGGCGAACCTGAAATATCTGTTGAAGCCGTTCACCAAAACGAAAAGGAAATTATAAAGGGTATGGACAGAGAGGACACTGTTGTCAGATATGACATCCTCTTCTATGCCTATGTGCCTTCCCTTTCGGGCAAAGTAAAACTGATTATAAACGTCGAAGCACAAAACGATTTTTCACCGAAGTATCCGTTGTTGAAACGTGCTGTCTATTACTGTTCAAGACTTATTTCAGACCAGTACAATAAAGAATTTTCAAATTCCGAGTATGGTAAAATTAAAAAGGTTGTAAGTATATGGATTTGCTGCGATGTACCGAAGAATAAGCAGAACACAATAACAAGATTTTCGCTTAAAGAGCAAAATATTATAGGAGAAGCAAAGTATAATTTCAAAGATTATGACCTTGTGGATATTGTTATGGTCTGCCTCGGCAAGCGTGATGCCGAAAACTATAAAAGCTGTTTGAAGCTTATCGAAGTTTTAACCGCTTCAGACCTTTCCGCACAGGAAAGACTGGATATAATGAAGAATGAGTTTAATATCAAAATAACAAAGAATATTGAGGAAGAGGTGACGAGTATGTGTAATGTAAGCTATGGTATTGCAGACAAAGCTAAAATTGAAGCTTTTGTAAGTAGTATAAAAGCATTAATGGAAACAGGAAAATATAATTTTGACAGTGCGTTTAATATTTTAAAAGTACCTACGGATAAATATAATCAGATTAGGGAATTGGTTTTGGGATAAAGATATGTGATAACTATGTGTAATGTAAGCTATGGTATTGCAAGAAGAGAAAGAAATGAAGGCAGAGTGGAAGGCAAGGAGGAAATTCTTGTAGGAACACTTAAGAAATTAATGAAAAATTTGGGGATTGGTATTGATCAAGCTATGAAATTGGTTAAAATTCCCGAAAGTGACTATCCCAAATATCGCAGACTTGTAGAGGGATAATTTTTACAAAAACTAATAAATAGAATTATGACAGTCTTTTCACATAAGCGGAAAGGCTGTTTTTTTATTACAACGATACTTACTGCCCTGCTGCTGAAAAGCGACAGGGCTTTTTGATTGGAGGTGAAACAACACGAACAATTCAGAACAAAAAACATCAAAACTAATAAACAATTCTCAAATAGTGAAAAAGATAGGAAATACAACATATACAATAAACCTACACTTCAGCAAAACAAGTAAACAAAATATGACCGATAAGATTATACGCTTAATTAAAAACTCATCTGAAAACGAGTAGTATAAAAATTTTTTTGTGAAATTTGCAATACATCCTTGACAAACCGTCCGTAAAGGTACACTTTTATGTGATGTCGGACAAATGCTTGTCAACAACGGATACAAGATAAAAGTATTTAATACAGTGGATTTTTCAAGGTCTATGAAATATAACCCCTTCAGCTTTATACGCTGTGAAGCAGACATAAAGGTTTTCGTTGACCTTTTCATATCCGGCACTAAAGAAAAAGGCGAACAGTCCGCCGACAAGTTTTGGGAGAATGCCGAACGGCTTCTTTATATGGCTCTTGTGGGCTACCTTTATTATTTTACGGATGAGGAAAACCGAAATTTTGCGGAACTGAGCCGTCTTATAAACCTTATGGAAGTCAGAGAAGAAGATGAAAACTTCAAAAATGAAGTTGACTATATGTTTGAAGAAATTGAGATTGGGTCTGAGGCATTTGCGGAAAAATACAATATGGATAAACCCAGTGGCGAGGATATTCTTCCTCCCGAACCGAATAATTTTGCCGTTGCCCAATATAAGAAATACAAGCTTTCGGCAGCGAAAACGGCTAAATCCATATTGATTTCCTGCGGTGTCAGATTAGCTCCCTTCGACATCGATGTTGTAAGAGAAATGACTATGTACGATGAAATGGAGCTTGACAAGCTTGGGGACGAGAAAACAGCATTATTCATAATAATCGATGATAAAGTGTCCTCATTTAATTTCCTTTGTGCAATTATGTATTCTCAGCTTTTTAAAGATTTATGTGACAAAGCAGATAATGTTTACCATGGCAGACTGCCTGTTCACGTAAGGTGCATACTGGACGAGTTCCCCAACTGCGGTCAAATCCCCGATTTTGAGAAAATTATTGCTGTTATTCGTTCGAGAGAAATTTCCGCAAACGTAATTGTTCAGAACCCGGCACAGATTAAAAAGCTGTACGGTGAAAACGCAAAGACCATTGAGGGCTGCTGTGACTCGATTTTGTTTTTGGGTTCTTCCGAAAATGAAGTAAACAAATATATTTCGGAAAAAGTGGGAAAAACCACTATCGACCACAAAGGCACAAGCACAAGCAAGGGTCAAAGCGGCTCATACAGTGTAAGCGACCAAATTGTCAGCAGAGAACTTATTACTCCGGCTGAGGTGGGGCTTCTGCCCAATGACGAGTGCATACTGTTTATAAGGGGTATCAGACCCTTTAAGTCAAAGAAATTTAAGCTTGAGAAGCATAGGAATTACCATCAGCTTGCGGATTATAACTCAGATTTTTATTTTGACATTACAGAATACAATAAGATTTTGAAAAAACGGAAAGAAGCGGAAGAAAAAATCGAAGCCGAGGTCACAGGCTCGGGAGGTGAGAACAGTGACTGAGCTAAATAAAATTTACAATGAGGACTGCTTTATTACTATGGAAAGATTTTCTCAAAATTCGGCAGATGTTATTCTGACATCGCCTTTTTATAATACAAACAGAAAACAGGGAAAATCGGCTGTTATAAAGGAAACTGCGTATAAAGAATATGAGAAATGCCCCTATATCCGCTACGATAAGCACGTTGACAATATGACAAATAATGAATACTGCGGTTTTACAAAGACCTTGTTTTTGAAATTTGACCGCATTTTACGTAAAAACGGAGTAGTTCTTTACAACCTTTCCTACGGCAACAACAATCGTGAGGGAATGTTTAGGGCTGTAAACACCGTAATTACGGAAACGCCTTTTACAATTGCCGATGTTATTGTGTGGAAAAAGAAAAGTGCCTACCCTAACTGCTGTTCGCCTAATAAGCTTACGAGGATCTGGGAGTTTATTTTTGTTTTTTGCAGAAAAGCGGAAACGGAAACCTTTCACTGCAATAAGGCGGTCACAAGCATTAGGGCAACAGGTCAAAAGAATTATGAAAACATTTTCAATTACATAGAAGCAAAAAATAATGACGGGGTTTGCCCCTATAACCGTTCAACTTTTTCAACAGACCTCGTCAAACAGCTTTTGAATATATATCTGCCCAAAGACAGGGAAAGCATAGTTTATGACCCCTTTATGGGCAGCGGAACAACTGCCGCCGCCTGTAAGCAGTTTGAGAATTGCCGTTACATAGGCAGTGAGATTTCAGAAAATCAAGTAAAATGGGCGGAGGAAAGATTAAACAGGTTTGAGACCAATATTAACGAAACAGTTAATCAAAAATCTATAATATAAGGAGGAATTTATGCAGTTAGTAATTGCAGAAAAACCGAGCTGTGCCTTAGCTTATGCAAGGGTACTCGGTGCTAATGAAAAAAAGAAAGGATACTATCAGGGAAACGGCTATATAGTCAGCTGGTGCTACGGGCATTTGGTAGGGCTTGCAGAGCCCGAAAGCTATGACAACAAGTTTAAACAGTGGAAAAATGTGCCTGTTATCCCCTCAAAGTGGCTTTATGAGGTCAAGGAAAATACCCGAAGTCAGTATGAAATACTTAAAAACCTTATGAACCACATTACCGTTGATACTGTTATAAATGCTGCCGACGCAGGACGTGAGGGCGAATTGATTTTCAGACACGTTTATGAAATGTCGGGCTGTCGAAAGCCTGTTAAAAGGCTGTGGCTTTCTTCTCTTGAGGATAATGCTGTAAAGGAGGGCTTTGAACACTTAAAAGACGGTTCATATTATGATAATTTATATAAATCCGCCCTTTGCAGGGAAAGAGCAGACTGGCTTGTGGGTATGAATATGACGAGATTTTTCACTGTTCTGTATAACAGCACGAAGCCCCTAACCATAGGACGGGTTCAAACACCTACCCTTACACTTATTGTTGAACGTGATAAGCAGATTTCATCTTTTACAAGAGAAAAGTATTACACTGTTGTTTTAAACTGCGGCACATTTAGCTGTGAAAGCAAAAGATTTACGGACTTAACCGAAGCCGAAAGTATTGTTAAAAGATGTAACCTTTCACACGCAGCCGTAAGCAAAGTTATTAAGGAAGAAAAGAAAGTCAGTCCGCCGAAGCTTTATGACTTGACTGCCTTACAGAGAGAAGCCAACAGGCTTTACGGCTATACTGCACAGCAGACACTTGAAGCTTTACAAAGGCTTTATGACAATAAATTGGTTACATATCCGAGGACAGACAGCAGATTTTTAACAGAAGATATGGCAGATACCGCCCGAAATATAATACATATTATAAAGAAAAGATTTGATTTTGCCAAGGCGGCAAATGAGCCTAACATATCGGCTGTAATGGACAATTCCAAAGTAACCGACCACCACGCACTTATACCAACGGCTAATATAAAAACAGCGGATTTTGACAAAATCATAACCACCGACAAAAATATTTTGTACTTGTTAGCAGAAAGACTTTTGACAGCAACAGCCAAAAAATATGTTTATGAAGATACAAAGGTTATTTTGGACTGTCAAGGTATTAAGTTTACTGCAAAGGGCAAAACTGCTGTAAATATGGGATTTAGAGAGATTGAAAAGAACTTTTTTAATTTCATTGACAAAGCTGAAACGGCAAAGAAAAATAATGGCAGTCTGCCGGAAATAACCGAAGGAAGAAGCTTTGCCGTAACCGCCGAGCTTTCCGAGCATTTTACCTCACCGCCTAAACCTTTTACGGAGGATACTCTTTTGGCGGCTATGGAAAACGCAGGCAGTGGCGATTATGATACCGATGAAGCGGAAAGAAAGGGTTTGGGAACTCCGGCGACAAGGGCTTCAATTATTGAAACAATCATAAACCGGGGTTATGCCGAAAGAAAAGGAAAAAGCCTTACATCAACAGAAAAAGGCAAAAACCTTATAAAAATTATGCCCGAAAAGCTTTGCTCCCCTAAAATGACAGCAGAATGGGAAAACAGGCTTGTTCTCATTTCAAAGGGACAAGCTGACAGTATAGCTTTTATGAAGGATATTTCCGACTTTATAAAATCGATTACAGAAACAACAACCGCCGAAAGCTCTATGAAAGACTTTTTTAATGAAAGAGAGATTATAGGCGTTTGCCCTCGGTGCGGCAGTAAAATATATGAAAGCAAGCTTAATTTCTATTGTGAAAATAAAGACTGTACCTTTACATTGTGCAAAAGCAATCGTAAATTTTAGCTTCTCATAACTTATTGTAACTCCTCATATCGTCTTTTTTGTTGAGAAATCAAGGGGCTTCATAAAATATCCCTCTTTGCAAGTCTACGCAAATCGTTGCAGCTTTTATAAAAAATGGTGTCAATTTGGTGTCTCATAAAAGGGCTTAAACGATTTTGATTTTGCCCTCAAGATTGGCGAATGATTCCATTTTTTTCTCTTTGGTGGCTTCTGCATAGATGTCCATCGTTGTGGATATGTTTGCATGTCCCATTATTTCTTGAATAACTTTCAGATTTGTTTCATTTTCGCAGAACCTTGTACAGAAGGTGTGACGTAAAGAGTGGACACTGAAATGCCTGATAACGAGCGGCTCTCTGTTTTCGGCTTTTGCTCGACGTGCTTCTTCGCTGTTATGGGTTTCGATAATTTTATTTATTGTTCGGTTTATACTTGTGGGATAGTACAGAGAGCCGTTTATACTCTCAAATATAAAACCTTTGTAGCCGTCTACAACATTTTGATTGAAGCCTTCTGTCATCTGCCTTTTTCTTTCAAAAAGCAACGCATCTCTTACGTCTTTAAGCATTGGGGGTGTGGACAAATAGCTCAGATTATGGTATAATATAGCTATGAGAAAAACAAAA
>JAJPZT010000032.1 GCA_021204175.1 Clostridiales bacterium | reverse complement strand
AGGGCACTTGCGTCCCTCTATTTCTTTTGTTTTTCTCATAGCTATATTATACCACAATCTGAGCTATTTGTCCACACCCTAAAAACCCTCAAGACTTTATTTCTGATTGACGGCAGACAAAAAATGAAATATAATAAAAGCACAGATACTTAAGGAGAAGCTTACAAAATGGAACATAAAATGAATTTAAACCCGGAACCTTTTGAGAAAATCAAAGAAGGCAAAAAAACAATTGAATTAAGATTATATGATGAAAAGAGAAAACTCATTTCTGTAGGCGATAAAATAAAATTTTTCAATATATGCAATAAAAACGAAGTACTGACTGCAAAAGTGGTTGAGCTGCATATATTTAAAAATTTTGAAGCCCTTTACAGAGAGCTGCCCCTTTTAAAATGCGGATACAGTATAGATAACGTAGAGTACGCAAAAGCTTCTGATATGGATTTTTATTATCCGCCGGACAGACAAAAAAAATACGGAGTTGTGGGAATAGAGATTTGCCTGCTTTAGCAATTTTTATTTTTAATGATATAACCTATAAATTTCTCGAAAAATGTGCGAGTGCCTGTTTTTGTAATTTTATATAAGAGGAGGAAATTATGTTAAACACACCTTTAGGAACAATTGAAATAAAAATCGACGGAAAAGCGGCAGACTATGATTATATAGAAATTCCCAAGGATAAAACCTGTCTTGAATTAGACGGCAGATATGCAATTATAATTTCATTCCCGACGGCAAAGCCCATAAAATAAGCTGCTGCATAAAAGACTACATTCCTTCAAACGAGGATTATACCGAATCAGGTGAACGGCTTGAATTAATCAGCTTCTGCAAGCCGCCGTATAAATTGTCAGTCGGTACTGAGGGAGAAATATGGTATTGTGAAAATGGTGAATGGTATTCAGGATATGAATTTGATTATGATATAGAATATTTGAAAACCGGTATGCAGTATAATATTTTCCCGGAAACAAAAACAAAAAAATATGTTTTCGGAACTGCGTGGCTGAATGAAGCTAATGAAGAAAACGAGGTGCAGACGTGGTATGGTGCCGACTCCTCTTCACTCCGGATGTATACCAAAACAAATTATAAGGAGACAAAGCTATGAAAACCGCAAAGGATTTTTGCACCTGCCGAGACAAAAACTGCCCTCTTAACCCTGTCAATCACAGCAGCGGCTGCGACCTGTGTATTCAAAAATGCCTTAAGCTCGGAGAAATTCCAAGCTGCTTCTTTAATGAGGTATGCAATATTGACGATACCCCGGGCTATGCATATAAGGATTTCGCCAAAATGGTTTTAAAACAAAAATAACTGCATAAAACTGGTAGGTATTGTGCACTATAAAAGCCGCCCCAAAAGGGACGGCATTTAATTTCAGTCGATTATCAGCCTAATTTATTAACAAGCTTTGCGAGACGTGACTTCTTTCTCGAAACATGGTTTTTGTGATAAACACCTTTAGAACAAGCCATATCCATTGCCTTAACAGCAGCTGAAAGAGCCTTCTGAGCTTCTTCCTTATTGCCTGCGTCAACAGCCTTAACAACCTTCTTAATAGCTGTCTTTGTAGCGGAAGTAATCATCTTGTTTCTTAAGGTTTTCTTGTTAATAACCAAGATACGCTTTTTAGCAGATTTAATATTAGCCATGAAATTTTTCCTCCATAAAATAAATTTAAGTAACACTACTTAGAAAATTTTTCATTCGCCGATAATTATACACCCTGTTTTAATCATTGTCAAGCATTTTTTCAAATAATCCGCATAAATTTCAGTAAACTTTATATTTCCGTTTTTACGAAAACTTTATAATGAATACAGGAGGATTGTCGGAAAGACTCGCCATTAAAGCCACAGCCTGATCGGTAGACTCTGCCTTATAGAATGTCAGAACACCTTCGCTGTCTACATATCCCACAACTCTCTTTTCGTTGGCAAATTCATAGTAAATAAAGCTGTCTGAGTAAAGACAATATACATCTGTCAGATCCGCTTCCGTTACGCCCAGCTCGCTGTTGCCGACAATAGTGTCATAATATCCCGTAAGCCCTGTTTTGAAATCGTCATAAAGAGCCAAATTATAATAAGGCAGAAGGGCAAGATCCAAATCGGGATAAAGCTCATTTACATACTGCTTTATATTTTCCTTGTCGGCAAGCTTCTTATTTCTGATTGTCCATGAGCTGCCGGACTTTGTAAAGAGATATTCCTTAAATTCCTTGGGGTTTTCCAAAGTATTTGCAACCACAATACCGAATTTATCATCAAAACCCATATATTTAACGTCGACAGTGCTGCCTTCTCCCCACTCTTCCGCAACCTTGTTGTAAATCATTTCATACATAGAAGAACCTTTTTCCGGTGAAGAAATCTCACCGTGACTGCAGCTATATCTCATAACGAGACTTCTGTAATCATCTTCGGTCAAAACTCCCCCTGCATATTCTGCGGAAGAAACGAGATAGCCCTGATCAGTCAAAACCGAGGTAAATGGCATTATATCATCAACTAAAATATCAACATCATATTCCGAATTTTCACAAACCTCAAAATCACCGGGCTTAATAAGAAGAAGATTTACATATTCAAGCTCATCGGCAACATTTTCTGAAACCTCGTTTGCTTCTATAGGCAGCATAGTGTCTGCATCATAAATATAGCCGTAAACGCTTACAAGTCTGCCTGAGTCATAATTATCTTCATAAAATGTCTGAAGATTCTGGTTTAACTCCCCTACCGCTGTGTAAAGGGCTTCATTAAGCTCAACAGCCTCAACTGTTAAATCCAAAAGGTCGATTGTTGTGCCTTCGGTGGCAGCTTCGGTTTCGACTTCAATGTCCTCATCTGTTTCCACAATGGAAACGTCCTTATCTAAATTCGAGCCGCTGCCCAGTCTGCTTATAATGAAAAAAGCTATCATACAAATTATAATAACGATAAGTACAATAAGCAGCAAAACATCGTTTCTCTCCTTGTTGTTTTTCTTCATTAAAATAACATCTCCTTTATATTTTTATGCAGTCTGCCTTTAAGAAAGATAGTCCTCTTCCTTATCCTTACAGGCTTCATAAACATCGTTAATTTCCTTCTTGAAAATTTCCAAAATCTCACAGACGTTTTTCTCCGTCTCTTCAATATTTTCTCTGTTAAAAGGCAGCTTAAGCTCCCAGGTGGGGTTATAGCTGTCTTCAACTTCTTTAACCTCCAAGGCTCTGTCTGAAAAGACCTCCGGGGCAAAATAGTCATAAACCGCGTTAAACTCCCAGTCCTTAAGCTCCTTTTCGTCCGAAAGCTTAATAAAAAGCCGGTCGCCCTGAGCATATAAGTTCACAATATATTCAACATTTTTTGAAATTGAAAGGCTTGCAATTTCCTTATCCAAAAAACCCGTTTTGGGGTCTTTTTCCATAATTACAACAATTGTTTCCATAAGCAGTTCTCTCCGAAATAAATTAATTACAACAGTATAAAAGTCGATTGCGCGTCGCACCAAGCTTCACACATTTGTTTCCGTACAAGTACGAAAACAAGACTTTGTTACGCTGTTGCTCCTCTCTCGCTGAAAGCCTTAGCTTTCAGCGAATAAGGAACACTTCCGCAGTGCATCTTGTTTCTGTGCTTGCACAGAAATGAATGCACGCAGGCAAGTGTGACGTACTCTCGCAATCGCCACCTGTATTCGTAATCCGCTCATTTTTTCTATGAAAAATGGCTACTTACTCATACCGGTTAGGTTCTCTAATGTCCAAACATCTATGCAAGCAAGCTTGCCTATCTGTTTTTCCATTGAGAACACTTTTACAGTAATTATAAACCTTCAAAACATATTTTGCAACAAAAATTTGAAAATATAACCTGTCAAGATTAAAAAAGTTTCCCGTTTTAAAGCAAAACTTAAGTTCATATATAAATATTTATATTGACATTAGAAAAATTTATTGTATAATTATAACTGTAATAAAAAGTTACTATAAAAAAGGAGAGAATTTAATATGAAAAAAGCACTTGCCGTTATTTTATCACTTTCAATGGCTCTTTCAATGGCAGCCTGCGGCGGCACACAGACAGAAGAACCCGAGGCTGAGGCTTCGGCAGAAGAAGATGCGGGCAGCGAAGCCGAGGAAGGCGCTGTCTATAAGGTCGGTATTGTTCAGTATGTTGACGATGCTTCATTAAACCAAATTGAAAAGGCTATTGAAGAAGAGCTTAACGCAAAGGGCGAAGAGCTCGGCGTAACCTTTGACTTCGCAGGCACAACCTACAACGGACAGGCTGACTCTACAACACTTAACCAGATTGCAGCCGACCTTGTAGCAGAACAGGTTGACGTAATTATTCCTATCGCTACACCGGCAGCTATGATTATGCAGGCAGCAACGGAAAACGACCCTATCCCCGTTGTTTTCTCGGCAGTTACAGACCCCGTCAGCGCAGGTCTTGTTGAAACCCTTGAAGAACCCGGCTCAAACATAACAGGTACATCAGACGCTCTTGACACAGAAGCCATATTTAACCTTATTGTTGCCGCCAACCCCGAAATAACAAAGGTAGGCTTACTCTATGACAACAGCCAGGACAGCTCTAAGAAGGCAATTGAAGAAGCAAAGGCTTTCTGTGAGGAAAACGGAATTGAAGTTGTTGAAAAAACAGGCACAACAAACGACGAAGTTATGTTGGCGGCAGACGCTCTTGCAGCAGCCGGAGTTGAAGCAGTTTTCACACCTACAGACAACACAATTATGACAGCTGAGCTTGCTATATATGAGAAATTCATTGAAGCAGGCATTCCCCACTACACAGGAGCAGACTCCTTTGCACTTAACGGCGCATTTTTGGGCTACGGCGTAAACTATGCCGAATTGGGAACAGCTACCGCAGATATGGCAGTTGACATTTTGGTAAACGGTGCAGACCCTGCCGCAACTCCCGTTATGATGCTTGATAACGGTATCGCAACAGTAAACACAGAAACAGCCGAAGCAATCGGTCTTGACTATTCAATGTTTGCTGATTTGTGCGACAGCCTTGTTGAAACAAAGACAGCCGAAGAATTCGAATAAAAAGCGTTGTTGATAAACAGGAAACTTGCAAGCTTGCCTGAAAACTTGACTGTATGTCAAACATTACTTGATTTCTGTAAAGCAGAAAATTTATATAAGGGCGTCCGAAAAACGCCCTTTTTTGTTAAGACTATTATATATTTTTATGAGGAAAACATATGTCAACAATTTTCACCATTTCGATTTTACAGAGTGCCCTTGAGCTGGGCTGTATTTACTCCCTTGTGGCTCTTGCGCTCTTTATATCATTTTCACTTTTAAACATTGCCGACCTTTCAACAGACGGCTGCTTTACCTTAGGCTGTGCAACGGGGGCTATGGTTACACTTTCAGGTCACCCCTTTCTTGCTCTCTTTGCGGCAATAGCCGCCGGGGTCTGCTCGGGCTTTGTTACGGCATTTTTACAGACAAGAATGGGCATAGAGTCAATTCTTGCCGGAATTATAGTAAACACAGGGCTTTACACCATAAACATAGCCGTTATGGGCTTCAGCTCCGTAGCCAATTTGTTTAACTGCGACACAGTTTTTTCAATCGCCAAAATATATTTGGGTCAGGGTATATATAAGCTCATTGTGGCTGCCGGTATTACTATAATAGTCGCCGTACTTTTGGCTCTGTTTTTGGGCACCCGTCTCGGTATGTCCATAAGAGCAACCGGCGACAACCCTGATATGGTTCAGGCTTCAAGCATAAATTCAGCCTTTACAATTACAGTGGGCTTATGCGTAGCCAACAGCTTAACTGCTCTTTCCGGCTGTCTTATTGCCCAGTATCAAAAGTCATGCGACATAAACATAGGCACCGGTATGGTTACAATAGCCCTTGCAAGCCTTATTATAGGCGAAACCCTTATAGGTAAAGGCGGAATGATAAGGCGTGTTATAGGCGTTATTTTCGGAAGCTGTCTCTACCGCTTTATAGTGGCTGTTGCTCTGAGACTTAACGTTTCGGCGGAGTGTCTTAAGCTCGTTTCGGCGGTAATCGTTGCGGCGGCTATTGCCTCACCTTATTTGAAGGAGAAGGCTGCCTTTATGGCAAGAGTTCGCCTTTCTAAGAAAGGAGGGGGCAAGAATGCTTGACGTAATCAAAATAAAGAAAACATTTAACCCCGGTACGGTAAACGAAAAAACAGCCGTTGCAGACCTTTCCCTTCATTTGGATGACGGTGACTTTGTCACAATCGTAGGCAGCAACGGTGCAGGCAAATCCACACTTTTCAACGCCATAACTGGTCAGTTTTATGTTGACGAGGGCAAAATTATTTTAGGCGGAGAGGATATAACCTATAAAAAGCGTCATCTCCGTTCAAAACAAATAGGTCATCTCTTTCAAGACCCCTTAAGGGGAACAGCCCCTCATATGACAATTGAGGAGAATATGGCTTTGGCTTATCTTCGTGCTTCAACCTCTCCCATAAAGTTTTTCAGCCGTATAAGCAATGCCGACAAAAAGCGTTTTCGTCAGCAGCTTTCACTCCTTAACATGGGCTTGGAGGACAGAATGAAGCAGCCCGTGGGGCTTCTTTCAGGCGGTCAGAGACAGGCTTTGACACTTCTTATGGCGACTATGGTCACTCCTAAGCTTCTTCTTTTGGACGAACACACCGCAGCCCTTGACCCGGCTACGGCAGAGAAGGTTTTGGAGCTTACACGAAACATAATAGACGAAAGAAAAATAACCTGTCTTATGGTAACCCACAATATGCACCAGGCTCTTGATTTGGGCAACCGCACCATTATGATGGACGACGGCAAAATCATTTTGGATATTAAGGGCAAGGAAAGAGACAATATGACAATCGACGACCTTGTGGAGCAGTTCCGCATAAACGCAGGCAAACGGCTCGACAACGACAGAATATTGATGTCACAGTAAAAACTAACTAAGGCTTCCCTCAATTCTTTCTAAGGTTTGCCTTTGCGGTGACTTCGGTTACTTTAAGCTTAATGACAGCGGTTCTTGCAACCGCTGTTTTGTTATAGTCAAAATTTTTCGTTTCCTCATATCTTGCCATAATAATATCATCAAGAGCCTTCTGCTTTTTCTCCCCTTCCAAAAACTCAGCTTCGGCTTTTCCCATAACGCACTTATAACGCATTGTAACGTCCTTTTTTTCATAAAGAAAGTCCATTCCCAAGGGTATATCCATTTCAAATGAGCATAAGGGATTTTTTTGAAGAAGCTCATACTTTCTGCCCGCCAAAGCCCCGTGAATGTAAAATTCGATTTCTTTTCCCTGAACTCTGTAGGAAAAATTCACAGGCACGATATAGGGAAAGTCTCCATCTGCAAGCCCAAGCCTTAAAACCTCACATTCGTCTATTATTTTGATAATTTCATTAAAGTCCGTAACCTCTCTGTCTTTTCTTCTCATTTTTTGTCTCCTTTGATTTTGCGGAAATACTTTAAAACCTCCTGCTCATAGCCTATGCCCGTAGGCTCATAATAAACCCTATCTTTAACCTCGTCGGGAAGATACTGCTGATCAACATAGTGGTTTTCATAGTCGTGGGCATATTTATAGCCGTTTCCGTTGCCGAAAACCTCGTGACCCTCATAGTGAATGTCCTTAAGATAAATGGGAATTGTCTCCACTCTGACCTTTTCCACGTCCTGCAAAGCCTTGTTTACGGCAAGATAAGAAGCATTTGACTTAGGTGCAGACGCAACGTAGCAAACAGCCTCACTTAAAATAATTCTTGCCTCCGGCATACCCACAAAATCTGCTGCCCATGCTGCGGAAACAGCCACTCTCAAGGCATTGGGGTCAGCCATTCCCACATCCTCAGCGGCACAAATAACAATTCGTCTTGCAATAAACTTTATATCCTCTCCCGATGCCAGCATTCTCGCCAAATAATAAACCGCTGCGCCGGGGTCTGAGCCTCTCATACTCTTTATAAATGCCGAGGCTGTGTCATAGTGGTTATTTCCCTTTTTGTCGTAGCTTAAAACTCTGCGCTGAATACACTCTCCGGCTGTTTCAAGGTCGATTAAAATAACTCCGTCTTTGTTTCTCTCGGTTGTCAAAACACCTAACTCAACGGCGTTTAAGGCTACCCTTGCGTCTCCGTCGGCGGCATCAGCCAAAAAGTCAAGGGCTTCCTCGATGATTTCCGCCTTATAGCTTCCCATTCCCTTTTCTTTGTCATAAACCGCCCTTTTGAGAATTGTTTTTATGTTCTCTTTGCTGAGCTTTTTAAGCTCGAAAACAATACTTCTTGAAAGCAAAGCCCTATTTACCTCGAAAAAGGGGTTTTCCGTGGTTGCTCCGATTAGAATAACGACGCCGTCCTCAACATAAGGCAAGAGAGTATCCTGTTGGGTCTTGTTGAACCTGTGGATTTCGTCTATAAAAAGAATAGTTTTTCGTCCGTCAAAGCCCAGCTCTCTCTTAGCCCTTTCAACCACGTCTTTAATGTCCTTAATACCCGATGTTGTGGCGTTAAGCTGTTCAAAACGGCTTTGGGTCGTGCCGGCTATAATCTTGGCAAGGGTTGTTTTCCCTGTTCCGGGAGGGCCGTAAAATATAACAGATGTCAGCTTATCCGCCTTTATGGCTCTGTAGAGAAGCTTCCCCTCTCCGACAATTTCCTCCTGACCTACAAATTCTTCAAGAGTGGAGGGGCGAAGCCTCGCAGCCAAAGGAGCCTCGTTTTCTCTGCTTTTTTGAGCCTGATATTCAAATAAATCCATAAAATTCTTCCTTTCAAAGCCTTATTTCTACTTTGTCTTCTATTCTCATTTCATTTTCACTTACAAAACAGTCATACGCCAAAATTTTTACTCCGCTGTTTTCAGCCTTTATAAGCTCTGCCGAAAAAACAGGGTCGTGTTCAATGTTAGGCGTAAAATATTTTACGTTTTTCATCTGCACCACAAACAAAACATAGGCTTCATAGCCCTGAGCCAAAGCCCCCATCAGCTCCCTTAAGTGCTTTGTACCTCTTTCCGTCGGTGCATCGGGAAAGGACACAACCCCGTCATTTTCAAGGGTCACACCCTTAACCTCTACAAAAATCCGCCGTCCGTCCTTTTCCAAAAGAAAGTCAAGTCTCGACGCTCCGAAGGTTCGTTCCGCCTTAACCTCAACTGTTCCGAAAGGACTTTTTCCCGATGAAAACCACTCCCCTGCCGCCTTGTTGGGTGCTTGTGAGTCTATATTAATAAGCCTGCCTCCCTTATAAACCGACACAAGGTCATATTTTGTTTTCCGTTTTTCGCCTTTGCCCTCTGCAAGAAAAACTTCAGCCCCTTCAACCAAAATTTCTCTGCACCGCCCCGTATTTTTGACGTGAACCGTCTCGACCTCTCCGTCAATCAAAATCTCAGCGCAAAACCTGTTGGGCCGCTTTAAAAACACAGCCTTTTTTATGCTTTCGTATTTCATCTTTATTTCTCCTAAATTTTTTCTTCATTTTTTATATTTAATTTTAGCATTGACACTGTAAATTAGCAAGTATTTTCTTGTTTTCATCTCAAAGGCGATGTTTACTTTAAAATAAATTTATGATATAATACGAGAAAAAGAAAAGGACGTGAAAATATGATATATAAAAGCCTGGCTCATCTTTATGATGTTTTTATGGAAGATGTTCCCTACGGAGACTGGCTTAAAAACATTGAGCATTATTTGAAAAAATATAATATAAAGCCCGAGACAGTTTTGGATTTGGGCTGCGGAACAGGGCAGATGTCGATTTTGTTTGCGAAAAAGGGCTGTGAGGTAACGGGGGCAGACATATCGGAGGAAATGCTGACTGAGGCCTACAACAACGCCGTTAAAGCCGGAGTAAATCCCCTTTTTGTCCAGCAGGATATGAGGGAATTTTCTTCCCCCGAGGGCTATGACCTGATTATTTCTCTCTGCGACAGTCTGAATTACATTACAGACAAGGACGACCTTAAAAAGGTCTTCGAAAACTGCAAAAACGCTCTTAATGACAATGGACTTTTTATTTTCGACCTTAACACCCCTTATAAGCTTAAGGAAATTTTGGGAAACGGCAGCTTCTGTCAGACAACTGACAGCTACGCTTTTACCTGTGAAAACTGTTTTGACGAAGATAAAAATATTTGCGAATATTATGTAAATATTTTTTCGGAAAACCCCGACGGCTCTTATGAAAGGGCTGAGGAATGCCACTATGAGAGAGCCTATTCCGTTGAAGAAATTAAAGGGCTTCTTAAAGAAACGGGGTTTAAGCTTTTGGAAACAGCGGATGCAGAAAATCTCGAAGCCCCAACAGAGACTACGGAAAGAATTTATTTTATTGTAAGAAAGGATAATGAAATATGAGCTGTGTTTTAAGAGGCACCGCCGCAGAGGGAGCTATCCGCTTCTTCTTTGCAGACACAAAGGACATTGCGGAAAGGGCAAGACAAGCCCACAACACCACCCCTACCGCTTCGGCGGCTTTGGGCAGAACCTTAACCGCCGGAACAATGATGGGGCTTATGCTGAAAGACCCAACCAACATTTTAACAATCACCATTAAGGGCGACGGACCTATCGGCGGAATTACCGTAACCGCTGCCGCCGACGGAACAGTCAAGGGCTATGTAAACAACCCCTCCGCCAACCTTCCCTTAAACAAATTCGGAAAGCTTGACGTAAGCGGAGCAGTTGGCAACGGCAGCCTGACAGTAATCAAGGATTTGGGGCTTAAAGAGCCTTATGTAGGGCAGGTCCCCATAATTTCGGGAGAAATCGCCGAGGACATAACCTATTATTTTGCTTTAAGCGAGCAGACCCGTTCAGCCTGTGCCCTGGGAGTTTTGGTTGACACAGACCTTTCAATAAAGCAGTCGGGAGGGTTTATTTTACAACTTTTGCCGGATGCTGATGATGACATTATAACACGTCTTGAACGCCGTTTAGGGGCAATTCCTTCCGTAACGTCCATGTTTGAAAGCGGACTTGACATTGAGGGCATTATAAACAGGGTTTTGAAGGATTTTGACCTGGTAATTATGGACAGAACCGAAACAGAGTTCAGGTGTGACTGTTCAAGAGACAAGGTTGTAAAGGCTTTGGTAAGCGTAGGCAAAAAAGAGCTTGAAGCTATGCTCAATGAGGACAAAAAAGCCAATGTACACTGTCATTTCTGCAACACAGACTATGATTTTGACGAGGAAGAGCTTAAAAACATAGTAAACTCTTTGTAAGATTTAACATATGATTTTTAAAATTTTCGGAAAATTTCTTGTTAAAATCAACAAAAGTTCTTGTCATTCCAAACATAATATGGTATAATTATATAAATGTTAAGAACACTTTTATAAAGAGGAGGTATATATTTAATGCAGATTAGAGATTTTATTCCCGACGGTGTCGGCAGACGTTTTGACCTTGTTAGCTTCGGTGAGGTTATGCTCAGACTTTCAGCCCCCGATAAAGAAAAAATTTCATACGGTGAGGTTTTTGATAAAAACGCAGGCGGTTCAGAGCTTAACGTAGCTTCAGGCGCAGCTTATTTGGGCGCTAAAACCGCTATTATCACAAAGCTCCCCGATAACAAAATAGGCAGGTTTATTCAGTATAACGTTCGTTACGGCGCTGTTACCGACAGATATGTTGTTTTCGACAAGTCTCCCGAAAAGCGTTTGGGCGTTTATTATTACGAGTCAGGTGCTTACCCCAGAAAGTCATCGGTTGTTTATGACAGAGCCAACTCTTCATTTACAAAAATTACTTTCGATGAAATTAACCCCGAGGTTTATTATAAGACACGTCTTTTCCACGTAAGCGGCATAACCCTTGCCCTTGCTCCCAGCTTAAGAGATACTACTCTTAAAATGATTCAGGAGTTTAAGAAAAACGGCGCAGCTGTTTCCTTCGACTTTAACTACAGAGCTACCCTTTGGAGTGAAGAAGAAGCAAGAGAAACCATAACCAAGATTTTGCCCTATGTTGATGTTCTTTTCGTTTCCGAAGAGACCTCACGCAGAATGATGCAAAAAACAGGCACTCTTGAAGAAATTATGAAGAGCTATGCAGACGAATACGGCTGTAAAATAGTTGCTACCACAAGACGTATCGCTATCAGCCCCACGCGTCATAACTTCGGCTGTAAGATTTATTTTGACGGAAAGTTCTATGAAGAAGAGCATTATAAGGAAATCGAGGTTGTTGACCGTATAGGCTCCGGCGACGCTTTCGTAGGCGGCGCACTTTATGCAATTCTTATGAAGGGCGACATTCAGGCTGCAGTTGAATACGGCGACGCTATGTCCGCAGTTAAAAACACTGTTTACGGCGATATGCCACGTTCTTCACTGGAAGAAATCAACAGCGTAATTAAAAACCATAAGTCAACAGGTCCTCAGTCTGAAATGAACAGATAATTACATAAGCTTATTATGAAAAACAGCCCCGGCTTTAAAACCGAGGCTGTTTTTGTATGTAATAATTTAAGCCGAAGCGAAAACACCGCAGAAATTTCTCTCTGCGGTGCTTTATTATTTAATATTTGCTTATGAAATATGTTTAATTGCCTTTGTGGGGCATTTTTCCGTACAGGTTCCGCAGGCGGTACACTTAGAATAGTCTACCTTAGCAAGGAACTTAGTTACGGTAACAGCCTTTTCGGGGCAGTTTCTTGCGCAAAGCTGACAGCCCATACAAGCATTTGAGCAGTTATCCTTAGAAACCTTTGGCATATCGTTGGAGTTACACTGAACGGCAACCTTAGCCGAATAAGGAATAAGCTCAATAAGGCTCTTGGGACAAGCCTTTGTACAAGCTCCGCAGGCAACGCACTTTTCTTTGTCAACAACTGCAATGCCGTTTACAATATGAATTGCGTCGAAGTTGCAGGCTCTTACACAGTTTCCGTCGCCGAGACAGCCGTAGGAACAAAGCTTGTTGCCCCCTGCAAGGTTAGCTTCCATTACGCAGTCGTTAATACCGAAATATTCATACTTGCTTTTAGCTGCTTCACAGTTTCCGTTACACTTAACGAAAGCAACCATTTTTTCAGAAGATCCGGCAGAAACGCCCATAACAGCCCCAACCTTTTCAGCTACGGCAGCACCGCCGACGGGACAAGCATTAACGGGAGCTTCGCCCTTAACGATAGCGTCAGCCAAAGCGTCGCAGCCTGCATAGCCGCAGCCGCCGCAGTTAGCACCGGGAAGGCACTCTCTTACAAGAGGAACTTTCGGATCTGTTTCAACCTTAAATTTAATAGCGGCAAAACCAAGGAAAGCGCCGAATACAACACCCATACCGCCGATACTCAATACCGGATAAAGAATACTTGTAATATCCATTAAATCTGCACCTCCCTTATCACATAAGGCTTATGCCCGAGAAGCCCAAAAAGGCAATGGACATAAGACCGGCTGAAATAAGCGCAATAGGGAAACCGCTGACAGCAGGCAAAATCTTGTTGCGGGCAATTCTTTCACGAATACCGGCAAACAGAATAATAGCCATAGCAAAGCCTGCAGCACCGCCTACACCGTTTACAACAGCTTCAATAAAGTTATAGCCTGCCTGCATATTTGAAACAGCAACGCCCAAAACGGCACAGTTTGTTGTTATAAGAGGCAGGAACACACCAAGCGCCTGATAAAGTGATGGAGAGGACTTTTTAATAAACATCTCCACAAACTGAACAAGTGACGCAATAATAAGAATAAAGGCAATATTATAAAGATATTCAAGTCCGAGAGGAACAAGAATAAAGTTATAAGCAAGCCATGAAGCAGCGGAGGCAAGAGCCATTACGAAAATAACCGCAACACCCATACCGGCAGCTGTTTCTACCTTTTTGGATACGCCCAAGAACGGACAAATGCCGAGGAACTGGGACATAACGTAGTTATTAATAAATATCGCCGTAACAATTATAGCAATTAATCTCATTTATATCCCCTCCTTATGCCTTAGCCCTTGAGCTTCTGATTTTGTTTACAGCTATCATTAAGAATGCCAGTGTAAAGAATGCTCCGGGAGGAAGAATCATTGTGATTGTCTTAGGGAATGCTTCGGGAAGAACTGTAATTCCGAAAACAGCCCCTGTTCCCAAGAACTCTCTTACGATACCGATGCATGTAAGAGCAACCGTAAAGCCGAGACCCATACCGATACCGTCGAAAACAGAGGAAATGGGGTCGTTCTTAGAAGCGAAAGCCTCGGCTCTTGCAAGGATAAGGCAGTTTACAACGATAAGAGGAATAAACAAGCCCAAAGCACTGTCAAGAGTGGGAATAAAAGCCTTAAGAACAAGCTGAACTATTGTAACGAAGGTTGCTATAACAACGATGAATGAAGGTATTCTTATTTCATCGGGAACAAACTTCCTAATAAGTGATATAAACAGGTTTGAACAGGTAAGAACCGCAGTAACGGAAAGACCCATACCTACTGCATTAACCGCACCGGTTGTAACCGCAAGTGTAGGACACATACCTATAACCTGAACAAATGTAGGGTTCTCATTAAGCAAACCGTTTTTCAAAATTTTAACAGGATTTTGCATTAATTTGCACCTCCTAACTGACCTTGTGAGAAAGCATAATAAACAGCGTTTACGCCTCTTGTAACAGCCTTTGAAGTGATTGTGGCGGAAGTGATTGCGTCAATCTGGCTGTCGCCCTGAGCGCCTGTTTTGCTGACTGTTATGGGAGCAACCTTGCCCTGATACTGATCAATCCACTCTGTCTGGCAGTTAGCGCCAAGACCGGCTGTTTCGCTCATATCGATAACGCTTACGCCTGTAATAACTCCGTCATTGTCGATACCGACCATCATTGAAAGAGTTCCGCCGTAGCCGTTTGTTTCAACCGAAACTGCATAGCCTGCTGAGCTGCCGTCGATTTCAGCCTCTGCATAAGCCGTAATAGTGGCGTCGCTTAAGTCCTCTCCGTCTGTGTCAAGGTCTGCACCGCTGATTTCTGTTTCAACACTGTCGCCGAACTCTGCGCCTTCGAAAACCGCTTCCATAGCTTCGGCTGTCTTTTTAGCTGTCTGCTCTGCAATAGGCTCAAGGGTAACGGAATTTACAAATCCAAGAAGAGCTGCCGCAACGGCACAAATAATTAAAAGAATAATACCCGGTTTAATTATTTTCATTTCTTCTTCACCTCCCCGAAAATTTTAGGTTCAGTAAACCTGTCAATAAGAGGTACACAAAGGTTCATAAGAAGAATTGAGTAGGATACACCCTCGGGGTAGCCTCCCCAAAGTCTTATAATAACCGTCAAAACACCGCAGCCTACGCCCATAATAAGCTGACCTATGGGAGTTACGGGAGATGATGCATAGTCGGTAGCCATAAAGAAAGCACCCAGCATAAGACCGCCCACAAAAAGCTCGTTTATTGCGCCCATAAAGTCGCCTGCGCCGTTTCTGCCGAAAATAAGCATAAGAATAAATACTGTAGCGATATATGTAACGGGTATTCTCCAGCTTATAACCTTTCTTACGATAAGGTAGATACCGCCGAGAATAAGGAGAACCGCACAGGTTTCACCGATTGTTCCGCCGACGTTTCCCAAAAACCCGTTAATAATATCAGAAGATGTAACCGCACCTGCCGACTCCTTAAGTGCTGTAAGAGGAGTTGCATAGGTAGCGGCGTCAACAACGCTTTCAAACTTTGCAGGACCGAAAGCTGCGCTGCCCGTCATCTTTGTGGGGTAAGCTGCCAAAAGGAAGGCTCTGCCGGCAAGAGCAGGGTTAATGAAGTTTTGACCCAAACCGCCGAAAAGCTGCTTTGCAACTATAATTGAGAAGAAAGCACCTACAATAGGCATCCACCAGGGTGATGTTTCAGGCAAGTTCATAGCCAAAAGCAAACCGGTAACAACTGCAGAAAGATCGCTTATTGTACAGGTCTGTTTTGTAAGCTTCTGAAAGCCTGCTTCGAAAATAACACAGGCAACGATAGAAATAGCCACCGTTAAGGCTGCGTTAATGCTGTTGTTGTGTAAAATTATACCTGCAATTGCAGCAGGTGCCAGCGCAATAATAACGTCGAGCATTATTCTTTGAACGCTGTCGTTAGACCTAACGTGAGGAGTTGAAGAAACAACTAATTTTTCCATAATTATTTACCCCCCTTTGCACGAAGCACTGCCATAGCGGCACGCTTATTAACACGAATAGACTGGGCAAGCTGTCTCTTTGCGGGGCAGATGAATGAGCATGAGCCGCACTCGATACAGTCAACGCCGTGGTGGGCAATAAATGCGTCCATATCGCCTGCAAGAGTATCTGCGTTCAAATGAAGAGGCATAAGACCCATTGGGCAGTGCTCAACACACTTTCCGCAGCGGATACAGTTGCTTTCGGGCGGAATTTCAGCCGCCTTCTTTGTAAGGCAAAGTATACCCGAGGTTGTCTTTGTAACGGGAACTTCAGTGTCGAAAAGGGCAATACCCATCATAGGACCGCCTGAGATAACCTTAGCCGGGTCTTCTTTAAAGCCGCCGGCTGCTTCGATAAGCTTTGCATAGGTCATACCGATAGGCACTTCAAGGTTTGAGGGGTTGTTGATTGCGTCACCTGTAACCGTAACAACTCGTCTGATAAGGGGTTTTCCGTCAATTACCGCAGCCTTAATAGCCATAACCGTAGCTACGTTGTCAACGATACAGCCTACAGCCGCAGGGAGACCGCCTGAAGGAACTTGACGTCCCGTAATTGCGTCAATAAGCTGTTTTTCTGAGCCCTGGGGGTATTTGCACTTAAGGCTTACAACGGAAATGTTGCTTATGCCCTTAGTGAGCTTTTCCATTTCGGCAATAGCGTCGGGCTTATTCACTTCGATACCGATGTGACCCTTGGCATTGGGGAAAATCTTAAGCATAATCTCAAGACCCTTAACAAGCTCTTCACCTCTTTCAACCATACATCTGTGGTCGCATGTCAAAAAGGGTTCGCACTCAGCGGCATTAACAATAATGTCGGTGATTTTAGCGTCAGGGCCGGGGCTTAACTTAACCTGTGTGGGGAAGCCCGCACCGCCCATACCGACGATACCCGCTTCTTTAACACGTGCTACAATCTGCTCGGGAGTAAGGGAAGAAATGTCCTTATTTTCACCGAGAGAGGGAGCTTGTTCATACTCCCCGTCATTTTCAATAATTACGGAATTAACCATTGTGCCTCCGGGTGTAAGCATAGGCTTAACAAACTTAACCGTACCGGAGACGGAAGCGTAAACCGGAGCGGAGACAAAAGCTGAGCTTTCGCCGATCTTCTGACCTGCAAGAACTCTTTCGCCTGCTTTCACAAGGGGATCACAGGGTGCGCCGATGTGTTGGCTTAAGGGAATTGTAATAAGTTCGCCAACCTCGGGGTTTATGACCCTTATGGCAGCCTTGTTGGAAAGCTCTTTTCCGTCATGCGGATGAACGCCTCTTTTGAAGGTTTTAATTTCCATAGATTTTACCTCCTTATAAATTTTGTCTGATATTAGTGTGGTCAAAGGCTGCTGCATTTTTGCCTTTCAAAAACACCGCCAGCAGTTCTTTATCAATCAGAACTCAATCATACAATATCTATCTTATATAATAAAATATTTTCGAGAAAAATACAAGCCCTTTTGCACGATTTCGCCAAAAATTTTCACCGATTTTGGTTAGCAATAGGTAACTTTATACAATATAATGAGTTCTGAGCCGAAAAATAAAACTTGTACTTTTAATTGAATTATATTAAAATAGAATAAAGATAATTCATAAAACTGTTTATTGAAAAACGAAAGAAGGATTTAAAATGAATGTAACAAGCTTTACAATCGACCATACCAAGCTTCTGCCGGGGATATATGTTTCCCGAAAGGACAGCGTAGGAAACGAAACAGTGACCACCTTCGACGTGCGTCTTAAACACCCCAACATCGAACCCCCTGTCGAAATTTCCGCAATTCACACACTGGAACACCTTTTGGCTGTGTATCTCAGAAGCGATGAAAGCGGCATAGCCGACAAGGTTATTTATGTAGGACCTATGGGCTGCCGAACAGGTATGTATCTTATTTTTAAGGGCGACCTGACCTCAGAGGATATTCTGCCATATGTGGTTAAAGCCTTTGAGTATACAAGAGATTTTCAGGGAAAAGTGCCTGCGACGGAAGCAAAGGAGTGCGGAAACTATTTAGACCATAACCTGACCTTCGCAAAGTATGAAGCCGATAAATATTTGAGGGAAACACTTTATTGCATTAAGCCCGAGAATATGACTTATCCCGAATAAAGTCATAAAAAATTGCTTGACAGAAAAATGTAAATGCGTTATAATTAAGGTGTCAGAAGGTTAATGACAAAAAGTTCATACAACTCAAACACCACAAAAAGCCCGGAGAGTGCTGTTCTCTGGGCTTTTCTAGCCTTTTTTTGCGGAGGCTTAGACCGCAGGTTAGTCACCGTGTTTTACTCCGTCTATCCATTTGCAAATATAGTTAGAAATAATATTTGCCACAACGGAAACCGTAAAGGTTATAATGAGTTCATTCAACCCAAAACACCTCCCCTCCGTACCGGTATAGGGGCGGTAACAAGAATATTATAGCACATATTGTAAAAACATGCAAGCGAAACAAAAGCGTCAAACCTTATAAATTGTTGATTTAAAATAAGTTTATTATAATCACTGAATTTTCTTCACATCGTCTTTATTTGTTTCGGCAATTATAAAGTGAGGGCGGTTTTTTGTTTCTATGTAAATTTTGGCAATATACTGCCCCATAATTCCGATAGAAAACAACTGAAGCCCGCCTATAAAAATAATGAAGCATATAGTTGATGCCCATCCGGCTACGGGGTCGCCGAAAACCAAACGGCGGATCACAAGCAAAATCATTACAAAGAAAGAAACAATTGTCATAATTATTCCGCCCCAGGAGGCAAGACTCAAAGGAGTTTGGGAAAAATTTATAATTCCGTCAACTGCATATTTAAACAGCTTCCAAAAATTCCACTTTGTTTCTCCGGCAGCACGCTCCACATTTTCATATGACAGCCAATAGGTTCGAAAGCCCACCCAGCCGAAAATGCCCTTTGAAAAACGGTTATATTCCGACATTTTAATTATTGCGTCAACCATTTCTCTTTTCATAAGCCTGAAATCTCTGGCTCCGTCAACAATATCGGTGTCTGAAATTCGGTTAATCAGCTTATAAAATTTGTGGGCAAACCAACTGCGTATAGGGGGTTCGCCTGTTCTGTCGACTCTTCTTGTAGCCACACTGTCAAATTCGCCCTGCTCCAAAATTTCAACCATTTTAGGAAGCAGTGACGGGGGATCCTGCATATCCGCATCCATAACAGCCGCATAATCCCCTTTTGCATTGCAAAATCCGGCATACATAGCAGCCTCTTTTCCGAAATTTCTCGAAAACGAAAGATATATTACATGTTCGTCATTCTCAGCAAGCTTCTTTAATAAGCTTAAGGTTCTGTCGGTTGAACCGTCATTTACAAAAATCAGTTCATAATCGCACCCCATAGCTTTTACAATACGGGATGTTTCCTTATAAAATATTAATAATACATCTTCTTCGTTATAGCAAGGTGCAATAAGAGATAGTTTTTTCATTCAAATTCACCTGATTTCTTGGCTTTATATCCTTGCGCATACTGCAACAGCATTGTTAATAACCGAAATAACGACCGCAGCCGTAAAAATATATGAAGCGGCTTTATGTACCCTCTGAGGCAGCTTTTTTCTTACCTCCGCACTGAAGCAGTACATCAGTACAATAATAAATATTATCACAGCGTCAAAAAATATAAATGTACGCATATTTGAAGCATAAAGTGTGGGCGAAAAGCCCAAAACCACGCGGCTCAGCAAGCCCGTCATAAATAAAGCCGCCAACATGAAGCTTTTCTTTACATCTTCAAAAAGATTCAAAAGAGCAACGAGAATTGCCATAATCATAACCATATATACTATAAACGGCACATAATATTTCAAATTATACCAGTTTTCTGCGTCTACCCTGACATAATTTAAAAGCACGCCGACAATTTGGGGGAAAAATGTTTCCGAAGCGGTTTTAAAAACAGTCAGACCAACGGCAGCTGCAAAGGGCAAAGCAAAGCAAATTCGAGTGATAAGCTTTTTCAGCCCCGTTGTTTTCTTTTCTGAATAATACCTGTTAAGTATACTTATGGCAAATATCACCGTCACAAAAATGAGAAAATTAAGATTAGCCGTTACGAGCTTTCCCATTGTAACGACAGCCCCCAAAACTCCCTTGTCAATTATACTCATAGTACCGAAATCCTGCATACGCATACCTATTTCCTTCCATGTTCTTACGGAATTACCCCGGCTTAAGCAAATAAAGGCTATATTTCCCAGGGTAATAATCCACTGAAGTATATAAAACACAAAACCCTTTTTGGATTTTTGAATTAAAAAATAATCTATTCCGAAGCCTGTTAAAACACAGGCATAAAGCACGCAGACCTGTTCCACATTCGCCGCAAACAGAGCAGCAAGGGAAAATGTCAGCCATTCAATGAGATGAATTTTTTTGCCGTTATAAAGCTTGTGCAGTGAAATCATTGCATATGTACACATAGCAAGGGGCCAAAAATAATTCATATAGGTAGCTATCCAGCCGGCGGAAGCCATTTCTATTACGGGATAGGTGAGCCACAAGCCCAAAGTCAGCTTAGGATGTTTAAAATCGGTTAAATAAAGCAGACTGTAGGCAAAAAGTGCATAAACCGCTATATTGCACAGCTTCCAAAGATTAACATAACGGGCAATTAAATATAAAAGCCCTTCTATAATTACCCTTGACGACCAGTTATTATATCTTCTTTTCAATATATTGATTAATGTGTCGGAATCAAGTCCTTTTGAAAAATTTGTTACCGCATCGCCTATGTATTCATGCATTAACAGATGCCAAAAAATAATAACGATCATAAACAGCACATACCAAACTGCCCATTGGGGAATATGAATTTTATGCGCCGCCCTCTGTCTTTTTTCTCTGCGCATTAATCTTCCTCCTCACTTATAAAGGTTTCGCCTGTTAAAATTATTGCGGCGCCGTCGTCTGTTTCCGTATCATTATAAAGCAGGGCAATTTTATATTCATTACCGCCTATATAGCTGCTTTTAACATTAGCGGAAAAACCGGACAGGTCATAGTCATAACCGTCGTCAAAATATTCCGTAACGTCTGTTCGGGTCTGCATAGCAAGCTTAAAAACAAGGCAATTCTCCAAGCTGTCCTTATACAATACCAACTCTGTATTAAAATGGTTTAAGTCCTGTCCTTTATGAAGAGCCCAGCCTTTAATAAAGACATAATTACCCAAAGTTCTTGAGTCAGTAATACTGTCAATGTTAAATCTGTAAGCCTCTTCATCGGCAATTTGAACCTGAGAAAGATCGGCTTTAACGGGCTTTGAATAATATGTATGCTGAAATATTAGCACAAAAATCGTAAAAAGAGTTCCGAAAACCAAAACGAAAACACTGAAAGCCCATGCAATATCTCCTGTTTTTCGGCTGTCACCGGAAGCTGCCGACATTTGATTGTTTTTTATAATTTTTTTCGAAAACGGTTTAATTAAAGATAGCATTTAATTCTGTAATACCTCCGCAGCATTAAAATTCCTACTAAAGTATACTTTAGTGAACTCCCTTTTTTACAGACATTTTTTTGATTTTTATGTTGACTTTTACACAAAGAACATTGTATAATTAAAATGTGTATTTGTTTATTGTGACTATGATTACTAAAGTATACCTTGATGTAACTTATTGGGTAATATTTCCATATTGCATATTGAAGCTTCATTATTAAACCTCTTCAAAGGTTTTTGCTGCTCTTATATTCTTCATAAGGCGGTAATATGTGGTTTTGCAGCAGCCAATAGTTTCCATAGCCTGTTTTTGGGTTAATTCCTGCCGTCTGAATTTATCATAAATTTCTATATAGTCACGATAGTCATATTTTTTGTGTCTGCCGAATTTTACCCCTTTGGCTTTGGCGGCGGCTATGCCCTCGGTTTGACGCTGTTTTTTTCAGAACTTTTGCCTTACGGGCAAAAGTCGTGCTATCGCACGCCCCGATTTCTTTCGGGTTCCAATTCACCCTTTCGTTTTCGGCTACGTAGGAAAGAAGCTGCAAAACAAGGTCGCTTATAAGAGTTCCCAACAGATCCTTGTTTTTGGTTGTATCTAAAATCGGCATATCAAGGACGATTATGTCGGCGTTTTTGACCTTGGTTATCTTTCGCCACTGCTCAATTATCTCATTATAGTTTCTTCCCCTTCAGAACTTTTCCCTTCGGGAAAAGCCGAGCCTTGCTACGATTTTTTTCTTTGAAAAAATTCGCAGTACTCGTTCGGACATCATTCCGATTCCTTCGGTCAATACTCTTTACAACAATGATGTCACCTTTTCTGACAGCCTTAATCATTCTGCGGTATTCGGCTCTGTTGAAGTCCTTTCCGCTTTGCTTCTCAATAAAAATTCTGTCGAATTTATAGCCGCTTTCTTCAAAGGCTATAAGCTGCCTGTCCTCGTTTTGGTCTTTGCTGCTGACCCTTGCATATCCGTAAGTCATTAAAGTGTTCCCCCTTCGCTAAAATTAATTTTGGACAAAAAAATAACCGACACAATTCAGTATCGGTTAATCGCTGTAATTTTTTTATTCGACAATGTTTAAAGGCTGTCGTCCTTCAGCAATTCAGCATATATTACCTTTTTAGAAACTCCTCTTTCCTTAGCGCAGATTTTCATAGCTTCTTTTTTATCAATGCCTTCATTCATAAGCTGAACCACTCTTTCGGCGGCTGAAAGGTCGGTTTTAACCTCTTCTTCCTTTGCGCCCCCTATAATAAGGACGAACTCGCCCCGTGGTTCATTTTCTTCAAAATAGTCAATAAGCTCCTTAAGCCCCATTCTCAGGGTTTCCTCGTGCTTTTTGGTTATTTCACGGACTGCCGCCGCTTCTCTGTCTCCGCAGATTTTATAGATTTCGGCAAGGGTTTCTCTCAGGTGGTGAGGGGCTTCATAAAAAACGGTGGTTCGCTTTTCGGTTTTAAGCCGCTCCAAAACCGCCTTTTTCATATGCTTATTTGCGGGAAGAAAGCCCTCAAAGGCGAAGCTTCTGCCCTCCATACCGGAAAGCACAAGGGCGGAAATTACCGCAGTAGGTCCGGGAACAACACAGACCTCGACCCCGGCTTTTCGGCACATATTTATGACAACTGCTCCCGGGTCGGAAATGCCCGGCATTCCGGCGTCGCTGACAAGTGCAATATTATCGCCGTTTAAAATTCTTTCAACAAGCTTTTCCCCCTTTTCCTCCTCGTTGAATTTGTGATAAGAGGTCATAGGGGTTTTTATTTCAAAATAGTTTAAAAGCTTAAGGGTGTTTCGAGTGTCCTCAGCAGCAATAAGGTCGCATTCCTTTAAGACCCTTAAGCACCGAAGGGTCATGTCCTCTAAATTTCCTATAGGAGTTCCGCAAACAAATAGCTTTCCGCACATAATTTCATCAATTCCTTATATCAAAACAGTTTCGTCACTGTTGTAAATTCTTTCGTATTCGCTATTTAGCCTTCCGTCATCGCTGTTTATAACAAGAGCCGGCATAACCCTAAGCCCGGGTTTGCCCCCTTTTGCTCCTTCAATAAGAGCCATGGAGGGTTCTTTTTTTGAATTTGCCTGAACAAGTCTCAGCCTTTTAGGCTCAATTCCGCAGCTTTTCATAACCTCGAAAATTTCACAAAGCCTTTCCGGCTTATGAACCATAAAAAATCTGCCGCCGAACTTAAGAAGATACGCCGCCGCCTTAACTACGTCATTGAGGGAGCAAAGTATTTCGTGTCGGGCTAAGCGTTTTTCTTGGCTTTCGTTTTTAAGGCTGCCCTGAGCCTTCATATATGGGGGGTTTGTGATAACAACGTCCGCTTCACCGATGGAAAAATAATCGGAAATACGGCTAATGTCGCCTAAAACCGCTGTCATTCTGTCCTCAATGCCGTTAAGGCTAATGTTTCGTTTGGCAAGCTCCGCAGCCTTTGGCTGAATTTCAAGCCCTGTAACGTTTATATTGTCATAAAGTGAGCAGAGAAGCAGACCTATTACACCGTTTCCGCAGCCTAAGTCAACCACCCTGTCCCCGGGCTTAAGCCTTGCTAAGTGACACAGCAGAACAGCGTCTGTTCCGAAGCAGAACATTTCATCGTCCTGAATAATTTTAAAGCCCTTTCTCTGCAAATCGTCAATTCGCTCAGCCATCGGCTCTGCCCCGTCTCTTGTGAATAATTTTAACCTCGTCTGCACTGAAATAGGCTATATTTACGTTGTCGTTTTCTTCTTCTCTTATGGCTGCTTTAATTATTCCCCTGAGAACATTCACCGCAAGAACCTCGCCTTCGCCCATATCAGTTTCGATTAAGTCGCCTTCTTTGGGCATATTCTTGTTAAGCTCCTTGTAAACGTCCTCTTCATATTTAAGACAGCACATAAGACTGCCGCAGTTTCCGGAAATTTTGGAGGGGTTTAAGGAAAGGTTTTGATCCTTAGCCATTTTTATTGAAACAGGCTGAAAATCGCCTAAAAATGTGGCGCAGCAAAGACTTCTTCCGCAGCTGCCTATGCCGGAAACCATTTTAGCCTCATCTCTTACGCCGATTTGACGAAGCTCGATTCTAGTGTGGAAGACCGAAGCCAAGTCTTTAACCAGCTCTCTGAAGTCAATTCTTCCGTCGGCGGTGAAGTAGAAAATAATCTTACTGACATCAAATGTAAATTCCACCTTAATCAGCTTCATATCCAAGCCGTGGCGTTTAATTGCGTCAATACAGATGTTGAAAGCTTCCTTTTCTCTCTCTTTATTGTAGGCGTTAATTTCATCGTCACGTTCCGTTGCCCCTCGAATAATCTTCTTGACAGGCTTATTGAAGGTATTTTCGTCGATTATTCTGTTGGCAATAACAACTGTGCCGTATTCAATTCCCCTGATTGTCTCCACAATAACGCCCTGACCGCAGCAAAACTGCTCACCGGCAGGGTCAAAATAATATATTTTTCCCGCTTTTTTAAATCTTACCCCTATAATTGTTACCATTCATCATTTCTCCTTTATTTTGAAAAGCATCTGCTCAAGACAGAGCTGTTTATTCACATTCATACCTATTTCACGTCTTGCCTCAGATACTGCTTCAGAACCCTTTATAAGCTTTTTAAGGGTTAGCCTTCCGCAAATATCCTCTATCAAGCCCAAATAGTCCTTTTGAATTACGTCTTCTTCACCGCAGGTTTTAAACACAAGCAAATCTCTGTAAAAAAGATAAATCAGGCTTAAGTAGCTGTCCAGTCCCTTATCGTGGCTTTTGTCAAGTTCAATTGCTTCGTCGATTAATTCATAAAGCCCCATAAGATCAGCAGCTTCAACCCTGTCAAAAAATTTCGCAGCCATCTCTCTTAGAGTAAAAAAGCCTTCGTCCTTACAAAGTCTCAGGGCTTCACCTAAGCTGCCCCCGGCGCACTCCGCAACAAGACTGCACATTTGTCTGTCGCAGGCGTTCGTCTTTAAAAGCTCCCGTTCCAAAATTTCTCTGCCTAAAGCATTAAGGCGTATAAGAACACACCTTGAAAGAACGGTCACCAAAAGCTTATTATAATTTGAGACGAGAAGTATAAAAATACCGTAGGCAGGGGGCTCTTCGATTGTTTTAAGAAGTGCATTTTGAGCCTGTTCCGTCAGTCTTTCGGCTCCGTTAAGTATGAAAATCTTATATTTTGAAGAATAAGGCTTTGTCTTTGCTCTTTCTATAATTTCGTCTCTGATTACGTCAACACCTATGGTGGTTTTGTCTGTGTCAACGAAAAATACGTCCGGGTGTTCACTGCTGTCTAAAGCCTTACAGGAATAGCACCTTCCGCAGCCGTTTTCAACGCTCTTTTCACACTGAAGAGCCTTCGCAAAGGCATAGGCAAGGGTCTTTTTTCCCATACCGTAAGCCCCGTCAAAAATATAGGCGTGGCTGACCCTGCCGGAAGCTATCATTGACTTAAGTCCCTTCACAGCAGAGGCATTGCCCAAAAAATCGTCAAAGCTTTTAATCATAATCCTCTGCTCCCAACAAAGTAGTTGAAATAATCTATAATTTCCTCGGCTATGATTTCGGGCTTTTTATCGGCTTCTATGGTCACAATTCTGTCTTTCTCACTTTCTGCAAGCTCCATAAAGCCCTTGTAAACCCTGTTATGAAAATAAGCCTTTTGATTTTCCATTCTGTCAAGCTCGTGCTGATAATTTTTTCTCTGAAGTGCTTCGGAAAAATCCAAATGGAGAAAAAAGGTCAAATCAGGCATAAGACCCCCTGTGGCATAGCTGTTTATGTCCTTGACTACATCTATGCCAAGACCTCTGCCTACACCCTGATAAACCAAAGACGAGTCTAAAAACCTGTCGCAGATTACGATCTGACCGCCCTTAAGCGCCGGCAAAATACCCTCATAAACAAGCTGACACCTTGCTGCGGCGTATAACAGGGCTTCAGTCATATGCTTCATTTTATAGTTTTCATTATCAAGAATAATTTCTCTTATTTTTTCGGAAATTTCCGTTCCGCCCGGTTCTCTGAAAAGTCTGACGCTGTAGCCGCAGCCCTCAAGATATTCTTTAAGCAGCTTAGACTGAGTAGTTTTGCCTGCGCCGTCGTTTCCCTCAAAGCTTATAAACAAACCCGACATAAAATCTTCTCCAATCTGAGTTATGATAATACTGTTTTAATTATAACAAACAATAAATAAAAAAACAAGCACAAGTCAGTGACTATGCACATTTTTTTTGACGGCTGAAGTGAAAATTTTAATGTTTTATCTTTACTAATGACAATTTTTTTGTTATAATAACGTCAGGCAATCACTAACGGGTTGGTTAGGCTGAACTTCTGTTATAATTGAGTACCTGTAGTACTTTTGTTAAGTATCTGTTGGACTTTTATTATAAGGAGGTGACGCCATATGAATGCATTAGACATAATCTATGCTTACTTTGTTATTATACAATCTGTATATGACATAAAGTACATAGCATTGTTATTAAAGATAATGCGTAAAGAAAAAGACCACCCTATGTCGTAAGCAATGGTGGTCTATTACCTAACGGTTAATATTCTGCCTAACCGACTTACAGCGATTGCTCAGTCGAAAGACGGGATCAGGTGAGTACTGCAATACTCACCTTTTCTTTTTATATTTTTATTATACACTATCTTTTTTGAGATTACAAGTGTTTTAAGTAAAATTTTAATATTTTATTTTACCTTTACTTTCAACATCTTTTGGGTTCTTGATGAGGCTAATGACTGCATTAGATATAATAAATGCGTACTTTGTTATTATACAATCTGTATATGACATAAAGTACACAGCTTTATTGATCAGTGCTTAGATTTTCAAATATCTGCTGCTCATCCTTTGTAAAATTATCATAGCCGGACAGCAGTATAAAATCATCACTATTAATCATTTCGGGAGCAGACAGACCCAACACTTCCCCATCTTCTATGTCAGCAAAATATTTTGTGGAATTGTCAGTTAAATTTATAATTGTATATACCTTATGATTTATAAGAATTCCGTAAATGTATAAAAAGTTTTCGGTTTCTTTAATGTTTAAAATATCATCAGCAAGGCAAGAATTATATTTACAGTTGTATAATATACTGACGTCATTTCCGTCTTTTACTTGGTGTGCTGTTTGGTATGTTCCGTCACCATAAACTTCGATAGTATCCTTCCCCACATAGCTATTGTATAAATTTTTGGTTTTTCCGCATTTACATAAAACACTTATTAACATAAGAAAAATAATAACCAAAATAAAAATATGGATTTTTTTCATAGCCTGTTTACTTCTCCCCTATAGTATAACTATCGTTAAATTTAATGGAAACATCAACCGAGTCCACCAACCCCCATTCGGAATCTATATACGCAATATCATTAGCTGCCCACAAAACTCCGTTTTCTACCGGTATTTCATATGACCGCGGACTTGAACTAAAAGAAGCTTTTCCTGTTTCTGCTCCGTTTTCATAAATTATATTTTTAACTTTTATCAGTAATCCGCAGGGCGGTCCTTTCTGAAGCCGAAATGATAGAGAATTGCCTGAACAATTCTTTCAGCCGCATAGCCGTCGCCGAAGGGGTTCTTGCTGTTAGCCATGGAAGCATAAACCTCTTTGTCATTCAAAATAAGCTGAGCCTGATTGAAGATTTCGTCCTCATTGTTGCCGCCCAGTCTTAGAGTTCCGGCTTCAAGCCCTTCGGGTCTTTCGGTTACGTTTCTCAAAACCAAAACGGGCTTGTGCATAGAGGGAGCTTCCTCCTGAAGTCCGCCGGAATCGGACATTATAAAGAAGGATCTGTTCATAAGGTTATGCATATCCTTCATATCCACAGGGTCGGTCAAAAGAATACGGGGGTTACCGCTCAAAATTTTATAGGCGGTTTCTCTTACAGCCGGGTTAAAGTGAACGGCGTAAACCACGAAAACATCGGGGTTTTCTTCCACAAGCCTTAAGGTAGCCCTGCAAATATTTTCAAGAGGCTCGCCTAAGTTTTCTCTTCTGTGGGCTGTCATTGTTATAACTCTGTATTTGTCAAAATCAATATCGTTAAGACAGTCTCTGGTAAACTTATAATCGGGTTCAATAGTTGTTTTAAGGCAGTCAATTGCGGTGTTTCCCGTAATGAAAATGCCCTCGGGTTTAATATGCTCAAGAAGAAGGTGTTCCTTTGAAAGAGCAGTCGGGGCAAAGTGAAGATCTGCCAAGTCCCCTGTCAAAACTCTGTTCATTTCCTCGGGATAGGGCTGTGTTTTGTCATAGGTTCTTAAGCCCGCTTCAACGTGACCAAGCTTTATTCCGCCGTAAAAGGCAGCCAAAGCTCCGGCAAAGGTGGTGGTTGTGTCGCCGTGAACCAAGACGAGATCCGGCTTAGCCTCCTTCATAACTCCCTCAAGCCCCACAAGAGCCTTTACGGTTATGTCCGTAAGGGTCTGTCTCTCCTGCATAATGTTAAGGTCATACTGAGGTTTTATTTTAAAAATATCCAAAACCTGATCAAGCATTTCTCTGTGCTGAGCGGTTACGCAGACAACGGGTTCGGTATATTCGCATTTTTCAAGGGCTTTAATAAGCGGTGCCATTTTTGTAGCTTCGGGTCTTGTTCCGAAAATAGTCATTACTTTGATTTTGTTCATACTTTTTTGCTCCTTATATGATTTTGTGCATTAAATATTATGTACGTCTCATAACACATATATTATATAACCCTTTATCAAAATTGTCAAATAAACTCTTCGATTTATATTGCAAAACAAAAAAAATGTGTTATTATAATTTAAAAGAAACCTAAGTAAATTAATAAGAGGTTCCTTAAAAAAGCTTGTTCAGCCCAAACAGGGCAAGGCGGCTTATAAAAAGGGAGGTTTTGTTATGATTTATACTTTAACTCTTAATCCGTCGCTCGACTATTCACTGACGCTGCCGAAGTTTGCCGTTGAAGCAATCAACACCAGCAACAGAGAAGAAATCCGTCCCGGCGGCAAGGGCGTAAATATTTCCATTATGCTTGAACGTCTCGGTCACAAAAGCATAGCAATGGGTATAGCGGCAGGCTTTACCGGAGCGGAATTTGTTAAGCTTTTAAGCGGTATGGTCTCTAATGTAGACTTTATTATGACAGAAGGCGGCAACACCCGTATTAATGTAAAGTTTCAGACAGATGTTGAAACGGAAATCAACTCAAAGGGTCCTTCACATATTCCCTTTGAAGTTTATGATAAAATAGTAACCAAGCTTTGTGATAACCTTAAATCGGGAGACACTCTCGTTCTTGCAGGCTCAATTTTCCCCGGCTGGCCCGAAACCTGTCACAGCAAGCTTCTTAAAGCAATCAGGGGCAAAAGCATAACGGTTATTATAGACACAAACGGCACTTCTCTCGTAGACAGTTTGAGATACCGTCCTTATCTCATAAAGCCCAACCGCAGAGAGCTTTGCCAGATTTTCTCAAAGGAGCTTAATTCCACAAGTGAAATTACTTATCACGCAAGGCTTCTTCAGGCAAGAGGGGCGCAGAGGGTTATTGTGTCTTTAGGCAAGGACGGCGCAATTCTTCTTGACGAACACGAACACGTTTTCCAGAGTATGCCTCCTACAGGTCATGTTAAAAACACAGTAGGCGCAGGAGACGCTATGTTAGGGGCTTATATAGCCGCTATGGAAGAAGGCAGACCCACAATAGAATGCTTCAAATATTCAATGGCGGCAGGCTCTGCAACAGCTTATTCACAGTGGCTCGCTTCAAAAGAAGAAATCGACGCACTTTATCCGAAAATTCGTCTTATCTAAACATAAAAGCAAAGGGAGTATTCATTATTCTGAAATACTCCCTCTTTTTTATTCCTGTTCGCTTTCTCTTTTTGAATATACACAACCGCAGAAATTCTGTCTGTAAAGGTTATATTCTCTCGAAAGCTCAATTGACCTTTTATAGCCGTTTTTCTTTTTAAAATCGCTCGGAAGCCACTTTATGCTGTATTTTTCGGCACACTCTTCCCCTATTTCGTTAAGCTTTTCCGCATTTTTAAGGGGACTTATGGTGAGGGTTGTGGTTAAATATTCATATCCCAGCTTTGCCGCCTTTTCGGCACTTTTCATAAGTCTGAGCCTGAAACACCGAAAGCACCTTTCTCCCCCTTCCGGGACAGCTTCAAAGCCCTTTGCGGCTTCAAAAAAGACTTTCGGATCATAGTCTCCCAACATAAGCTTAACTTTATTTTCCGCAGGGAACTCGGTAATGAACCGCTTAATCTCCCCCACTCTTTTTTCATATTCCTCTTGGGGAGAAATATTGGGGTTATAATAAAACACCGTTATATCAAAAAAGCGAGATAAATATTCAAGGCAATATGTGCTGCAGGGCGCACAGCAGGCATGGAGAAAAAGGGACGGAAGCCGCCCCTTTTTTAAGTTCTCTTCAATTATTAAATCAAGCTTTTTTTGATAGTTTACCTTGTTCATAGCCTTAAGCTTTAAGATATTCTGCCGCAAGACCTATAAATTCGCTGTTTGTGGGTCTTTTAATATTGTTGGGCAGATTGAAAACCTTCTTCATAGTTTCGCCGCCGTCTCTTTCCCATGCGGTTTCGATAGCGTGTCTTATAGCTCTTTCGGCTCTTACGGGAGTTGTCTTAAACTCTTTGGCAATACCGGGATAAATAACCTTTGTTACGGTTTCGATAACAGCCTCGTTTTCAACAACCATTGAAATAGCAAGACGCAGATATCTGAAGCCCTTAAGGTTGGGGGTGATGCCTATGTCGCGCAGGAGAGTGGTGACTGACTTTGTTCCCACCTCGGCAGGCGCAGCGGAAACAGAAACTGAGGAAATGCTTGAGGGAGCGAATCCTCTGATTTCCTTAACCTCTTTGTTTTCGGCACTTACAATTCCGCTTATTCTGTCTGCCAAAATTTCAAAGTCATAGGGCTTAATAAGAACATATTTTACGCCCATAGCAAAGCAGCTTGAAACGATTTCGTCAGAACACATAGCTGTAGTAACAACAACCTTAACCGAGCTTGTGTCAAGCTCTTTCAAAACACCGAAGCCGTCTAAATTATTTAAGATAAGATCCATAACTACAACATCGGGTTTTGTTTCGTTAATTCCCTTTAAGCCGTCAATTCCGTTATCCGCACAGCCTACAACTTCAAAACGGTTTTTTGATGAAAAAAATTTTTCAAGCTCAGAGAGAGTTTTTTTGTTAGAATCCAAAATAAAAATCTTCATAGTCTAAAACTCCTTTTAATACAGAGGAAAAGGCTTAAAAAGCGAATATTCTTCAACCTTTAACACTTTTAAACAGACTTTTCCGTAAAAATTTTCAGCTATGATAATTATGCATCAAATAACCGTTATTTTCAAGTGCTTTAATCAAATTTTAACAAAATAAATCTTTGGTTTGATATTATTTTCAGATTTTCTTAAGAAATCGTCTAAAACTCATTTTTACATCATATTTTCAATAAAAATTCCGTAGCCTTTTTGGGGATTATTGAGAAAAACATGGGTAACAGCCCCGATTATTTTGCCGTCCTGAATTATGGGTGAGCCGCTCATGCCCTGAATTATTCCGCCTGTCTTACTTATCAGTTCCTCATCGGTTATTTTTATAACCATACATTTTGAGCTGTCGCCTGAAAAGGGGTTAAAGCCTTCAATAACTGCCGAATATTCTCTGACCTCACCGCTAACGTCTGACAAAATTTCAGCTTCGCCTATACGGATTTCGTTTTTTCTGCCCACAGGATACATTTTTCCCGAAATTTTTTCCTGTGAAGCAGAGCCGAAAACACCGGCTTTGACGTTTTCTTCAACAGTACCTAATTTATCGTTAAAATCAATATCCCCCAGCATTTCCCCTGCTGTCCCCTTTTTGCCCTTCACAATAGCCCCAATGTTTGCCCGACAGATTTCACCGCCGCTGACGCTTGCAAGCTTTCCCGTGTCAACGTCGGTTATGCCGTGACCCAAAGCACCTATTCTTTGGCTTTCCGGGTCGTAAAAGGTCAGAGTGCCCAAGCCCTGTGTTGAGTCTCTGACCCAAATTCCGAGCTTATATTCCCCTTCCGCTGAAAGACAGGGGGTTACATTAATATTTAGCTCCTTTCCCCCTCTTAAAACACCGAAGGCAATTTCCTCTCCGGAACTTTCCTCGACCGCTTTCATAAGCCCTTCTTTGTTTTCGATTTTTTCCTCATCAGCATAAAGCAGATAGTCTCCGGCTTTGAAAACACCGGCTGAAGGCTCCTTGCTGCCGCCCGAACAGGCAACAGACCCTACCCCCAAAACCATAACGCCGTCCATATCTATTTTTACCCCCACAACCTCGCCGCTGACCAAAAGCTCACGTCTGTCGGCATAAGCGGCGCTTACCGAAAAATAACTTTCGGTATAAACTGCACCCAAAACAGAAACAATAATAAATAAAAACAGAAATAATCTCTTTTTAAAGCCCTTTTTTAATAAAAAAAAATCGGCAAAGCACATAAACCTACCTCCCCAAATTTTTTAGGAAACGCCGATATTTCGCTTGAACATCAAAAAAATATCAAGCAATCGCCGCAGATATATTTATACTTTGCCCTTTGTATAATCCCTCTATACCGAGAAATAAATAGTTAAAAATCCAATAAATATTTTACAAGTTTTTCAAGTAATTAACCTCTTCCTCCATCATTTCCCTGTATTTTCCTTTTTTTAAGCTGCCCAAAGAAAGGCTGCCTATTTTAACCCTTTTAAGGCTTATAACCTTGTTGTCTATTTCTTCAAGCATTCGGCGAACCTGTCTGTTTCTGCCCTCGTGAATGGTTACGTTTACAACAGGAGGCTCTTCGGTTATAATTTCAAGCTTAGCCGGAGCGGTTTTTCTTCCGTCTAAAAAAATGTCGCTTTCGAAAAAGAAAATTTCAGCCGGTTCCGGTATTCTTTTAATTCTCGCCTCGTAAACCTTGTCTATTTTGTTTTTCGGGTGGGTAAGCTTGTTTGCCACATCGCCGTCATTCGTCAAAATCAAAAGTCCCGACGTGTTATAGTCAAGTCTGCCTACAGGGTAAATTCTTTCGTTTACGCCTTTAACAAGGTCAACGACTGTTTTTCGCCCTCTGTCGTCGGTCACTGCAGTAACGCAGCCCTCTGGCTTATTCATAAGTATATAAACCTTTTTTTCTTCCTTATTTATAACCCTGCCTGAAAATCTTACAACGTCGCCCTCACCGACCTTAGTACCCATTTCGGTAACAACAACGCCGTTGACCGTAACCTTTCCTTCCTTAATATATTCCTCGGCTTTTCTGCGTGAACAAACTCCGCATTCAGCCATAAATTTTTGAAGTCTCTCCATAATATCCCCCGGTATCATATTACTGACACATATTGAGCCAGCTGTTAAATATATCGTTAAAAAATCTTTCGAAGCTGTGTTCTTCTATATCTTCGGCGCTCAAAAGCTTAATTCTTTTTATAACCTTTCCGTCTAAAGATACCTCGCACATGCCCACCTCGTCGCCCACTGCCGCAGGTGCATTTAAGGTGTCAAAACTTATCTTAAGTTCAGTCTCTTCCCCCTCTTTAAGAGGAAGGCTTAAACTCTCGCCGAAAACAGCCTCACCTTTGGGCTTCTCGCCCTTAAAAATTTCAAACTCCCCTGCCGGATCTCCTTTTTTCACAACCTCTTCTATATGAAAATTGTCAAAGCCGTAATTCAAAATTGCCTTTGTGTCGCTCCACTTTGCCGCCTTGCCCTGTGCGCCCCAGCCGCTTGCCAAAACAACGGAAATTAGGGTCATTCCGTCTCTTTCCGCAGCCCCTACAAAGCAGTGACCGGCTTTCCCCGTATAGCCTGTTTTAACGCCTATTGCCCCTGAATATTCCGTCAAGAGCCTGTCGGCATTTGTAAGGCTGTAGCTTCTTTTGTCGGAAGAAAAGCTGTAAGCGGGAGTTTTTATAATCTCTCTGAATGTCTCGTTTTTAAGGGCATAGCGCGTAATAAGAGCCATATCCAAGGCTGTGGAATGGTGGTTTCCGCTGTCTAAGCCGTTTGGCGTTTCGAAAACAGTGTCCTTTGCTCCTATCAAAGCGGCTTTTTTTGTTAAGGCTTTACAAAACTCCTCTGATGTGCCGCTGACGTGTTCAGCTATGGCTACCGCCGCATCATTTGATGAGCGGAGCATTAAGGCATAAAGCAAGTCCTTCAGCCTAACCCTTTCGCCCTCTGACAAAAACAGCTTAACCTTCGGAGCGGAAGCGGCGTTTTTGCTCACAACAACCTCATCCTCCAAATCACAGTTTTCTATGGTGTAAATACAGGTCATAATTTTGGTCGTACTTGCCATAGGCATAGGATTTTCGGGGTCTAACCCCCAAAGCACCCTTCCGCTGTCTGCATCAATCAAAACCGCCGAACGGCTCTTAATTTCAGGCTCTTCTGCAAAGACGCTTGCACACATATTTAAAATAAAAACGGCAATAAGAAAAAACTTTACAATTTTCATAAAATTAATTCACCTTATGTTATTTATTACCGTTTATTATCTGCCGAAAATAAATTTTTATACCGTAATTTTACTATCGATTTCCCTTTCCGCTTCGGTTATTTCGTCAACCCCCGGTGCTTTAAGCTCCGGAAGCTTTTCCGAGGACTCAAAGCCGAACACACGCAGAAATTCATCGGTTGTTCCGAACAAAATAGGTCTGCCTGGAGTGCTCTTCCGCCCTTTTTCTTCCACAAGGTCATATTCAACAAGGCGGTTTACGGCGTGGTCGCTGTTTATACCCCTTATTTCTTCAATTTCCGTTTTGGTTATGGGCTGTTTGTAGGCAATAATTGCCAAAACCTCAAGAACCGCCTGTGACAGGCTCTTTCTTTTGGGCTGTCTGAAAAGCTTGCTGACAGTGTCGAAAAAACGCCTGTTTGTGCACATTTGATAGCTGTTTTCAAGCTTAATTATGTTAATGCCTCTTTTTTCGCAGTTATATTTTATGGCAAGGCTTTCGCAGAGACTTTCGGCTGTTGCCTTGTCCTCGTCTATAACCGCCGCAATGGACTCTATTTCAACAGGCTCGCCTGCGGCAAACAATATTGCTTCAACTGCCGCTTCCTTTTCACTGAGCTTCATCTGCCGCCGTCTCCTTTCGTCTTATGATAATCCTTCCGAAAATTGTGTCCTGAAAAGCTTCAAGATATTTTCCCTTAATAAGCTCCAAAAGAGCCATAAATGTAACAACCGTTTCGGATTTTCCCGCCCTTTTGCCGAAAAGCTCCGTAAACTCTATTTCATTTTTCACACTCAAAACGTTTTTAATATGCTCCGTTTTTTCTTCTATTGTAAAGGGGTCTTTAACCACAGAGTCGAAGGAGCTTCTTATTTTGTCAACCCTGACCTCTTTTCGCTTCATTACGTCTAAAAAGGCTTTGTAAAGCATATCGGCGGTTACTCCATTTAATATGTCGGAAATATCCTTTTCCTCTTCCGCTCCCTTAAGGGCCTCCTTCTTTATTTCGTCATCAGGCGCTTTAAAAACAGGGAAAAGCCCTTCCTTCTGCCTTACGTCAAGCTCCTCAGCCGCTTCTTTAAACTGCTTATATTCAAGAAGCCGTCTCACAAGCTCCTCTCTTGGGTCGCCCTCTCCCTCTTCGTCATCTTCGGGAACAGGCAGCAGCATTCTGGACTTTATTTCAAGAAGGGTCGCCGCCATAAGTATAAATTCGCTGAGGTTATCGGCGTTGACCTCTTTCAGAAGCCCCAAATATTGTAAATAGCTGTCGGTAAGCTCCGCTACGGGAATATTGTAGATGTCGATTTTATGCTTTTCGATTAGCTTAAGCAGAAGGTCAAGAGGTCCTTCGAAGTTAAGATTTTCAAGCTTAAAGGTTATACTGTTCATAAAATCACCCCGTAACCACAAAAGCTAATACGGGCAGATAGAAAATCTTCGACACAACCCTGGGAATTATACTCATAAAGATTAAAAATACAAGAATAAGCTGTAAAATTTTTTCGCTTTCGTTATATTTCATAATCTTGTTAGCAGGCAAAAGCCCCAAAAGAAGCTTTTGACCGTTTAAGGGATAAACGGGTATAATATTATATATGCCGTAACAGGCGAAGTGATAGCCTAAGCTTTTCAAAAATCCGCTTAAATACACATTTGTTCTGACGAAATTCCCCGGATCGAAAACAAAAAAAAGCAAATAGCCCAAAGCAATATCAGCCGCTATAGGCAGAAGAGCCGTAAGCACACAGCCCGTTTTCTTGTTTTTATAGCCGAAGGAGCTTGTTCTGACAGGCTGACCCCAGCCGCAGCCGAACAAGACAAAAATTATAAAGCCCAAAGGCTCAAAGTGCTTTATGGGGTTAAGAGTAACCATTCCCTGACGTTTGGGAACATCATCACCAAGACAACTTGACACAAGGGCTGTCAAAAAGCCGTGAACCGTTATAACGATAATTCCGCAGACTGCTCTCTTAATAAAAGGATGTAAGCTGCCGAAATACAATGAACTCAACTCATTAAACAATAAAATCACCTCATTATATGATCCGTTTGAACATCTTTTCTATTTCATATTTTGATATTTTTATAACAGTGGGTCTGCCATGGGGGCAGTTAAAGGGGTTTTCAAGCTTCAACAAGTCCTTAATAAGAGACGAGGCTTCCGCAAAGCTTAAGGCGTGGTTTCCCTTAACAGCCGCTTTGCAGCTCATTGTAGCTATTTTGTCACGTTTAAGCTCGAAAGCGTCTTTAAGGCTTCCCTCTCCCAAGCTGTCCACAATATCCAAAAAGAACACAGGGTTTGAAGTTCCGTCAAAAATAAAAGGAACGGCTTTAATGGAAACAGTGTTTTTCCCCGACATCTCCAAAACAAAGCCTGTTTTTTCAAAAAGCTCTCTGTTTTCTTCTATAATATACTTCTCTTTCATAGTCAGTGTTACCGTCACAGGTTCTAACAAAAGCTGAGAAGCCGCCTTGCCCTCTTTAAGGCTTTTTGTGAATTTCTCGTAAAGAACCTTTTCGTGGGCGGCGTGCTGGTCTATAATATAAAGCTTGTCGGACTGCTCCACAAGCCAATAGGTGTAAAACACCTGACCTATAATTTTATAGTTAGTGAAAAAGGGCTTTTTTTCGGGATATGCCGTCGTCTTTTCTATATTCCCATTCTTAAGCTCCTTATCCTTAATTTCCCCTATAATTTCTCTTAAGGGCTTAAACTCCTTTTCGGGAGTTGCTTCATTAAGCATCATTTTCATAGGCTCTGCGGGAGTAACGTCATATTCCGCCTTATGCTCACGAACCGTAAAGGTCGGCTCAGGGGACTTAACCTCCGGCTTTTGATCGACCGCCTTCATCTCTTCCGCCTTAGCCTCTTCTGTATTCTTACTTTCAACATTTCTCAAAATCTCTTCAAGGTCAACGGTTATTTCCTCCGCTTTGGGTGATTTAATGCCCGTAACCTGTGAAAAATTGGGCTTTTGAAGCCCCTCTTCGGGAATAAGGTTTTGAGACTTAAGGGCATTTTTGACCCCCTCGCATATAAAGTCAAAAATAAAGCCGTCATTGTTAAACCTGACTTCAAGCTTTGTGGGGTGAACGTTTACGTCAACACAGCCGGAAGGCGATTTTATATTCATTATAAATATAGGAAATCTTCCGCCCATCATATAGCCCTTAAATCCCTCTTCAGCCCCTTTTGTCAGCGGCTCGCTTTTAACATATCTACCGTTTAAATAAAAATATTCATAGCTTCTGTTGCCCCTTGAAATTTGAGGAGCGGCAATAAAGCCGGAAAGCAGCCAGCCCTCTTTTTCAAAGCTTAAGGGAATAAAGGCTTTGACGGCGTCTCTGCCCATTATTGCAAAAGCCGCTGTTTTAAGGTCGCCTCTGCCGCTTGTCTGAATTACGGTATTTCCATTGTTTATAAGCTTAAAGGCAATTTCGGAGTGACCTAAAGCAATTCGTGAAACAGCTTCCGCAATATATGTTCCCTCAACGGAATTTCTCTTTAAGAACTTTTTTCTCGCCGGAGTGTTGTAGAAAAGGTTTTTGACTGTAATCGTTGTGCCGACGGGACAGCCTGTTTCCTTAATATCCTCAGCTTCACCGCCGTTTATTCTTATAAGAGTGCCGATTTCGGAGGCTTCTGTTCGGGTAGACATTTCAAGCTGGGAAACGCTTGCGATACTTGCCAAAGCTTCACCTCGAAAACCTAAGGTTGCAATATCCAAAAGGTCGTCAAAGACGTTAAGCTTACTTGTGGCATGACGCAAAAAAGCCTGTTTAACGTCGTCTTTGTCTATTCCGCAGCCGTTATCGGAGACGGAAATAAGGCTTGTTCCTCCGTCCTTCATTGTGACTGTAATTGAGGTTGCCCCGGCGTCAACGGAGTTTTCCACAAGCTCCTTTACTACAGAAGCCGGACGCTCAATAACCTCTCCAGCCGCAATTTTATTTATTAAGCTGTTGTCAAGCAAATGTATCTTATTCATATTAACTCTTCACTCTCTTTTTATACTCCGCAAGGAGCATATATGCCTGTAAAGGCGTCATATTATCCATATCAAGACCGGCTATTTCGTCAATAACCCCTAAGTTTTCTTCATTAAGCTTAAGTGTCACAGGCGAAAGCTGCTCGAAGTCATAGCCGCCGAAGTCCTCTGTGTCTCCGAAGTCAGCTGCTGCATTTTTAACAAGCTGCTTTAAAATATCCCCTGCTCTCCTTATAACCACTGACGGAACACCGGCTAACCTTGCAACGTGAATACCGTAGCTTTTATCCGTTGAGCCTTTGACTATCTTCCTTAAGAAAATAACATCCTCGCCTTTTTCTTCGACGGCTACGCAGTAGTTTTTAACTCCGTCAACTCTGCCCTCAAGCTCCGTCAGCTCGTGATAGTGTGTGGCAAAAAGAGTTCGTGAGCCTAAAGCCCTTTTGTCGGCAATGTATTCAAGAACCGCCCACGCTATTGAAAGACCGTCATAGGTGGAGGTTCCTCTGCCTATTTCGTTTAAAATAAGAAGGGATTTTTCCGTTGCATTGTTCAGAATATTGGCTACCTCACTCATTTCTATCATAAATGTGCTTTGACCTGTTGCCAAATCGTCGGAAGCCCCTACACGGGTAAATATTCTGTCGCAAATACCTATTTCGGCAGCTGATGCCGGAACAAAGCTGCCTATTTGAGCCATAACCACAAGAAGAGCCGTCTGACGCATATAGGTTGACTTCCCTGCCATATTTGGACCTGTCACTATAAGAAGTCTGTTTTCGTTTTCGTCAAGGAGACAGTCATTGGGTATAAAAGGCTCTTTGCCTGTCAGCTCCACAACAGGGTGTCTGCCGCCTATAATCTTGATTTCGTCGCCGTTATTTACAACAGGACGGCAGTAATCGTTTTTGTCGGCAGCTTCGCCTAAGGCACAGAGAACGTCAATAGTAGCCAAAATTTCGGCAGTGTGTGAAATTCTGCCTATTTCAGCACCTATTTTGTCTCTTACGGAGCAGAAAATATCATATTCAAGGTCAACAACCTTTTCCTCTGCGCCTAAAATAGTTTCTTCAAGCTCCTTAAGCTCCGGGGTTATGAACCTTTCAGCTCCCACCAAAGTCTGTTTTCTTATGTACCTTTCCGGGACTAAATCCTTGTATGAATTTGTAACCTCTATAAAATAGCCGAAAACCTTGTTAAATTTAATTCTCAGGTTCTTAATATCCGTCTTTTCCTTTTCTTCGGCTTCAAGACGCTTAACCCACATTGTGCCGTTGTCCTTGGCTTCTCTGAGCTTATCCACCTCAGGGTCATAGCCCTTTCTTATAAGACCGCCCTCTCTTAAGGAAAATGGTGCGTCCTCGCTTATGGCACTGCTTAAAAGCATATAAACATCGGTCAGCTCGTCAAGGTCGTCGCCCAAACTGTTTATATAATCAGAAGGAAAGCCCCCTAAAAGGCTTTTTATATGGGGAAGGTTTTGAAGGCTTTCTTTAAGAGCGTTTAAATCCTTGGCGTTGGCGCTTAAATAAACCACCTTTCCCATAATTCTCTCAATATCGTGGACTGTGTTTAAATATTCTCTAAGCTCTTCCCTGTCAATAACATTGTCTTTGAAGGCTTCAACCCCGTCCTGACGCTTTTTAATTTCCTCGGCGTCTATAAGTGGCTGTTCAAGCCAGCGTCTCAAAAGCCTTGCGCCGACGGCTGTTTTTGTTTTGTCAAGCGCCCAAAGAAGAGAGCCTTTTTTACCTCCGTCACGAAGAGAAGATGTAAGCTCCAAATTTTTTCTTGAAGAAATATCCAAAACCATATAATTATTGTCTGAATAATTCTTAATGCTTCTTATATTGCTTAATTTATTCTTCTGTGTTTCGGTTAAATACTGCAAAAGAGCTCCGCAGGCGGAAACGGAGTGTTTTTTGCCTTCAAGACCTAAGCCGCTTAAGCCCAAAATTCTGAAATGGCTGCAAATTTTGAGCTCTGCTCCGTCCTTTTCAAAAGCCCATTCATAAAAAACCTCGCACTTAAGCCCGAAAATACCCTTTATGGATTCGGTTAAGCCGTTTTCGGAATTAACTATAATCTGAGAGGGAGAAAACTTGGCTGTTTCGTCAATAATTTTTCCGTCATTTTCTCCCTTAAACTCCGTTGTTAAAAATTCGCCTGTTGTTACATCGCAGACTGCTAAGCCTGTGCCGTCCGAAGCGAAATAAAGGCACATTATATAGTTATTTTTGCCCTCGTCAAGAGCCTTGTCGTCAATAACTGTTCCCTGTGTAACAACTCTTATAACGTCTCTTTTAACAAGTGAGCCGGACGCATTTTTAGGGTTTTCCGTCTGCTCGCATATAGCCACCTTATAGCCCTTGGCAACAAGCTTTGAAATATAGCCGTCCGCCGAGTGAAAGGGAACGCCGCACATAGGCGCACGCTCAGGCGCACCGCAGCTTTTCCCCGTCAGGGCAAGCCCCAGTTCTTTAGAGCAAACCTTTGCGTCATCAAAAAACAGCTCGTAAAAATCTCCCAGTCTGAAAAACAAAAGACAGTCATTATATTTTCTTTTTATGCTTAAATATTGCTCCATCATAGGAGTATAGCCTGCCATTATATTACCTCCGATTAGTGACAGCCGGAACAGCCTGAGCAGTTGCCTGAGCAGCCCTCGGCGGTGTCTCCCGTAACAGTGGCTTTTATTATGTTCATAACCTGTGTCATATAGTTGTTAAATCTTGTTTCACAGGTTATAAGCTCCTTTACTATTTCGTCGTTTTCAAGCCTGTCTGCCGCTTCTCTCAGATCTTCGTTTGCTTCCCTAAGCTCTTGATTTTTGTCGCCGTTTGACATAAGGGCTTCCACACGTCTGTGCTTTGCGTTATAGTCAAAAAGAGCCTCTCTTGCTTCCATATCCTCATCAAAGGCGTTTCTTGCCTGTTCAAGCTTTTCATATAAGGGAGATGCAAGCATAATTTCTCCCAGTTCTCTTGCTTTTCTGAAAGCCTCGTCCATTTTATAAATCCTCCTGTTCGCCGTAAAGATAAAATGTTTTACACTCCGTTACCTTTACGTTTACTATATTTCCTATTGCGTTTTTATTGCCCTTAAAGTGAATAAGGGTGTTGTCCTCAAGTCTGCCTGTCATAAGGTTTTTGTCGTGACCCGAAAGCCCCTCAGCCAAAACCTTATAGGTTTTTCCTACTTTTTCAGTGTTTATTTCGTAGATTATGGGGTTTAATGTTTCCAAAACCCTGTTGAAGTTTGCCTTAACAAGCTTAGGGTCGGGCATATCCTCTCTTTTGGCTGCCGGTGTACCCTCTCTTTTTGAATATATGAATGTGAATGCCCCTGAAAATCTTACTCTTTTAATTATGTCTATTGTGTCGTCAACGTCATATTCACCGGGAAAGCCCACCATTATGTCTGTTGTTATAGCCACGTACGGAACATATTTTTTAAGCTTTTCGGTCAGGGCAATATACCCCTCTTTGGTGTAGTGTCTGTTCATATCCTTGAGAATTTTGTCGTTTCCTGCTTGGAAGGGCAAATGAATATGACAGCAGACCTTGTCCAAATCTCTCATTGCGAAAATAAGCTCATCGGATAAGTCCTTGGGGTGGCTTGTCATAAACCTTATTCTTTCAATACCCTCCACATCGTTTACCATACCGAGAAGTTCCGCAAATGTAACCTTTTCGGGCAAGCCCTTTCCGTAGGAGTTTACGTTTTGACCTAAAAGGGTCACTTCCTTAACTCCGTCTGCCGCAAGAGCCTTAACCTCGGCTATAATATCTTCGGGCTTACGGCTTCTTTCTCTTCCTCTGACATAAGGCACTATGCAGTAGGAGCAGAAATTGTCACAGCCGAACATAATATTAACGGAAGCCTTGAACTTGAAATTCCTTACAGAGGGCAGATTTTCAACTATTTCGCCGTGCTCTTCGAAAATTTCGAAAACAGACTTTTCGTCTTTAAGACAACTGTATAAAAGCTCGGGCAGCTTATAAAGATTGTGTGTGCCGAAAACCAAATCCACGTATGGATATTTTGTCTTTATTGTTTCAACAACGTGCTTCTGCTGCATCATACAGCCGCAAAGGGCTATTTTAAGCTGTTTGTTTTCTTTTTTCAGGTGCTTTAAAAGCCCCAAATTGCCGTATACCTTGTTTTCGGCATTTTCTCTGACGCAGCAGGTATTGTAGATTATAAAATCGGCGTTGTCCTCGTTTTCGGCTTCGGCATAGCCCATTTTAAGCAGCATTCCCTTAAGCTTCTCGGAGTCTCTTGCGTTCATCTGACAGCCGTAAGTGCCTACGTACGCCTTAAGCTCTCTGCCGGTTTCGCTTGTTTTAAGGGATAAAATTTCACTGCATTTTTCAATAAAATACTCCTGTCTCTGAGGCTCTCTTTGAGGAGCCTCGCTGTATATGAAATTAGCTTCGTTCATAAAAATTCCTCACAATATTTATTATTTCTTTCTCCAAAGACTATCCGCAAAAATACTTATGCACTTTTGTGATAAAAATTACTTACGCCATGTGGCAGGAGAAAAAAGTATCAGCATAGGGAAGATTTCAAGCCTTCCCGCAAGCATATCAAAAATAATTACTATTTTGGAGAAAAATCCCCAAAAAGCAAAGTTTTGGGTCGGCCCTACAAGGTTTAAACCGGGACCTATATTGTTAAATGTAGCGGCTACCGCCGTAAAATTTGTAGTAAAGTCATAGTTTTCAAGGCTCAGAAGAAGAAGAGACACTGCAAATATAATTACGTAGCAAATAAGATAAATGTTTGCTGAACGTATAACCTCGTGTTCAATTTTCTTTCCGTCCATTTTGACTATTTTAACGCTTCTTGGGTGAATAAGGTAGGAAAGCTCCTTTTTGGCGGTCTTGAAGTAAATTATAAAACGTGAAACCTTCATACCGCCGCCTGTTGACCCTGCACAAGCACCCACAAACATAAGCCCAATCATAATCATTTTTGCAAACTGGGGCCACAGGTCAAAATCCACAGTGGAGAAGCCTGTTGTTGTCATAACAGACGCACACTGGAAAAAGGCATGGTGAAGATTGTTAAAGAAGCCGCCGCCCTGAGATGTAACGGAAAGAGCCACCAAAACAGAAGCAGCAGCATAGACGATAAAATACCACCGCACCTCTTCTATTGAAAAAGCGTCTTTAACTCTCTTGATCAAAATAAGGAAATAAAAGTTAAAGTTTACTCCGAACAAAAACATAAAAACAGTACATATGTTTTGAATTAAGGGGCTGTAGCTGCCTATGGAGTCACCTTTAATTCCGTAGCCTCCTGTGCCGGCTGTGCCGATAGCCGTACAAAGTGAGTCATAAACAGGCATTTTTGCCAAAACAAGAAGCCCGAACATAATAACGGTCAGTGCCATATAAATTCCGTAAAGGTAAAGGGCACTGTCCTTTAGCTTGGGAACAAGCTTACTGACAGAAGGTCCGGGGCTTTCAGCCTTCATAAGCTTAAGGTTCTGTCCTCCCCCTGCAAGGGGCAAAATAGCAAGCACGAAAACAAGAACCCCCATACCGCCGATCCAGTGGGAGAAGCACCGCCATAAATTAACGCAGCGGCTCAAAGCCTCAACGTCGGGGCAGACGCTTGCGCCGGTTGTTGTAAAGCCCGAAACTATTTCGAAAACAGCGTCAATATATTTGGGAAACTCTCCGCATAAATAAATGGGCAAAGCCCCTATGAGACTTAAAACAATCCAGCCCAAAGAGACAGTTACGAAGCCCTCTCTTGCGTAAAATCTGTTGTTATAGGGCTTAAAGTATGTCAAAACAGACCCTAAGACAAAGGCAAAAACGCCGACACCCAAAAAATACCACCCTGCCTTTTCTCTGTAAATTAAGGCGGCAAGTGTGGGCAGAGCCATAAAAAGCCCCTCTATTTTAATTATCCAGCCCAGTATAAAAACAATGGATTTATGATTCATATTGTTCACCCTTCAAGAATATACTGTAAATCAGTGATTTTTTTCTGCGTTGTAACAACTATAACTCTGTCGTTTATTTTAATTTCGTCATTTCCCGTAGGGATAACAATTTTGCCGTTTCTGATAATTGTGGAAATCAATACTCCGTCTTTAAGCTTAAGGTCTCTGATTGGCTTGTTTGTAACCTTTGAACTGCCGTTTACAACAAACTCCAATGATTCAACTCTGCCGTCGGCTAATTTATAAACAGACTCCACGTTGCTGTTCATAGCGGACTGCATACTTCTGACACACCTTATCATTTGCTCAGCAGTAATAGCCTTGGGGGTGATAATACTGCCTATGGGGAAGTTATGCACCATTTTTTCGAAATTCATTTTGTCGACCTTTGTTATAAGCTTTGCGTTAGAATATTTTCCTGCGAAAAGCGCAAGCATAATATTTTCTTCGTCATAGTCAGTCAAAGATATAAAAGCGTCTATATTTGCAAGACCCTCTTCAAGAAGAATGTTTTGATCAGTAGGGTCACCGTGAATAATTATGGCGTTGGGCAAAAGCTCGCTTAAAACCTGACATCTTTCAAAGCTGGGCACAATAATAGTGGTTTTAATCTTGTTTTTAACAAGCATATTTGCAAGATAATAGCTTATAGTGCCCCCTCCGGCTATCATAACGTCTTTGATTAGCTTTGTTGTGACGCCTATGGAAGTGAAAAGCCTTTCCATATCGGAAGGAGCTGTTACAACATAGAGGTTGTCCCCGGCTTTAATCATACTGTCGCCGTTGGGAATAACCACAGAACCCTGTCTGTCAATAATGCTTACCAAAAAAGGCAGACCCTTTATGGGAAGCTCCTTAACCCTTTTTCCTGCCCAGGGAGAACCGTTGGGCAAAGTAAGCTTAACCATATTGGCTTTTCCCTTGGCAAAGCTGTCGATTTCCATAGCGGACGGCGCTCTCACAAGGTTAAAGATATCCGTTGCCGCAGCAAGCTCAGGGTTTATAGCCATAAAAAGACCCAGTTCCTCGCTTATAAACCTTATTTCGTCATAATATTCAGGATGTCTCACTCTTGCAATGGTTCTGCAGTTGCCGGCTTTTTTGGCAACAAGACAGCTCAGCAGATTAATTTCGTCTTTGTTCGTCACTGCAATCAAAAGGTCGGCATCCTTAATGCCTGCTTCAGTAAGCACTCTGTAGCTGCTGCCGTTGCCCGTAAGCCCCATAACGTCTAAGTTATCGGTCAGATTTAAAAGGTTTTTCTCCTTATTATCGATAACGGTCAGCTTGTGCCCTTCTTCATTTAAAACCTCGGCTAAGGTATAGCCCACCTTTCCGCAGCCCACAATAACTATCCTCATAAAAACCTCCGAAAAGCATATATAACTTATATAATAACATTAAAGCCGCCCTTGGCTTAAAGATAAACTTCAACTAATTACTATTTTAACACAAATTTTCCCTTTAGTACAGTAAATTTTAAAAAATAATGAAAATTCATTGTGACAAATTAAAAATACTTTATAAATAAACCCTTGTAATTCTATTGACAACATTTTTTAATTGTAATAAAATATAAGTGTAAAGAGATAAGTAAAGAGATTAGCGGAGATTTTTATGGAAGCATTAACCGAGGCGGCTAAAAACGCTTATAACGATGATAACAGAAAATATGACGAGCAAGTCAAGAGAACTTTGGCAATCAAAATTTTCTTGGCTCATATCCTAAAGGATTGTTTGGAAGAGTTCAAAGACTGCGACCCCTACGATATAGCCGAAAAGTATATTGAGGGTGAGCCTGAAATTTCAGTTGAAGCCGCACATCAGGGTGAGAACGAAATAATTAAGGGTATGGACAGAGAGGACGAAATTGTCAGATATGACATTCTGTTTTACGTTTATGCTCCCACTCTGTCGGGAACAGTCAAGCTCATAATAAATCTTGAAGCCCAGCAGGACTATTATCCCGGTTATCCTCTGCTGAAACGTGCGGTTTACTACTGTTCAAGGCTCATTTCGAGTCAGTATAACAAAGAGTTTACCAATTCTAAATACGGAAACATTAAAAAGGTTGTCAGTATTTGGGTTTGCAGCGAAGCTCCCAAAGACAAGCAGAACACCATAACAAGGTTCTCAATGAGGGAGCAAAATATTATAGGCAAAGCTAAGTATAATTTTTCCGATTATGATCTTTTAGATGTGGTAATGGTCTGCTTAGGCGATAGGAATGACGAAAACTATAAAGGAGCAATAAAGCTTCTTGACACTCTAACCGCCGAAGATTTGACACACAGTGAAAGAATAGGCGTAATTAAAAACGACTTTAATATTGCAATAACAAAATTTATAGAAGATGAGGTGACGACTATGTGTAATTTGAGCTATGGTATTGAAAGAAAAGCATTGAACAAAGGTATAGCAAAGGGCAGAACAGAAGGCAAAGCAGAAGGCAAAGCGGAAGGCAAAGCGGAAGGCATAGTTGAAACACTTACAAACAGCAAGCATAAAAGCATTAATGGAGACAGGTCAGTACACATTCGACAGTGCATTCACCGTTTTAAAAGCACCTGAAGATAAATATAATCAAATTAAGGAATTGGTCTTAGGATAAGCCTTTGACAAATATTTAAAGAGGCAAAGACAGCCCTTCCGATAAAAAGGAAAGGCTGTCTATTTTATTTAATGCAAAATTATAATTATTCGCTTAAACAGAAATCTTTATACCACTCGGCAAATTTTCTCAAGCCCTCTCTTAGGGTTGTGGAAGGCTTATAGCCGAAATCACGCTCCAGCGCCTTTGTGTCGGCGTATGTTACGGGGACATCGCCGGGCTGCATAGGCACAAGCTCCTTATGGGCTTCAAAGTCATAGTCCTCGGGAAGAACCCCTGCCCTTACAAGCTCCTCCTGCAAAATAGTCACGAAGTCAAGAAGGCTTTCGGGTCTGCCGCCGCCGATGTTGTACACTGCGTAGGGTGCTACAGGCAAGCCGTCCTCCCCTGTCTGTCTGTCGGGAGCTTTTTTCATTACTCTTACAACGCCCTCTGTTATGTCATCAACATAGGTAAAGTCTCGTGAGCAGTTTCCGTAATTGAAAATCTTAATTGTTTCTCCGGCTAAAAGCTTATTTGTAAAGCCGAAATAAGCCATATCCGGTCTGCCTATAGGTCCGTAAACAGTGAAGAACCTAAGACCTGTTGAGGGAATGTTGTAAAGCTTTGAATAGGCATGAGCCAAAAGCTCGTTGCTCTTTTTTGTAGCGGCGTAAAGTGAAACGGGGTTGTCTACCTTGTCATCTGTTGAATAAGGCACTTTTTTGTTTGAGCCGTAAACAGATGAGCTTGAAGCATAAACCAAATGCTCTACGCCCTTTTCACCGTTGTCATAGGAATGACGGCAGCACTCCAAAATATTATAGAAACCTATAAGGTTTGACTCAATATAAGCATCGGGATTTGTAATTGAATATCTTACCCCAGCCTGAGCCGCCAGGTTTACAACAACCTCCGGCTTATAATCGGTAAAAATCTTGCTTACAAGATCCTTATCGGCTATGGAGCCTTTTATGAAAACAAAATTATCTCCGCAGGAATTAAGCTCCTTAAGTCTTTCCTCTTTAAGTCTTACGTCATAATAATCGTTCATATTGTCTATACCGATTACCTTAACATTTTCAAAATCCTTAAAAAGTCTTTTTGCAAGGTTTGCGCCTATAAAACCTGCTGCGCCCGTTAAAAATACTGTTTTTCCTTCAAGTTTAATTTCAGCCATTTTATTTATTTCCTTTCAAATTGTTCTTTAACATATTCATAGCTTTCAATATCGCCTATGTCATATCTCTTTCCCGGCATTACATAGGCATAGACCTTCGAATTTCGGGAAAGCCATGCCGCAAAACTTCCCGGTGCGTCGGCTCCGCAGCCGTTTTCAAGAGCCTTTTCTATAAGGGCAGCGTCATCCTTTTTCAAAACATAAAAAGGCGGCACAGCCAAATGACCTTTGGGATTTTGGGACTTTTCTTCATAGCTTGTAATAAGACTGTTTTCGTCGGTTGTTATAACTCCTGTTTTTTGAAGCTTTTTAAGGCTTGTCTCCTCGTGACACATTACGCAGGAAGAGTCCTTTTCCTTTGCGAAATCGATAAAGCCCTTAAGTGAAAAATCAAGTATGTTGTCCCCTGCCATAACAAGAAGATCGTCATCTGTTTTCGTTTCTTCAAGGGCATATAAAATATCACGAACCGCACCGAGACGTGTTTCGTTTGTCATTGTTTTATCGTCCACAACCTCTATATTTAAAGCCTTCGTCTTTGCCCAGCTTTTAAAATGCTCTGCAAACTTATGGTTTGTTACTACAATAAAGCCGTTAACCTCGCCCGTATCGGCGGCGTCGTCAACAAGATAATCCAAAATAGCCTTGTCTCCCATAGAAAGCAAGGGCTTGGGAAAGTTTTCAGTCAAGGGATAAAGTCTTGTTGCGTATCCTGCCGCAAGAATTATACATTTCATATTTACACCTGCTTTTATAATTAAAATTTAACGCCGTCTGCGCTTTCGCACAGATAAAATGAATATTTGTCTGCTAATTTGGGGAATCGTTTTTTATATTCCTCCGCAACATTTTTCTCAATGTTTTCAGCAAATGAAGGGGCAATAAGCGCCATACAGCAGCCCTTAAAGCCTGCGCCGGAAAAACGTCCGCCGTAAACTCCGTCCTGCTTTGTTATAATTTCATAAAGCCCCTTAAGTTCCTCGGAGCCGCTTTCATAGCTGTTTATTGAAGAATATCCGCTTTGGGTTATAAGCTTTCCGTAGTCCTCGATGTTACCCTTTCGCCAGGCTTCCGCTCCCCTTTCGGCTCTTTCCGTTTCCGAAAAGAAGTGCTCCGCTCTTTTACGCCAAACTTCCGGGAGATTTTTTCCGTACTGGTCAAAAACAGCTTTGGGAACATCTCTCAAACGCACTTCTTCAAACTTTCCGTAGTCCATTCCCGAAAAAGCCATAAGCCCGTAAGCCGCTGCCTTGCACTCATCAACTCTGAGATTATACTTACTGCTGACAAGAGAATGTTCAAGCCCGGAAAAGAAAACGGCGATTTTATAGGGCTTCATATTAGGCGACGAAGGAATAAGCTCATAGCTGTCATCCTTAGTATCCAGATAAAGAAGGTGATCCTTTTTGCAAAGCACCTCGCAGCTTTGGTCAAGCTTGCCCGACGACACGCCTACGTAATTATTTTCAACGGCTTTTGCCGTCAGAATAAGCTCCATAGGCTCGAGGGTTATGTTGTTGACCTTGCATAAAGCCGCCATAAAGGCAATTGTAACCGCAGCGGAGGAGGAAAGACCCCCTATGGGCAGAGTACCCTCAATAACGCCGCAAAGACCTGTTCTCAGAGGGTATTTTTCCGAAAGAAGAAGAGCCGCCCCTCTTAAATAATCCGCCCAGTCGCCGACCTTGCTGTCGGGAATATCCCTAACGTGAAACTGCGCTCTCTTGGGAAAGTTTACGGAGCGCATTTCAATAATACCGTTTCTTTTTGCTCCGTAGGCAATATGTATGCCCTTGTCAATGGCAAAGCCGTTTATTTTGCCCAGCTGGTGGTCAACATGCGCCCCCAAAGGGCAAATTCTGTAGGGGCAAAAGGACATTGCGTCCGGCTCTCTTCCGTATTTTTCTTCAAAAACATCAACACATTTCATTTTAAACTCCTCATACCTTTCTTTAAAACTATAAATATCTTTAAGCCTTTTCCTCAAAATAAACTTTTATCTTTTCGAGAAGGGCTTCCGTTGCCGCGTCTGTTCCCACAGTTATTCTCAAATAATTTTTAATTTTGGGGTTGTTAAAATGCCTTACATAAATATTATTTGCCTTTAAATATTCAAACAGGGCTTCGCAGTCGGCGTCTTTCTTTGTGGTGAAAACAAAGTTTGCCGACGAATCCAGGGTTTCAAAGCCCAGCTTATCAAGCCCCTTTATTAGCTTGTCCCTTGTTTTCTTTATTTTTTCAACTGTTTCGTTAAAATAATCTCTGTCTTTAAGGCACTCATAAGCCAAAACCCTTGTTACCGTATTGACAGTATATGAATTGAAGGAATTTTTAACCCCTTCCAAAACCTTTATAAGCTCGCTGTTTGCGTAGGCAAAGCCGAAGCGAATGCCTGCCAGCGCTCTTGACTTTGAATAGGTCTGAACCACAACAAGATTGTCATATTTATGTATAAGGTCGGCAACACTGCCCTTATCGGAGAAATCAACATAGGCTTCGTCTATAATAACCACGCTGTCGGGGTTATTTTCTATAATTTTAATAAGGTTATCCTTACCCTCTGCTATTGCCGTAGGCGCATTGGGGTTCGGAATAACAATTCCTCCGTTTTCGCACAAAAAGCCCTCAATGTCAATGTGAAAATCCTCCTTAAGAGGCACACATTTATAAGGAATATCGAAAAACTCCGTCCACACGCTGTAAAATGAATAGCTTATTTCGGGAAAAAGCACAGGCGTCTCGGAATTAAAAAATGCCTTAAAGCACAGCGCCAAAACCTCGTCAGATCCGTTGCCCAAAAATATTTCGTTCTCATTTGCTCCGGTCAGCTTTCCCAACTCCTGCTTAAGCTCACTGCGCACAAAATCGGGGTAAAGGTTAAGGCTTTTTCCGTCAATCTCCTTAAGCGCATTTAAAACACGCTGTGAAGGGGGATAAGGGTTTTCGTTTGTGTTAAGCTTTATAATATTCGCTCCCTTGGGCTGTTCACCGGGAACATAAGGCTCTATTCTGCTTAATTTTTCTTTAAGCCTGTCATTCATAATAATCAACTCCCTAATTATTTTATTCCGCTTCTTTGTTTTGCGAAAGCTTCTCCACAAATTCCTCTGTTGGGGTTACAAAAGCGGTTTTATTTGTTGTATAAATTACAAAACCGGGCTTTGCTCCGTTGGGCTTTTTAACAAAACGTCTCGGCGTATAGTCAACGGGAACGAGACTTCCCGAACGGGCTTTGCTGTAATAAGCCGCCAGCATAGCCGCCTCGTTAATGGTCTTGTCGGGAACTTCTTTTCCCTCGGTGAAAACCACCACGTGTGACCCGGGGATCTGCTTAGTATGAAACCACAGGTCTGAATTTTTGGCTGTTTTCATAGTCAGCTCATCGTTTTGAGTATTGTTTTTGCCCACTGCCATAACAAAGCCGTCCGATGACACAAACCTCATAGGCGCAGACTTTTTTTGCGACTTTTTATTCTTTTCAAAGCCCTTATGCTTCTTTATAAAGCCCTGTTCGAAAAGCTCACGCCTTATCTCTTTAATATCGTCCTCGCTTTTACATTCCTCAATAGAGTTCAAAACACTTTCGAGATAATAAAGCTCTTCATCGTTTTCCTTCATTTGAACCTGTAAAGCCGCATAGGTTCTCTTCTCTTTGTTATATTTTTTGAAATATTTTGCTGCGTTTTCCTGAACAGACAGAGCTTCGTCAAGGGGTATGGTAATTTCCTTCTGCTCTTCGTCATAGAAATTAATAACCTTTGCTTCCTTTGCTCCGCTGGTTATGCTGTAGGCGTATGAAATCAAAAGCTCGCCGTAAAGCCTGTGTTTTTCTCTTTTTTCAATGCTTTTCAGCGTCCTCTGCTGAATGTCCTTCTTTTTGACGCATCTTTCTATATTGTTTGTTACAAGCTTTCTCAAATCATGAGTTTTCTGACCCATTCTGAAAAGCATATCTCTTTTTGAGTAGAAGTCCTCCAAAAGCTCGGAACAGGTTGAAACCTCTTTAAAGCTCATAGGCTCAAGGCTTAAAAGCCTGAAGGGCGCAAACTCCTTGGGCGTTCCGTCATTTTTAAAGTATATGTGGGGCGAAAAGCTTCCCTCTTTAACGTCATTCATAAAGCTCTCAAAGGCTTTAAAAAGACTGTTAAGCCTCTCCTCTCCTAATATCTCGCAGTTGTCCGAGGGGTCAACTCCCCCTCTTAAGCATATTTCTCCGGCTGTCAGCGGACTTAAGCCCGTATAGCACTTATAAATAAGCTCCTGAGCCTTAAAGTTTGGGTTAGCCTTGACACCTTCAAAAAAGTTTTCACGGCTCAGGGTCATAGGGTCGGTTTTGCCCTGTGAGGGTGCTTTTACATAAGCCTTTCCCGGCAAGACCTCTCTCACGGAGCTGAGCTCATAGTTAATGTGCCTTGCGGCTTCCAGAATAACACCCTTGTCGTTTATTAGAATAAGGTTCGAATGTCTGCCCATAACCTCCAAAACAAGCTTATAGGTTACAAAGTCCCCCATTTCGTTAAGGCTTTCTATTTCAAAAACCGCCACTCTTTCAAAGTCCGGCTGAATTATTTTCTTAATATGTCCGCCGCCTATGTGCTTTCTCAAAACCATACAAAAAAGAGGCGGCTGTTTTGGGTTTTCATATTTTTTATCGGTTAAATTAAATCTTGGGTTTGAGGGGTTTGCGCTTAAAAAAAGCCTGTAAACCGACCCGAAAGCCCTAATCTGCAAGACAATATCGTCTCTTTCGGGCTGATATATTTTATCGATTTTGCCCCCTTCGGTTTTGTCTCCTATTTCCTTTATTAAAGCATTTATCATAACACCGTCAAACGCCATAGTGAAACCTCCAAAAAAGTTTATAAAGGGATTATATCAAAAAAACAATGCCTTTTCAATGTATTTTTTACATTTTATAAAATATTATAAATTCCAGTCATTATTCGCTGTTTAAAGCTTTTTATAAAGAGTAAAATACATAGTCAGAAAACAGGCAAGACCGCCCAAAAGGTTTGAAACAGGCTCGGCAAGAAAAACGCCGTCTGTGCCCAAGCCCATAAACATAGGCAGAAGCAGGGTCAATGGGCAGACTATAACAACCTTTCTCAAAATCGAGAAGAAAACAGCTCTTTTAGCCTTTCCCAAACTAATAAAAGCAGCTTGGCTCACAGACTGAAAGCTCATAAAAATAAATCCTGCAAAATATATTCTTACGGCACGAACCCCCAACAAAAGAGTTTCCGCATCATCTGCAAATATTTTTATAAAAATTTGAGGAAAAGTCATTATGACAGCCCAAAACACAACTGTATACAATACCCCGGCTGTAGAAGTAAATCTTATTCCCTCTTTAACTCTGTGATTTTCCTTTGCACCGTAATTAAAGCCCAAAACAGGCTGTGCACCGCCTGTCAAGCCTGTAACAGGCAGCATAGCCACCTCTCTGATCGAATTAACTATTGTCATTATTCCCACGTAAACATCTCCGCCATAGTTTTGAAGGGTTATGTTGCACACTATCTGAACAAGGCAGTTTGTTGCCTGCTGCATAAAGCCCGTTATGCCCAAAGCCGTTATCTTTGCTGTTCTGTATAAATTTATCCTTATATAAGAAAGCCCAAGGGGCAGAACAGCTTTTTTGCCTGTCAAAAATTGTAAAATCCATACCGCCGAAATTGCCTGACTTATAACTGTGGCAAGGGCCGCACCCTTAACCCCCAAGCCCAAGCCGAAAATAAAAACCGGGTCTAAAATAAGGTTTATTACTGCACCTATAACAGTTGTCATCATAGCGGTTTTGGGAAAGCCCTGTGCGTTTATAAAGCCGTTCATACCGGCAGACGTCATGCTGAAAAGAGTTCCGAAAAGATATATTTTCAAATAGCTTTCCGCATAGGGAAAGGTTGTATCACTTGCTCCGAAAAGATATAGAACGGGCTTTCTGAAAATATAGCACAGCAAAAACAATATTACAGAAGTCAGCAAAACCATTGCAAATGCATTTCCCATAATTCTCTTTGCCTCTTCCTCTTTGCCCTCTCCTCTCGCAATTGAAAAAAGAGGTGTACCCCCTGTTGAAAACAATTTAGAAAAGGCAAGAATAAAGGTAACAAAGGGAAATGTAAACCCTATGCCCGTCAGGGCAAGATGCCCTGTTTCCGGCATATGCCCTATGTAAATTCTGTCTACAATGTTATATAAAAGCTGTATAAGCTGAGCCACAGTCATAGGCAGAGCCTGGGAGAGAATTATTCTCCACAGTGAGCCCTTTGAAAAATTATGTTTATCCGACGCCGTCATAAATCAATTCCCGCTTTCAAAAAAATACTAATCGTCATTAATTCTGCTTTTAATTATACTCCTTTTTTAATAAAACATCAACAAAACAATTTGCTTAAGAGTTTTTTTACAAAAATAAAAAAAAGGTCTGTACTTTTTCAAAAAATTTAGTATAATGGTATGTAGGGAAACGGCGCTTAAGATATTATAAGCTTTTTTATGCGTTTGCCGTTTCCGTGAATAAAAAATTGATTTGGAGTGTATATTTTATGAGAAGTATGACGGGCTACGGCAGGGGGGAGTCTAATCTTAACAACAGAAAGTTTGTGGTGGAAATTCGTTCGGTCAATCATCGTTTTAATGATATTTCGGTGAAGCTGCCGAGAATGATGCTTTCCTATGAGGATATAATCAAAAAAACAGTGTCAAAACAGGTTTTCAGAGGCAAAACCGACGTTTTCGTTAATTTCGAGTCACAGGCAGCAGAGGACTATAAAATCGGTTTAAACTCCGCCCTTTCAGACAGCTATCACTCGGTTTTGAATGAAATTAAAGACCGCTACGGCATTGAGGATAAAATATCTCTTACTCTTCTTTCACGCTTTCCCGACGTTATAACCGTTGAAAAAGCCAATTTGGACGAAAACACAGAGGTTTTGGAGGGTTTAAATGAAGCTCTTTCACAGGCTCTTTTGGGCTTTTTGGAAATGAGAACAAGAGAGGGTGAAAACCTTAAGGTTGATATAAAGGAAAAGCTTGAGGGTATGAAGGAGACCTTGGCTGTTATAATCGAAAGAGCGCCTTTGGTCGCTGCGGAATATCGTGAAAAGCTCAGAGAACGTCTTTCGGAGCTTGAAGAAATTCAGGCGGACGAAAGCAGAATTTTAACCGAAGCCGCTGTTTTTGCGGATAAGTGCTGCATAGACGAAGAAACCACAAGGCTTTTAAGCCATTTAAGCCAAATGTCATCAATTTTGGACGAGGACGGTTCAATCGGCAGAAAGCTGGATTTTTTGGTTCAGGAAATGAACAGAGAGTCAAACACAATCGCTTCAAAGAGCAACGACCTTGTTATTACAAACTGCACTGTTGAGCTTAAAAGCGAAATAGAAAAAATCAGAGAACAGGTTCAAAACATAGAATAAAGGAAATGCATGTTAATCAGCACTTCCGGAACCGAAGGTGAACATAATGAACAGCTTTATAAACATAGGCTTCGGAAACATTGTTTCCGCTGACAAAATTTTGGCTGTGGTCAGCCCCGAAGCCGCACCCGTAAAGCGTCTTATTCAGGAAAGACGCAAGGAGGGCAAACTTATCGATGCAACCTGCGGAAGAAAAACCCGCGCCGCAATAATCACCGAAAGCAATCACATTATTTTGGCTGCCAATCAGCCCGAAACCATTTTCGCCCGTCTGTCGGGCGGCTTAAAGGAGGCGGAATAATTGTATAATAAAGGTATACTGCTTATTATATCGGGGCCTTCGGGAGCAGGCAAAGGCACCGTTGTTAAAGAGCTTTTAAAAGAGGAAGGAAAATATTGCCTTTCAACCTCTGTTACCACCCGAGCCCCCAGACCCGGCGAGGAAGAGGGAGTTGCATATTATTTCAGAACGGAAAAGGAATTTAAAAAGCTTATTGAAAACGGAAGTCTCCTTGAATACGCCATATTTTGCGGAAACTTCTACGGAACGCCCACAAAATATGTTGAACAGCAGCTCTCAGAGGGCAAAAACGTAATTTTGGAAATAGAGGTTCAGGGGGCAATTCAGGTTAAAGAAAAATATCCCGATGCCGTGCTTATATTTTTAACCCCGGAGACTATTCAGGATCTTCAGGACAGACTCAGAGGAAGAGCCACAGAGACAGACGACGTTATAAACATGCGCTTAAGACGGGCAACCGAAGAGGTCAAGCTTCTTAACAAATATGACTATGTGGTTCTGAACGACCTTGTAAGAAACGCAACGGAACGCATAAACGCAATTGTTGAAACGGAGAAATTCAGAGCCGCAAGGAATTTGGATTTTTCAGAACAATTTTTATCAAAAAAAGGAGTAGATACTAATGCTTAAACCATCATATGCTGAGCTTATGGACATAATGAACAAGGACAACGAAACAGGCGACGCTATTAAGAGCCGTTACACTGTGGTTATTGCCGCTGCAAAGAGAGCAAGGCAGATTATTGAAGGCGACAAGCCTATGGTAGACGACCCTGCCCTTTCCGATAAGCCCCTTTCAATAGCTGTTGAAGAGCTTGAAGAAGGCAAGATCAAGGTTGTTCCCGAAGGAATGGGCACAGTTATTCAGATTGAAAAGGACACAGAAACTCTTGAAGAGGAAATTAAGAGCGAGCTTGAACAGGCTGCCGAAGAAAATGAAAAGAAAGCCGAATTTAAACCCGAAGAGACAGCCAGTGAAGGCTTTGACTTTAACAGCGAAAATATTGAAAGCCTTGACGAATTAGACGAGCTGGACGAGCTGGACGATGAAAACGAGCTTGAAGGCATAGAAGGACTTGACAGCCTTGACGCAGAGGACGCCGGTGATGTCAAAGATTTAAAGGAGAACGAATAAAGCGGTGAAATATGCTGAAATAATCGTTCAGATAAAAGCCAAAGAGGTGGACAGAATTTTCTTTTATACTGTTCCCGAAGATTTGGAAGATAAAATCAAAACAGGATCGAGGGTGACTGTTCCCTTCGGACGGGGCAACAGACCTACAGAGGGGTATGTTACCGCCTTAGTTGATGAGGTGGAAACCGACAGAACCCTTAAGGAAATAACATCAATTAAAGACCCCTACCCTGTTTTTTCGGAGCTTCAGATTTCTCTTGCCAAATGGATGCAGAAAAAATATTACTGTACTTTGACAGACTGCCTTCAGTGCATACTGCCCAAAATAACCAAAGACAAGGTTGAAAGGTATGTAAGCCTTAAGACGGATAATGAAGAGACGGAAAAAATAATCAAGAAAAACAACAGACAGTCGCAGCTTTTAAAGGAGCTTAGGCAAAACAGCCCCTTATCTTTAAAATATATTAAGGAAAGCCTTGAAATAAGTCTGCAGACTGTTAAATCTCTTGAAAAAAAGGGTATTGTGGAAATAAGCGAGCTTGAACAAAGCCGAGACCTCTATGACACAAAGAACCCCTCTCCTTCAAGAAGTCACTCCCCTACCCCTGACCAGCAGGCTGTTATAGACAGGGTTGTTTCATCGCTAAACGACCCCGAAAAAAAGCCTTTTCTTTTAAAGGGCGTAACAGGCAGCGGCAAAACACTGGTTTACACCGAAATTATAGACAAAACAATTTCTATGGGAAAACAGGCTGTTGTTTTAGTGCCGGAGATTTCTCTGACACCTCAGACTGTCAGCCGTTTTATTGAACGGTTCGGCGAAAAGGTCACCGTTACCCACTCTAAAATGACTGAGGGAGAAAGGTTCGACCAGTGGAAAAAGGCTAAACGGGGAGACGTTTCCATAATGATAGGGCCTCGTTCCGCTATATTCGCTCCCTTCGAGAATTTAGGCGTTATTATAATAGATGAGGAGCACGAAAAGACCTATAAATCTGAGATTACCCCCAAATACGATGCAAGAGAGGTTGCTTTGAAGCTTTCGGAGCTGACGGGAGCAGCTGTTCTTTTCGGCAGCGCAACACCCTCTATCGAAAGCTTTTATAAGACGGAAACAGGGGAATATGAGCTTTTGGAGCTTAACAGCAGAATTAATATGACCCCTCCCGATATTTTCGCCGTTGATATGAGAGACGAGCTTGCTTTGGGTAATCGGTCTATGTTTTCTCTTAGGCTTCAAAAGGCAATAAGGGAAACTCTGAAAGCTAAAAAGCAGATTATTCTTTTTTTGAACCGACGAGGACATTCCACATTTTTAAGCTGCAGAAGCTGCGGCTATGTTATGACCTGTGAAAACTGCTCCGTCAGCTATACATATCATAAACAGGATGAAAAGCTTGTGTGTCACTACTGCGGAAGAGAGGCTTCTGTTCCCACACAATGTCCGGCTTGCGGCTCACCATATATAAAATATTTCGGAGCAGGGACGGAAAAGGTCATTGCCGAGGTAAACAAGCTTTTTCCCGAAGCACGCATTTTGAGAATGGACGCCGACACCACCAAAACAAAGGACAGCCACCGTCAGATTTTGGAAGCCTTTGCAGCGGGAAAAGCCGATATTTTAGCCGGAACACAGATGATAGCAAAAGGGCTTGACTTCCCCAATGTTACACTTGTGGGGGTTATAGCGGCTGATTTATCTTTAAACTCCTCTGATTTTCGTTCCGCCGAAAACACATTTCAGCTTATAACCCAGGTTGCAGGCAGAGCCGGAAGAGCCGGAGACAAGGGCAGAGTTTTAATTCAAACCTATATGCCTGAAAATTACTGCATAGAATATGCAAAAAGAGAGGACTATTTGAGCTTTTATGATGAAGAAATAGAGTTCAGGCGGCAAATGGCTTATCCTCCCTTTTCAAATATAGCTGTTGTTCTCTTTACGGGAGAGGACGAAAGAGAGGTCATCAGAAATCTGCATATTTTAGCGGAAATATTTGCCTTTTACGGCAAAAATAAGGACTACTCAAGGATAGGTCCTTCGGCGGCGGCGGTTTCCAAAATCAAAAACAAATTCCGCCACAGGCTCATAATTAAGGGCAGAGACGAAGAAAAGCTTAAAAACTACATTTTCTATTGTCTCAATAAATTTAACGAAAAATACAATCCAAAGGGCATAACCGTCAGTGTTACGGTAAATCCTACATATATACCATAGGAGGCGCAATATGGCTCTGAGACAAGTCAGAATGAGAGAAGAAGAAATTTTAAGAAAGAAGTGCAAGGATGTTAAGGCTTTCGACGAAAAGCTTTCGCAGCTTCTTGACGATATGGCTGAAACCATGTATTATTACAACGGCGTAGGACTTGCTGCGCCGCAGGTAGGCATACTTAAAAAATGCGTTGTTATTGACATTGGTGAAGGCCTTGTGGAAATGGTAAACCCCAAAGTTTTGGATCAAAAGGGTGCTGTTGTGGACAATGAGGGGTGTATATCCGTTCCCGGGCTTGGGGGAAAGGTTGAAAGACCTCAGTATGTAAAGGTTGAATGTATGACGAGGAACGGTGAAAAAATGATTATAGAGGGAGAGGATCTTATGGCAAGATGTCTCTGTCACGAAATCGACCACCTCGACGGAATACTTTATACCGATAAGGTTATAGGCGACCTTTTTGAGGTGGAAAACGACGAGGAGGACTGATTATGAAGGCTGTTTTTTTCGGCACTCCCGACTTTGCAGTGCCTGTTTTAAAGGCTCTTGCGGCTCATCATAATGTTTTGGCTGCGGTCACACAGCCCGACAAGCCCAAAAACAGAGGGAAGAAGCTTATTCCCACACCTGTTAAACAGGCGGCTGAAGATTTGGGCATAGAGGTTCTTCAGCCTGTTTCCGCTAAAACAGATAAATTTATCGATAAATTAAAAGAATATAATGCCGATGTTTTTGTTGTGGCGGCTTACGGTCAGATTTTGCCTAAAGCCTTGCTTGAAATCCCCGAATACGGCTCTATTAATGTTCACGGGTCTCTTTTGCCCAAATACAGAGGGGCTGCACCGGTTCAACAGGCTATTATGGACAGCGAAAAAACAACCGGCATAACAATTATGTATATGGCTGAAAGGCTTGACGCCGGGGATATGCTTCTTAAGGCGGAAACACCTATAGGAGAGGACGAAACAGGGGGAGAGCTTGAAAAAAGGCTTTCAATTTTGGGGGCTGACGCTCTGATTAAGGCTTTGAGGCTTTTGGAAGAAGGAAAGATTACGCCCGAAAAGCAGGACGAAGAAAAGCACACTTATGCCCATAAAATAACCAAGGAAACAGGGCTTATTGACTTTTCGAAATCCGCTTCGGAAATTAAAAACCTTATAAGGGCATTGAACCCCTCCCCTGCCGCTTATACATTTTATAACGGTGAAAAGCTTAAGGTTTTCAAGGCGGAGACTGTTTCGGAAGAAAGAGAAGCTTCTTTAGGCGAAATAATTTCAGCTGATAAAAAAGGTATTCTTGTTAAAACAGGCAAGGACTGTCTTTTAATTAAAGAAATTCAAGCTCCCGGTTCGAAAATTATGCCTGTCAGCGCCTATATTTTAGGGCATAAAATAGAAAAGGGAAAAATTTTGGGAGAATAAAAACTTTATATTAAAGTTTACGTATATTATTATATATATCAAAAATATTTAAGAAAAGGCGGTGTATTATATGTATTACGG
>JAJPZT010000110.1 GCA_021204175.1 Clostridiales bacterium | reverse complement strand
GTATGTGATAATATTGTAATCACAGATAAAACTTTAAAAAACAATAAAGACAGTTCGTGACCCTCCTGTCTGTAAACAAAACTAGGCTTTTTATTGAGACTTTTTCCGTCTCTTTTCAAGGGCTTGGTTTGGCTCTTTTTTTATGCAGCATTTTGGGAGGGGTGGGAGGTATTTTATATATGTATTATTTGAAAACTGAAAGCTGCTTCGACTCGGCTCACTTCCTGTCGGGCTATGAGGGAAAATGCAGCAACATTCACGGTCACAGGTGGAGGGTTGTTGTTGAAATCGGGGGAGAAGCTTTAAACGGGGACAGGCAGACAAGGGGAATGTTATGCGACTTTTCGGCTCTTAAGGAAGCCTTGAGAGACGAAACGGAAAGTCTCGACCACAGGCTTATTATAGAAAAGGGCAGTATGAAAGAGGCTTTGCTTAATATGCTCAGAGAAAACGGCTTTAATGTAACAGAGGTTTCATTCAGACCTACGGCGGAAAGCTTTGCAAAATATTTTTTTGACAGAATGAAGATGCGGGGCTACAGCGTTAAAAGCACAGAGGTCTATGAAACTCCGGTGAATTATGCCAGATATGAAGAGGGCTTGTAATATGGCGGAATTTAAGGTAGTTGAAAAATTTGTAAGCATAAACGGAGAGGGCAGAAACGCCGGAAAGCCGGCTGTTTTCATAAGGTTTAAGGGGTGCAATCTCCGCTGTTCCTACTGCGACACAATGTGGGCAAATGAAGAGGGCTGTGAATATGAGCTTATGACAGAGGACGAAATTTACGCTTATATTAAAGAAACGGGCATAAGGTGCGTAACCTTAACCGGGGGAGAACCCCTTATTCAAAAGGATTTGGGTGTACTCCTGAATAAATTGTGTTCGGACGATTTTTTAAGGGTTGAAATCGAAACAAACGGCAGTGTCTTAATTGAGCCTTTTATGCATTTTAAAAACAGACCCTCATTCACTTTGGATTATAAATGCCCTTCGAGCCTTTCCGAAAATTCAATGAATATGGAAAATTACAAATATATAAGCACGGAGGACACTCTTAAATTTGTCTGCGGAAGCTCAGCGGATTTGGAGAAAGCCAAAGAGGTAATCGAAAAAGAAAATCCCAAATGCCCCATATATTTAAGCCCTGTTTTCGGAAAAATCGAACCTGCCGAAATAGTGGATTTTATAATAAAAAACAAGCTTAACAATGTCAACCTGCAGCTTCAGCTTCATAAATTTATATGGAGTGCCGACAAAAGAGGTGTGTGATTATGATAGATACTGAAAAAATAGAGTTTCACATAAGAGAAATTTTAAAGGCTTTGGGTGATGACCCGGACAGAGAGGGCTTAAGAGAAACGCCCAAAAGAGTAGCCAAAATGTATGACGAGGTTTTTGAAGGAATGAACTACTCAAATGCCGAAATTGCGGAAATGTTTAACAAAACCTTTGAGGAAGAGGACTATCTGACCTCAAACTCCGATATGGTTTTCGTTAAGGACATTGAGGTTTTCAGCTACTGCGAGCATCATATGGCTCTTATGTATGATATGAAGGTCAACGTTGCCTACATACCCAAGGGGAAGGTTGTGGGGCTTTCGAAAATTGCCAGAATTGCCGATATGGCGGCCAAAAGGCTTCAGCTTCAGGAGAGACTGGGCAGCGACATAGCCGAAATTATGACTATAATTACAGGCTCAGACGATGTGGCTGTTTTAATAGAAGCTTCTCACAGCTGCATGACCGCAAGGGACATCAAAAAGACAGCAGCAAAGACCTACACCGAAACATTAAGAGGAAGATTTGAAACAGACAAAGACCTACAATTGAGATTAAGGAGATGAGAGCTGTGAAAGCGGCGGTTTTACTCAGCGGAGGACTTGACAGCGCCACCTGTCTTGCCCTTGCGGTTAATAAATACGGAGCGGAAGAGGTTATTGCTCTTTCGATTTTCTACGGTCAGAAGCACGATAAGGAAATTCAGGCTTCGAAAAATGTGGCTGAGTTTTACGGAGTGGAGCATTATATTGTAGACTTAAGCAGTGTTTTCGCCTACAGTCAGTGCTCGCTCCTCAAGGGTTCGGAAAACGAAATTCCCAAGGAAAGCTATGCGGAGCAGCTTGAAAAAACAGGGGGAAGCCCCGTTTCAACCTATGTTCCCTTCAGAAACGGCTTGTTTTTGTCGGCAGCTTCGGCAGTGGCTCTTTCAAAGGGCTGCTCGGAGGTTTACTACGGAGCTCACGCAGACGACGCAGCCGGAAACGCCTACCCCGACTGTTCTCAGGCTTTTGTGGCGGCTATGAACAGTGCAATGTTTGAGGGCAGCGGCGGAAGCCTCACCCTTATGACCCCCTTTGTGGGCTTAACAAAGGCTCAGGTTGTTAAAAAAGGGCTTGAGCTTAATGTGCCTTATGAGCTGACATGGAGCTGTTATGAAGGGGGAGAAAAGCCCTGCGGAGTCTGCGGAACCTGTCGTGACCGTGAAGCGGCTTTTCTTAAAAACGGCGTAACAGACCCTTTGCTTGCTTAAACGAGGTGGAACTATGAAATATAAATTTGATTTGCATATTCATTCTTTGGCAAGCGGCCACGCCTACAGCACTGTAACCGAAAACGCACGGTTTGCCAAAGAAAAGGGACTTGAAATGATAGGCTTAACAGACCACGCTCCCAAAATGCCGGGAGGGGCTTGTGAGCTTCATTTTTATAATTTAAATGTACTGCCCGACTATATTGAAGGGGTAAGGGTTTTAAGAGGGGTTGAGCTTAATATTTTGGACGATGAGGGAACAATCGATTTGCCCGACAGAATTATTGACAGGCTTCAGCTTGTTATTGCAAGCCTTCACGTTGTATGCATTACCCCCAGAGAAGCTACAGACGCCCTTGTAAATGCGGCTAAAAACAAAAGAGTGCATATTTTGGGTCACCCGGGAGACCCCCGTTACCCCTTTGATGTAAAGGCGGTTGTTAAGGCGGCTTATGAAAACAACACTCTTATAGAAATAAACAATGCGTCCTTTAACCCTATGAACTCGAGAAAGGGCGGAGAAAAGACGGTTGTTGAAATTTTGAAGGAGTGCAGGAAGCATTCCTACCCGGTTATTTTGGGCAGCGACTCCCACTACCACACGAATATAGGAAATTTTTCTTATATTGAACCGCTTCTTGCGGAGGCTGAAATGCCGGAGGAGCTTATTATAAACAGAGACAGCGGAGAAATGTTAAAATTTTTGGGACTGTAAAAATAAATTTTTAAAATATAGGTTTTAAATCAGTAAAAGGAGTAAGGTGATAATGGATAATATCTTAATGGGGCTTAACCCAATGCAGAAAAAGGCTGTTCTTCATAAGGACGGAGCACTTTTGATTTTGGCTGGGGCAGGCTCCGGAAAGACAAGGGTTTTAACCCACAGAATTGCATATATGATCGAAAACGGCGTTAAGCCCTGGAATATTTTGGCTATAACCTTTACAAACAAGGCAGCTAAGGAAATGAAGGAAAGAGTTGAAAAAACAAGTCCCTCAGGGGCTGAGGTCTGGGTTTCCACCTTTCACTCAACCTGTGTCAGAATTTTAAGGCGTCACGCCGAGCTTTTGGACTATCAAAAGGGCTTTACCATATTCGACACCTCAGACAGCGAAAAGCTTGTTAAAAACATACTTAAAGAAGGAAATATAGACGATAAAAGAGTAAGACCCAAAAGTGTTCTTTCATATATAAGCAGCTGCAAAAACAACGGTATTCTGCCTGACGAAGCCTTTGCAAAGGCAGAAGCCCACAATGAAAAGCTCTATGCAGCAATTTATGACGAATATCAAAAGGCTCTTTTCAGAAACAATTCCTTCGACTTTGACGATCTTATTTTGAAAACAACCGAGCTTTTTGTTAAATTTCCTATGGTGCTTGAACGCTATCAGGAAAGGTTTTTATATATTATGGTAGACGAATATCAGGATACCAACACAACACAGTATAATTTGGTAAATCTTCTTGCCAAAAAATACAGAAACCTCTGCGTTGTAGGCGACGACGACCAAAGCATTTACGCCTTCAGAGGTGCGGATATTCGAAATATTTTGGATTTTGAAGAGGACTACCCCGAAGCTGAGGTAATAAGGCTTGAACAAAATTACCGTTCAACTTCAAATATATTAAATGCAGCCAACGAGGTTATTAAAAACAACGCAGGAAGAAAGGGCAAAACCCTTTGGACTGACAAGGGTGACGGCGAGCCTATTACATACTTCAGAAGCCAAAACGACAGAGATGAAGCGGCTTTCATAGCCGACAACATAAAACGTCTTGTAAACAGGGGCGGCTACAGCTATAACGACATAGCCATTCTTTACAGAAACAACTCACTTTCAAGAGTTTTGGGCGAGGGAATGGTTAAGGCGTCTGTTCCCTATGTGGTGGTCAGAGGTCATTCATTTTATGAAAGTATGGAAATAAAGGATATGCTTGCGTACCTTAAGTTTATATATAACCCGGCTTCCGAGGTTGACCTTATGCGAATTATAAATGTGCCCAGAAGGGGCATAGGGGACACCACTGTTGAAAGACTTGCAATATGTGCAAGAGCAAACAACATAAGTATGTATGAGGTTATTGAAGGCATAGAGAACTACCCGGAATTTAAAACAAGAAGCAAGAAGCTTATTGAGTTCAGGGAGCTTATGAACGGACTTTTACAGGAGTCCTTAGACACCCCGGTCAGTCAGCTTTTGGACGATATTTATTGGAAAACAGGCTATCTTCCCGAGCTTCAGTCGGAGGAAGAGATAACCGCCAAAAACAGGGTTGAAAACCTTTACGAGCTTCAAAACAAGGCTGTTGAGTTTGAAGAGGAAAACCCCGACGATCCTTCCCTTGCGGCATTCTTAGACGAAATTTCTCTTGTTTCCGATACGGACGCACTTAAAAGCGAAAACGGAGCTGTTGCCCTTATGACCCTCCACGCTTCAAAGGGTCTTGAATTTCCCGTTGTATTTTTGGCTTGCTTCGAGGACGGAATTTTCCCCTCCTCTATGGTGGATAACTCCCCCAATATGTCGGAGCTTGAAGAGGAAAGACGCCTTTGCTATGTAGGCATAACAAGGGCTCAGGAGAGACTGTTTTTGACCTGTTCCGCCAGTAGAATGATGATGGGTCAGCTTAATACAAATCCTCCCTCAAGGTTTTTAAGAGAAATCCCCTTAAAATATTTGAACAACTTGTCTCCCAAGGAAGGGGCTGCCCTTGCTTCAAAGGGCTTAAACCCCAACGGCGGAATAAAAACCTATAAGCCCGGCGGAGAAAAAGCCCCCTACAGAGTAGGCTCGGGCTTCGGAGCAAAACCCAAAACCGCCGCAGCTACCCCCTCAAGGGTCAGCTTTAAGGTCGGCGACAAGGTGAGACAGCTTAAATACGGCATAGGCACTGTTTTAGAGGTTAAGCCCTCCGGGGGAGATATGCTTCTTACAATAGAGTTTAACGCCGGAACAAAGAAATTATATGCCGGAATGGTGAAGCCCGTTAAGGGTTAAGCTCGAGGTGAATTAAATGTTGGGAATTTATATTCACATTCCTTTTTGCAAAGCTAAGTGCGGCTACTGCGACTTTAACTCCTTTCCTCCCGAGGGAGAGGATGTTAAGGCTTATAAAAATGCACTTATAAAGGAAATAAACGAAAGTCCCTATAAGGGGGAGAAGTGCCGAACCGTTTTCATTGGGGGCGGCACTCCCTCTTTTATTCCCCCTGTGTATATAGGAGAAATTCTGACAGCGGTTTTCAGCTGTTTTCCCCCGGAAAAAGACTGTGAGGTCACTATGGAAGCAAACCCCGACAGCCTTTCACCTGAAGGGCTTAGGGCTTATTTAAGCTATGGCGTAAACAGGCTCAGCATGGGGGTTCAGTCCTTTAACAACGAACACCTTAAATTATTGGGCAGAATCCACAGTGCCGAAAGAGCGGAAGCCGCTTTTTATGAAGCAAGAGAAGCGGGCTTCAAAAACATAAACATTGACCTTATGTTTTTTTACCCCGGTCAGAGCATCGAAAGCTGGGTAAAAGACCTTGAAAAGGCTGTAATTCTCAACCCGGAGCATATATCCGCCTACAGTCTTATTATAGAAGAAAACACAAAATTTTTTAATTTATATAAAAATTATCAGACAAACGAAGATGAATATCGTATTATGTATAGAAAAGCAAAGAAAATCTTAGGGGACGCAGGGTATGAAAGATATGAAATTTCTAACTTTGCCAAAGAAGGCTTCTTGTGCAGACATAATGCGGCATATTGGAAGAGAACCGATTATTTGGGCTTCGGTCTTTCGGCTCACTCCCTTTACGGCAAACGCCGCTTTTGGAACGGCGATGATTTTAAAGCTTATCTGAAGGGCGAAAAAGCCGTGGGCGAAGAGGTCTTAACCCAAAGAGACGAAATCAGCGAGTTTATGTTTTTGGGGCTTCGAATGAGTAACGGAGTTTTAAACTCGGAGTTTCAAGGGCTTTTCGGATTAAGCTTAAATCAGATGTTCGGAGACGTTATTAAGAAATATGAAAATATGGGGCTTCTTCGGTTTGACGGCGAAAGACTTAGGCTAACCGATGAGGGAATTGATGTTTCCGACACGATTTTTGCAGACTTCGTATAAATATCACTTGACTTTTCAGGTCGGAAGTGATATTTTTATAGTAGTAATCAGCACTCAACGGGAAAGAGTGCTGACAAGGCTTAAGGTTTTAACGGAAGTGATTTTATGGACTTAAATAACAGAAAAATTAAGATATTGGAGGCAATCATTACCGATTATATCAACACAGGAGAGCCTGTAGGGTCAAGAACAATTTCAAAAAAATATCCTTTGGGCATATCCTCGGCTACCATAAGAAACGAAATGAGCGACCTTGAGGAGCTCGGGCTTATTTGTCAGCCCCACACCTCAGCAGGGCGTGTTCCCTCAGACAAGGGCTACCGCCTTTATGTCGACAGGCTTATGAGAAAAAGCACTTTGCCCGTTGAGGAAAGCCTGTTTTTAAGAGAGCTTATTACATCAAACATAAGCCACATAGACTATCTTATGGAGCAGACCGCAAAGGCTTTGGCTAGGCTCACAAACTGCGCCACCGTTGTTACCGAAGCGAAAGCAGAGGACGACAGCCTTAAGAGAATTTCTCTTGTGCCTGTTGACGACAGAAACGTTGTTATGGTGAAGGTTGCGGAAAGCAAAAAGGTAGACAATGTTATATTAAGGGCTAAGGCAGTTCCCGATTTTGAGGTTTTAAACCGAATGACCGCCGAAATTAATGCCTATATCGATAAAAACGGCACTGAAGGTCACGAAGAGGACATAAAAGCGGTTTTAAATAAGTTTCTGCCCTACAGAGAGCTTGTCATAGAGGTTTTCAAAGACATATTCAAAGGCGGAAAAAGCAGCTATGACATTTATACCGGCGGCGTAAACAATATACTTAACTATCCCGAATTTGCGGATATTTCAAAGGCTAAGGGCATATTTAATGTTTTGGAGCAGAAGGAGCTTCTCCATAAGCTTTTAAAGAACGTGGGTGATAATCAGCCCGGTGTTCAGATAATTATAGGCGAGGAAAACCCCCTTTCCGAAATGAAAGAGCTTTCCCTTATTAAAACAAACTATAATTTAGGCGGAGGAAACATAGGCTTTATAGGCATTATAGGGCCAACGAGAATGAATTACAGCCAGGCGGTTTCCGTTTTAAGCGGAATGGCTGACAATATTAATGAGGTTATCAAAACACTGACTGGAGGCTAATTTAAATTGAGCAGCAAAGAAAAAGACGATGTTAAAAACGAAGAAATAAAAGAAGATGTTAAAGAAAAAACCTTAGACGAGGTTATAAACTCAAAAGAAGAAAAAGAGGAGGAAGCCCCGGCGGAGGAGGTTCTTCCCTCAAAGGAAGAGGAGCTTGAAGCAAAGGTTGCGGAGCTTAACGACAGGCTTTTAAGGTCTTTGGCGGAGTTTGACAATTACCGAAAGAGAACCACAGCCGAAAAAGCCGCTATGTATTCCGCCGGAGTAGGCGACACAGCCGAAAGGCTTTTAGGGGTTTTGGATAACTTCGAAAGAGCCTTGTCCTCAGAGCAGGATAAGGAAAACGGCTTCTACAAGGGCGTTGAAATGATTTTCAAGCAGATGAAGGAAGCCTTTGAGGCTTTGGGGGTAACCGAAATAGAAGCAGAGGGTCAGCCCTTCGACCCCAATCTTCATAACGCAGTAATGCACATAGAAAATGAAGAGCTGGGAGAAAATGTTGTAAGTATGGTTCTTCAAAAGGGCTATAAATATAAAGAAAAGGTCATAAGACCGGCAATGGTACAGGTTGCAAATTAAAGCAATCTAATGGAATTAACTAATCAATAATATTTTATTAGGAGGAAACACAATATGGGAAAAATTATAGGTATTGACTTAGGAACAACAAACTCATGCGTAGCAGTTATGGAAGGCGGTCAGCCCGTTGTTATTTCAAACAGCGAGGGCTTCAGAACAACCCCATCTGTAGTGGGCTTTACAAAAACAGGCGAAAGACTTGTAGGCGAAACCGCCAAGAGACAGGCTGTTACAAACGTAGCAGGAACGGTTATTTCAATAAAGAGACATATGGGCGAGGACTATAAGTTCGAAAATGACGGAAAGAAGTTTTCACCTCAGGAAATCTCCGCTATGATCCTTCAGAAGCTTAAGAAGGACGCAGAAAGCTATTTGGGCGAGCCTGTAACAGAAGCAGTTATCACTGTTCCCGCTTACTTTACAGACAGCCAGAGACAGGCAACAAAGGACGCAGGCAAAATCGCAGGCTTTGACGTAAAGAGAATTATAAACGAGCCTACAGCCGCTGCTCTTGCTTACGGTCTTGACAACGAAAAAGAACAGAAGATTATGGTTTATGACTTAGGCGGCGGTACATTCGATGTTTCAATAATCGACATCGGCGACGGAACAATCGAGGTTTTGGCTACAGCCGGAAACAACCACTTAGGCGGCGACGACTTCGACCAGAGAACTATAAACTACCTTATTTCAGACTTCAAGTCAAAAGAGGGTATTGACCTTTCATCGGATAAAATGGCTATGCAGAGACTTAAGGAAGCTGCCGAAAAGGCTAAGAAGGAGCTTTCCTCAGCCACTACAACAAATATCAACCTTCCCTTCATTACTATGAACCAGGACGGTCCCAAGCATATGGACGTTACTCTTTCAAGAGCTAAGTTCAACGAGCTGACAGCCGACCTTGTAGACGCTACATTAGGCCCCGTTCGTTCGGCTTTAAGCGACGCAGATCTTTCTGCTTCAGAGCTTGACAAGGTTCTTCTTGTAGGCGGCTCAACGAGAATACCCGCTGTTCAGGAAGAGGTTGCCAAAATTACAGGCAAGGAACCCTTCAAGGGCATCAACCCCGACGAGTGCGTTGCTATCGGCGCAGCTATTCAGGGCGGAACTCTTTCGGGCGAGGCAGGAGCAGGCTCGGTGCTTCTTCTTGACGTAACACCTCTTACCTTGGGTATCGAAACAGCCGGCGGTGTGGCTACAAGTCTTATCCCCAGAAACACAACTATCCCCGTAAACAAGAAGCAGATTTTCTCAACATACGCTGACAATCAGACAGCTGTTGACATCAACATCGTTCAGGGTGAAAGACCTCTTGCAAGAGACAACAAGTCTTTGGGTATGTTCCGTCTTGACGGAATCCCCGCAGCTCCCAGAGGAATTCCTCAGATTGAGGTTACATTCGACATCGACGCAAACGGTATCGTTAAGGTAACAGCTAAGGATTTGGGAACAGGCAAGCAGCAGGATATTACAATTACTTCATCAACCAACTTAAGCGATGAAGAAATCGACAAGGCTGTTAAAGAGGCTGCTCAGTATGCCGAACAGGATAAGAAGCGTAAGGAGGCTGTAGACGCCAAGAACGAAGCCGACACAGTTATCTTCCAGACAGAAAAGACACTTAAGGATTTGGGCGACAAGATTTCTCCCGAAGACAAGGCTAAAATCGAAAGCGAAGTAGCTAACCTTAAGACAGTAGCTGAGGGCAAGGTTCCCGAGACTATGAGCGAAACCGATGTTTCCACACTTAAGGCAGCTACCGAAAGCCTTACAAAGGTTCTTAACGATTTTACAACAAAGCTTTATCAACAGGCTCAGGCAGCAGGCGTTGACCCCAACGCAGCAGGTGGAATGAACGGCGCAGCCGGCGGAAACGACGATATAATCGATCAATAATAACATAAAGGAAAGAATCAGAATGGCTGAAAAAAGAGATTATTATGAGGTTATGGGCGTTGACAGAAACGCCTCACAGGATCAAATCAAAAAAGCATACAGAAAAAAGGCAAAGGAATGCCACCCGGATTTTCACCCCGATGACCCGGAAGCTGAAGCCAAGTTTAAAGAGCTGAACGAAGCCAACGAGGTTCTTTCGGACGCAGACAAGAGAGCCGCTTATGACCGCTACGGCCATGCCGCCTTTGAACAGGGCGGCGCAGGCGGCGGAGGCTTTTCCGGCGGAATGAATATGAATATGGATATGGGCGACATATTCGATATGTTCGGAGGTATTTTCGGCGGCGGAGGGTCACGTTCTCAGCGCAGAAACGGACCTATGAGGGGCGAAGACATAGCCTTAAGCCTTGTAATATCCTTTGAAGAAGCTGTTTTCGGCTGTACAAAGAAGATTGACGTTACAACTCTTGACAGCTGCGAACACTGTCACGGCAGCGGAGCTAAGCCCGGCACATCGCCTGAAGTCTGCCCCACCTGTCACGGCAGCGGTTTGGAAACAGTCACAAGGCAGACTATGTTCGGAATGGCTCAGTCCACCACTACCTGCCGAACCTGCGGAGGCAGGGGCAAAATAATCAAAGAGCCCTGCCCCGGCTGTAACGGAACAGGTAAAAACCGTCGTACAAAACAGGTTGAAATAAACATACCCGCCGGTATAAACAACGGTCAGACAATCAGAAAGTCAGGCTTCGGAAACGCCGGTTCAAACGGCGGCGGAGCAGGAGATCTTCTTGTTACTGTCAGCGTCAGACCCAGCACCAAATTCGTAAGGAACGGCAATGATATTTATTCAACTATAAAGATTTCAGCCGTGCAGGCTATTTTGGGCGACGAAATAACAATTGCCACCTTAGACGGCGACGAAAAGCGTGTCATAAAGCCGGGAACACAGCCCGAAAGCACAATCCGCCTTACGGGAAAAGGTGTGCCTTATTTGAAAGGCGGCGGAAGAAGAGGCGACCACATTATAACCGTTAAGGTGGAAATTCCCACAAACCTGACAGACCGTCAAAAAGACCTTATAAGAGAGTTTGCAGGTTTGCCGAAAAAAGAAAAAATTTCAGATAAAATAAAGAAGGCTCTGTCTTAAGATAAGCCTTTAACAGAATGATATGAAAGGAAGCCAACGCCTGATTTTCAGCGGAAGCTTCCTTTTTTTGTCAGTAAAAATTTAAAATAAAATTTTTGATTGTTAAAAAATTATTGAAAAAGATGCAGAAATATGATACTGTATTATCAGCACACGAGAATGAATGAAAACGTAAGGCTTTTAAGTCTGCGGGCGGTTGTATCCCCCGAAAGGGGGTGATTATATGTATGGAATAATTTTGTATCTTACAATTTTATTGCTTATCATATACATCTTAAGCAAGTAAAAACCGCCCTATCCGGAATATAGGATGGTTTTAATTATTTATACCTGATTATATACCGAGATACACCGCTTTCACGATTTCTCTTGTATTTTTATTATACCCCCATTCAAGTCAAAAGTCAAGAATTTGAGAAAGGTTTTATAAATTTTTTAATGAAATTTTTGTAAAAATATATTGAAAAAGACGCAAAAATATGATATTATAACTTCAGTACAAGAGAATGAATGAAAACGTAAGACTTTTTAAGTCTGCGGGCGGTTGTATCCCCCGAAAGGGGGTGATTATATGTATGGAATAATTTTGTATCTTACAATTTTATTGCTTATCATATACATCTTAAGCAAGTAAAAACCGCCCT
>JAJPZT010000103.1 GCA_021204175.1 Clostridiales bacterium | reverse complement strand
GAGGAAAATATATAATGAAAGTAATATTACTTGAAGATGTTAAAAACGTAGGGAAAAAGGGTCAGGTTATAAACGCCAGCGACGGATATGCCAAAAACTGCCTTTTCCCCAAAAAGCTTGCTGTAGAAGCAAACAAGGGCAATATGAACGCCTTAAACAAAAAAAATCAGGCTATGGAAGCCAAGCTTGAAGCCGAATATCAGGAGGCTAAGGCTCTGGGTGAAAAATTAGGCGCAATTACCGTAAGCTTAGGTGTAAAATCAGGCACAAGCGGCAGAATTTTCGGCTCTGTAACGGGCAAAGAAATCGCTCAGGCTCTTAAGGAACAGCAGGGCATAGAAATCGACAAAAGAAAAATCGTTATTGCCGAGCCTTTAAAGACACTTGGCGAAGCTGAAGTCTCCGTAAAGCTTCACACAAAGGTAACAGCTTCTCTTAAGCTTAACATAATGAAAGCGGAATAACTGTAATCAAGGAAAAGAGGAAACACAATGGCAGAAGAAAACCAAACTGTGCTTTTAAAAAGAATACCCCCCAGCGACATTGACGCAGAACAGCGTGTTTTGGCGTGTATGTTTTTTGACATCGACGGCATAAGAGCCGCTGTGGACACTTTAAGCTCACAGGACTTTTACCGCCCTGATCATCAGGCAATTTTTTCAGCCATTCAGGAGCTTTTTAACGCCGGGGACGCCGTCGACATAATTACGGTAAAAAACCGCCTTGAAGAAAAGGGTCTTTTGGAACAAGCCGGGGGAATGGAATATATCGTCGAATTAAGCACCGCTGTGGCAACAAGCACAAACTGCGATAAATATGCTAAAATTGTAGCAGACAAAGCGGTTCTTCGCCGCCTTATAAAGGCAGCCGGAGACATTTCCGAAGAGTGCTACAGAGGGGCTGACAACGTTGACAACATACTTCAGGACGCCGAAAAGCGTATTTACGACATTGTCACAAATCGCCGCAGCGAGGACTTTATCCCCATAAGGGAGCTTATAAGTGCGTCACTTTCCACAATGGAGGAAGCCAGCAAAAACAACTCCCCTATTACGGGCATTCCCACAGGGTTTATCGATTTTGACTACAAAACCTCCGGGCTTCAAAATTCAGATTTAATTCTCATTGCCGCAAGACCCTCTATGGGCAAAACAGCTTTCGCCTTGAACATTGCCCAGTACGCCGCTGTTAAAAAGAAAATACCTACAGCGATTTTCAGCCTTGAAATGTCCGCCGGTCAGCTCGTAAACCGTTTTATAAGCAGCGAAGCTATGGTTGACGCCGGGCGTATTAAGACAGGACGGCTTGAAAACGATGACTGGCTTAAGGTTTTGGACGCTGTGGGAGAAATCTCCGAAGCACCTATTTACATAGACGACACTTCAATTACGCCTATGGAAATCAGGGCAAAATGCCGAAAGCTTAAGCTTGAACACGGCTTGGGGCTTATTGTTATAGACTATCTTCAGCTTATGAGTATGGGTCAGAACACCAGACGGGGCGACTCTATGCAGCAGGAAGTGGCTCAGATTTCGAAGTCACTGAAGCAGATTGCAAAGGAGCTTGACGTGCCTTTGGTGGCTCTTTCCCAGCTTTCGAGAGCAAACGAGTCAAGAAAGGATAAACGCCCTATGCTCAGCGATCTTCGTGATTCCGGAGCAATTGAACAGGACGCCGACATTGTCTGCTTCCTTTTCAGACAGGAATATTATGAGCCTGAAAACGTGGATGTTAAAGGCAAAGCCGAGGTTATAATAGCTAAACACAGAAACGGCTCTGTTGGAACAATTCTTTTGAAGTGGTTCGGCGCATTCACACGCTTTGATAACCTCGAAAAGGATGAATACCCTCAGCAGCAGCCGGCAGCGGAATAAGCAAAACCCTCAGTAAATCGGAGGAATGATATATGAGACAATGTATGGATGCGGACAATCTGCACAGAAGATTGAAGAAAATAATCGGTCAGGTACAGGCTATTGACCGAATGGTTGACGAAGATGTTCCCTGTGAGGATATTTTATCACAAATTAATGCGGCTAAATCGGCTTTGCACGGCTGCGGCAAGGTGATTTTGGAAGGACACATAAAGCACTGTGTTCGTGACGGAATTGAACACGGAGACGCAGACAAGACTATAGCCGATTTCACATTGGCGGTAGAAAGATTTGCCAATATGAAGTAATTAAAAGTTATTATCATTTAAGAACCGACGATTTTTGTTTGGTTCTTTTTATTTTGCCCCTTGACAACCTATACCCCTATATGTATAATAATTATATAAATACACATACCCCTACTGGTATATAAAGGAGACAGATAATGAAAGAATTAATGAAAAAACTTGAAGCCCTTTTGGAGAAAGGCGGAACAAAAAAGGATATTACACTCCTCGTTATTTCGGGTATTTCCCTTATACTCAGCTTAACGGGGTTGAACCCTTTTCCCTTCGATATTGTGTGGGTTTCCGTTATTCTCTGCGGCATTCCCATAATTCTGGAAGCGATTATAGGGCTTGTTACCTCTTTTGACATCAAAGCCGATGTTTTGGTGCCCATTGCCTTAATTGCCTCAATCTGTATCGGAGAGGACTTTGCCGCAGGCGAAGTTGCCTTTATTATGCAGTTAGGTGGTCTGCTTGAGGATTTGACCGTTGCCAAAGCAAGAGCCGGAATAGAAAAGCTTGTTCACCTGTCGCCCAGAACGGCAAGAGTTATTGTCGGCAGCATAGAAAAAATCATTCCGGCTGAGGACGTTGACGTAAATGACCTTCTCAGAGTTTTACCGGGAGAAACTGTTCCTGCAGACGGTGTAATCATTTCAGGACAAACTTCTGTAAATCAGGCTGTTATGACAGGAGAATCTCTGCCTGTGGATAAAACCGTCGGTGATGAGGTTTTCAGCGGTACAGTCAATCAGTTCGGTGCTTTTGATATGAAGGCGGCAAAAGCAGGTGAGGACAGCTCAATTCAGAGAATGATTAGGCTTGTACAGTCGGCTGATGCCGGAAAAGCCGAAATTGTGGGAATAGCCGACAGATGGGCAACGTGGATTGTTGTTATTGCCCTTTCCGCCGCCGCTCTGACTTGGCTCATAAGCGGTGAAATTATTCGTGCAGTTACAATTCTTGTTGTGTTCTGCCCCTGCGCCCTTGTGCTTGCCACACCTACGGCTGTTATGGCGGCAATAGGAAATGCCACGAAACACGGCTTTTTGGTAAAGGAAGGAGACGCCCTTGAAAGACTTTCGGCGGTGTCAAAAATTATGTTTGATAAAACAGGCACACTGACCAACGTTGAGCCTAAAGTAATTAAAGTTTCAAGCCTTGATGAAAATTTTTCCGATAAAGAATTATTTTCTTTCTGTGCCGCTGCGGAACAGCTTTCCGAACACCCGTTGGGAAAAGCGGTTGTCAATTCTTATAAAAAGACCGGTAATACCCCGATTTTGCCCTGTGATAATTTTCAAATGATACCGGGTCGGGGAGTAAAAGCAGAGGTTCAGGGAAAAGCGGTTCTTGCCGGAAATACGGAAATGCTTACAGAAGCAAATATAAGCCTGCCTGATTTCGTGCTTGATGAAACAGAGGAATACCTGTCAAAAGGCTGTACGGTAATTTATGTTTCCCTTGACCGAAGCTTAAGCGGATATATTGTTCTGTCGGATACCCTAAGAGGCGAAAGCGTTAATATGATTGATTCGCTTAAAAAACTGAATGTTCAGCCTGTTCTCCTGACAGGGGATAACGAAAGAGCCGCTTCTTACATAGCGGAACAGCTTCACATAGAGGAGGTTCACGCAAACTGTCTGCCTGAGGACAAAATGAAGCAAATTGAATTTTACAGCACAAGGAATGAAAAAGTTTGTATGATAGGCGACGGCGTAAATGATGCTCCGGCTTTGAAAAAGGCAAACGTGGGAATTGCAATGGGCGGTATAGGCAGCGATATAGCCATTGATGCGGCGGATATTGCCTTGGTAAATGACGATGTAAATGAACTGCCCCACCTTATTGCCCTGTCAAAGCGAATGATGAAAACCATAAAATTAAATATGACATTTTCAATGACTTTGAACCTCATTGCAATTATTCTTGCAATCACAGGGGCACTGAACCCCATTGCCGGCGCACTGGTTCACAATTCCGGCTCCGTTTTGGTAATAATAAACTCGGCTTTGCTGTTAAACTGGCGAAGGAAATAACAATATAGGAGGAAAAAATGTTATTCGGTATTATAGGTATAATCACAGGGGCTATGATAAAAATCTTTAAGGTAAGGCGGTTTTTACTTTTATGCCTTTTTTATTTGGCTTAAGTGTAACAGCACCGTTTTCGGAGGTTATAAAAACGGGAATATTATTACCCTCAAGAGTTTCGAGAGCCTCATCGGATGGAAATCCGTAATTATTGTTTATGCCGCAGGAAATGACTGCAAGGGCGGGGCTTACGGCAGATATAAATTCCTCGCCGGAAGAATATTTTGACCCGTGGTGGGGTATTTTTATTATGTCCGCATTAACGTCTGTATCTGCGTTTAAAATTTTGCTTTCGGCTGACTTACTTATATCCCCAGTGAAAAGTACTGTCTTCTCCCCTACTGAAGCCCTAAGCACCATACTTCCGTCATTAACATCGGCGGCTTTTTTCGCCTGTTCCTCATCGGGATAAAGACAGATGAAGCTTTCGCCTGCGGTATCCCCAGCCGAAAGATAATGTATAGGTATGCTGTTTTCGGCGGCTTTCTCCTTAAAAAGGGTGTAAAGCTCCGAGGAATAGTCTCCTATAGGCAGATAAATCTCCCCTATTTCTATTTGGTCTAATATTTCATAAATGCCCTTCATATGGTCGTTGTCAATGTGGCTTATAAAAACTCTGTCAACCCTCGTTTTTCCCATTAATTCAAGGTAAGGAAGAAGTGTATATGTGCCTTCGTCTGCTTCGTCGGGGTCGGTTTTTGTTCCTCCGCCGTCAACTATAAAAACCTCTCCCTCTGTTATACCAACGGCAGAATCCCCCTGACCTGCATAAAGAAATGTGACTTGATCTTTAGATAACTCATAGGAATTTATTTGTATACCCAAAGCAAGCAATAAAACAGCACAAAATGCAAAAGATTTCCGCTTAAACTTAAAGGCAAAGCAAAGAAAAACAATAAACAAAATGTAAAGCAGGGAAAAGGCAAAAACAGGTCTGCCTGTTGTTATAAGTGAAAAGGGTATTGAAGAAACCGCCGCCGCAAGAAGCTTATATGCGTAAAGAACCAAAGATGCCGCCAAAGCGAAAAGTCTGTAAAGGGGCAATCCGATTAAATATAAACCCAAAGAAGCCGCACCGCTTGCCACCACAACAACTACAGAGGGAAGAACAACCAGGTTTGTTATAAAATCACAGGTTGTAAAATTATAGAAATAATACATATTTACAAGCTTGGTTATAATAACCGCCGAAAGGCTTGCCGCCAAAGCATCAAGAACATGTTCTCTGAAAATTTTATTTTTAACGGGAACTCTTCCTGTAATTTTCCCAAAGGGCTTGGCAAAAAGAGCAATACCCAAAACAGAGCAGTAGGAATAAATAAAGCCGCAGTCAAACAAATACAAGGGGTTAAAAACCAAAATCAAAAACGCCGAAAAGGCAAGAGACGACACAAGGTCATATTTTCTGCCCAACATTCGCCCGATTAAAAGCACCCACATCATTATAACCGCTCTTACCGCAGAGGGGCTTAAGCCCGTAAACAGGCAGTAAATAGCCAAAAATGCCATAATAATTATGCTGTGGCGTTTTTTCTTGAAAAAGTACATAAAAACACCGGCAATCAGTGAAATATGTAAGCCCGAAATAGCCAAAATATGATATATGCCCGAATTTTTATAAAGAAGCTTAATTTCGTCGGAAAGATAGGTTTTGTCGCCCAAAAGCCTTGCCTTTAAAATTGCGGAATTTTCCTCTGAATAAATTTCGTCTAAAGCCTCGGCGGCTTTGGTTTTAAGAGCATATAAATAATAGGAAAGTGTCTTTTTCAAGCCTGTAATTTCCAAATCCGGTGAATACATTTTATAATAAATTCCCCGACAGGTGTAATATTGAATTTCGTCAAAATCGCTTGGGTTATACTGAGGACTTAAGGCTCTGAGCTTACCGGTCAGAGTTGCAGCATCGCCGGGGATCAAATCTCTGTCGGTGTAGACAATAATTTTTACATTGCGGTCAGTCTTTATGATTTTGCCGCTGCCCAAAGCGCCTGTTACTTCACCGCTTAGAGAGACTTCATCACCGGAAGCACAAAACAGATCGTATTCACTGTCTGAAAAATTCACTCTGTTAAAACACAAAATAAAGCCCAGCGCAAAAAGGCAGGGCAAAAGAATTAAAAATTTAAGCTTAAAGAATTTAAAAAATACAAAGCCCAATGCAAAGGCAAAGAAGCTTAACGCCAAAAACCAAGGAGTATTTAAGCTCAATGAACCCCAAATTATACCTAAGATTAAAAATGCTGTAAAAATCGGCATAGGGCGTTTCATTGAGCTTTCTCCTTCATACTTTCTTTTTTATACAATAAATGTTGTGAGAGTGCCTATTTTTTCAATCTCACAGTCAACCCTGTCGCCGTGGTTTAAAAATCTAGGCGGATTAAAGCCCATACCTACCCCCGAGGGAGTGCCTGTTGAAATAACAGTGCCTGCTTTCAGGCAGAAATAAGAGCTTAATTCTTCTATAATATAGGGAATGTCGAAAATCATTTTGTCAGTAGACGAGTTTTGACGCAGCTCGCCGTTTACCTTAGAGGTAATTTTAAGAGCTGTTCCCAAAGGAATTTCGTCTTTGGTAACTATACAGGGACCCATAGGGCAGAAGCCTGTTAAGCTTTTGGCGGCGTACCACTGTTTGTGCCTTGCCTGAAGATCTCTTGCGCTTATATCGTTTATAACTGTGTAGCCGAAAATATAGTCCTCGGCATTTTCAGCCTTAACGTTTTCAGCGTCTTTGCCTATAATAAAGGCAAGCTCCGCTTCATAGTCAAGGTTTACTGTCTGAGAGCCTGTTAAGGCAATTTTACCCATATGGGGCAAAGCCTCGTTTACTCTTTTTGAGAAATAAACCGGGTACTGTCTGTTTTCTTCAAAGTCAATGCCCTTATACCGTGCGGACTCCTTGGCGTGTTCTGTGTAGTTTATGCCCAAACAGATAACGTCCTGTTTAGGCTCTGGTATAGGAGCGGCTAAGGTTATTTCCTCTGTCTTTACCCCCTGCCCTTTAAGCTTTTCGGCGGCTTTTTCGATTTTTTCAAGGGTTTCGGATGTACCTGTTTCAATAAGGTCGTTCATTGAATTTAAACCCTCAAATTTTGAAAGAACAAAAAAGGGAAAAACCTCTTTTCCGTCCTGTGACAAAACCGCCGGAATTTTTTTGTTTTTATAAATACAGGTTATAAGCTTCATAATATCACTCCAGTGTTATGTAGTGAGGTATAATATCTTCATAGCTGCCGTCGGGAAGCAGAAATCCTTTGGGTATAACCCCCAGCCGGGTAAAGCCCAAAGACTTATAAAGTGCTAAAGCTCTGCTGTTTGTAGCAACAACGGCATTAAACTGCAAAATTTTAAAGCCACAGGCAGGTGCTGTTTTTATGCAGTGGCTTACAAGGGCTCTGCCTATTCCTTTGCCCCGTTCAGTGCCTTTAACGGCGTAGCTTGCGTTTGAAATATGACCGCAGCGACCTACATTATTGGGGTGGAGAATATAAAGCCCTACTATGTCACCTGTTTCGCTGTTTTCCGCCACGCCTGTATAGCTTTGTGAGAGGAAGAAGCTTAAGGCTTCCTCCTCTGTCATTTCGTCAATCTGAGGGAAGGCAACGCCGTCTCTCACTACCTCATTCCAAATTTCAGCACAGCTTTTAAGGTCTTTTTCCTCAAACTGTCTTGCAATAATGCTCATTTATATCGTCTCCAAGTTACTCTGCAACTGCGTCGGCTTCAAAAACCGTTTCAAAAATGTCTGTATAAATTATAATGTCGTTCTCGGCGTTTGCCTGAAGCTCTGCCGCTGCGGCTCTTATTTCAAGCTCAAGACTTTCCTTTTCGTCAGAAACAGTTATAGCAGAGCCATCTGAAGAAACAGGCAGATCGTCAGCTAAGTTTCCGTTCCAGCTGTAAACCTTTCTCCATTCATAAGCAGTATATGTTTTGCCCTCGTGGCTCAGCTTATAGTTTTGGTTGTTGTCAAAGCTGATGCAGTTTACTGCCCAGATTTTTGAGAATGAATTGTTGTTGTCGAAGCCTTTTTTGTTGTGGTCGAAGGAAATGCAGTTATACATTCTTCTTTCGTTGTTTTCCTTTGAAATTTTACTGCCCAGCTTAAAGCCGTTGGGGTTTCCGTCCCAGTTTTCAACAAGTCCGCTGGCGTTTAAGTCGCCGTATCTTGTGGGCATTGTGCCTAAAAGTGAGTCAAGTCTCTTGCAGTAGGTTTCAAGATCTGCGTTTCTGCTGCAAAGTGCGCCCTTGTTGTAAAGGCTTACAAACTTGTTGTAGCCGCTTAAATTAACAGCCTTAAAACGGGCAATTACAGGCAGATTTTCGTCAAGCTGAAGCCCCTTCTGATAGTCAGCGTAGCCCATAGCATCAACTGAGTCGCCGTTGTTCCAGCCTATACAGTTTGTATAGTCAAGGCGGTATGTCCAATAGGTCTGATCCTCCTTGTCATAGCTGTCCCAGCCGTCGTCGCCGTTATCCCATGCGGCGCAGTTAATAAGGGTAATTTTGCCTGCGTCGATTACGTCCTCGTCCTCTGTTTCCGCAGGACCTGCCCCTAACTTAATGGCAAAGCCGTCGGCGTTGCTACCTAAGGTGTAAACGTCGCAGTTGCGGTAGCTGTAAACCCCTATAAGAGTTGTGTTTGCTGCACCTCCGGCAATCTGCACGCCGCTGTCGTTGTTATAACGTGAAATAACGTTTTCGAGAGTATTGCCTGTGGCTTCTTCTCCCTTAATCTGAATGCCGTTGTCATGGGCTTTTTCAACAACAAGGTTTTTAACTGTATTGTCGGCAGTTTTAATTCTGATTCCCACGTCGCTGTCATTTGAAGTGTTGTTGATAATATCCGTTACGCCCTTCATATTTTCGAAGTTCAAAACGGGAAGTTTTCCTGTTTCGCTGTCGGGAACGCCTATAAGCTGCTGACCGCCCTGAAGTTCGATCATATCTCCCATTTCTATATCGTTCATAACGTAGATTATTTTGTCTCCGGCTGTAACTGCCGCCGCAAGCTCTTCGTAGGTCGTAACGGCCGTTCCGTCGGAAGTGTCGGTTATTTCTTCAGCTGCCGATGTAAGGGGTGCTTCAACAGTTGTTGTGTTTAAAGATACGCTTTTGGCACATACGGGCACAGCCGCAGAAACAACTGCCGCCGCAGTCAAAACCGCCAAAGCCGTTTTTAAATTTCTCTTCATATAAAAAATACCTCCTTTTATAATAAATGCATAAATTTTTAAGCCTGATATTGCTTCTTTTATTATAACTTAACAGGAAATAAATTTCAATAGCCAACCCAATTTTTTTATTATGACAAAGGTGAATATCTGTCAAATTTCTTTCATATAGATAGTTAAGCCTGATTTTGCGGAGGAAACACCTTGAAGGAATATATTGAAAGACGGGCTGAAGAGGTCGCCCGTTATATCGTCAGAAGCAACTCCGCCGTAAGAGAGACAGCCAAGCGGTTCGGAATTTCAAAAAGCACAGTTCACAAGGATGTTACCGAGAGACTTTTGAAAATAAACCCCTCGCTGGCAGGAGAAGCCAGAAAGGTTCTTGAAATAAACAAATCCGAAAGGCATATAAGAGGCGGTATGGCAACAAAAGAGAAATATCTGAGAAGTCATTGAAGCATATAAAAAGAGTGCAAATCCTCATAATAAGGACTGCACTCTTTTATTTTTTATGTATTAATATTTATCTTTTATTGCTTCTGTGCCAAATTTTAAGGGCTTCCGCTTCTTTAATAAGGTTGTCTCTGAAGTCCGGGTGGGCTATGGAAATAAGGGCTTCGGCTCTTTCCCATGTTGTTAAGCCCTTAAGGCAGACCTTTCCGTATTCAGTCACAACATAGTGAGTGTTTGCTCTTGTGTCGGTAACGATACTGCCCGGTGAAAGTGTGGGCTTAATTCTGCTTTGAACTTCCCCTGCCTTATTTTTGAATGTGGAAGAAAGGCAAACGAAGCTTTTTCCTCCCTTTGAGAGGTAAGCACCCAAAACAAAGTCAAGCTGACCGCCTGCGCCGCTTATTTGGCGTGTTCCGGCAGATTCGGCATTAATCTGACCGAAAAGGTCAATATCAACTGCGTTATTTATAGAAATGAAATTGTCAAGGGCTGAAATGCTTCTTATATCGTTTGTGTAGTCAACAGGCGCACTTGCACACTGGGGATTGTTGTTCAAAAAGTTATAAAGCTTCTTTGTTCCTGCACCGAAGGCGTAAACCTGCTTGCCCTTGTCTATATTCTTTTTAGCCCCCGTAATTTTGCCTGCCATAGAAATGTCGACAAAAGCGTCTACATACATTTCCGTGTGAACGCCTAAGTCCTTAAGGTCGGACTGTGCTATAAGGGAGCCTACGGCGTTGGGCATTCCGCCGATACCCAGCTGCAAGCAAGCACCGTTGGGGATTTCTTCTACAATAAGCTTTGCAACGGTTTTGTCAACCTCAGAAGGCTCTCCGCCGCCGCCTAAAATGCCTATTTCGGGGTTGTTTCCCTCAACAATAAAATCAACATCGCTTATATGTACACCCTCCTGAAAGCCGCCGAGACAACGGGGCATATTTTTGTTTACTTCCACAATTACAACCTTGCTCTTCTTGCAGACAGCAGCCATATGGGAAGCATTAGGTCCGAAATTGAAATAGCCGTGTTCGTCCATTGGAGCAACCTGAAACATTGCAGCATCGTTTTCAACGTGGTCATAGTAATATCTGGGAAGCTCCGAATATCTTATAGGCGCATAGTAGCCGATACCCATAGATATAAGCTTTCTTTCAATTCCGCCCATATGCCATGAGTTCCACGAAAAATGCTCAGCCGCATTTTCAACCTTCGAAAATTCCGGGACTTTAAGCAAAATACCGCCTCTGAGCTTAACGTCGTAAAGCTCTTCGCTTCTCTTGGCAAGGGCAGCGTCAAGAGCATCGGGAGTACCCGTTGTCCACCCGAAGTCAACCCAGTCGCCGCTTTTAACCACCTTAACCGCTTCTTCAGCAGTAACAAGCTTTTTCTTATATTCGCTTTCAAAATTCATTTTAAAAACCGCCTTTCACAAGATTTAGTAATGATATAAGCTTATTTATTAACTACGATTTTAACACCTATTGAAAAAGTTGTCAACGCTATGTTTTTTACTTGTCTATTTCTACAATTTGTGCTATAATTTTTTTGTTGCCAACCTAAAATCCGGTAACGGATGGGAGGTGAAATAGAAATTGTACGAAATACTTATTTCTTTTATAACGTCTGTTCTGGCAAATGTACTTTCAAAGTACATTTGCAAATGGCTTGACGGACTGAAACGTGGCAACAAGCCTGCGAACTAAGCCCTTCGCTTAACAGGGAATAGAAAAGCCCGGAGAATGGCTCTCTCCGGGCTTTTTTGTGGTGCATAGAAATTGTACGAATTGCTTTGTCATTTCTTTCTGACAAATTAATTATAATACTTTCCTTTTCCCCTGTCAAGCAAATTTTAAAGGTTTTCTTTAATCTTGCCTATAATCTCGGCGTATTCCTCATCTGTCAAATACTTGGGAGGATTTACGTTCATTTCGAAAGTGCCTCCGAAGGTATGACCGCCCTCCTGCTTGGGAGCGATATGTACGTGAAGGTGGGGAAGTGTATCGGAAAACATTCCGTAATTAACCTTAGCCGGGTTTACAGCCTTATTAATAGCTGCGCCTACTCTCTTAACGTCTGCAAAAAGTTCGGCAACCTCTTCGTCCGACAGGTCATAAAGCTCTCTGCCGTGGTCTTTATAGGCTACAACGCATCTTCCGTAATAGGTCTGTTCTCTGAAAAGATAAAGCTTTGAAACCTTAAGGTCGCAAATGGGAATCATCAGAGAATCTAATTTTGCCTTGTCATCACAATATAAACAGCTCATAAAAATACCTCCTGTGTAAATAAGTTTATTTTCTTAATTATACACCTTATATAGTCAAAATGCAATAAGTCACAAGTAAAAGGTGTGGACACAATGCGCATATTATATTTTTACAAAAAATCAAGAACGGAG
>JAJPZT010000102.1 GCA_021204175.1 Clostridiales bacterium | reverse complement strand
GAAAAGACGGAAGGTATCAGTACCGCTACGCATTAGGCAACGGCAAACGGCACACTATATATGCCAAAACACTCTCAGAACTGCGTGAAAAGGAGCAGGAGCTTCAAAAAGACTTGAGTAATAATCTGATTACATCTTCACCAAAAACAACGCTTGATGACCTTTTTAAGGCTTATATGAAAGATAAAAATGAGCTTAAATTAACTACGAAGAATAGTTATAAATTTTTTTACAAAAGCTACATAAAAGACGAAATAGGCTCAATGAAGATTAAGGCTATTAAGTATTCTGACATCAGAAGGCTCTATTCCTCACTCATATCCGACAAAGGACTTAAGCCAAGCTCTGTAAGGACAATACACAAGGCTCTTCGCCCGATATTTACTTTTGCAGTTAGTGACGGCTATATCGTATCCAATCCGAAGGAAGGCGTGCTTAAAGGTTTGAAGAAAACCTATGCACTCAAAAAGCCGAAACGTCATTCCATCACAATACAAGAACAGGAAGCATTTAAAAATTTTATTGCAAACTCTCCGCAGTATAACCGATTGCTTCCCTTGTTTATGGTATTTTTGGGGACAGGCTGTCGTGTAGGCGAATTAATAGGCTTACGTTGGGAGGACTGTGATTTTGAAGATAGCACAATCTCTATAAATCACAATCTGATTTATAGTAAAAAGGCTGACGGTAAGTACGGCTTTTACATAACAACTCCCAAAACAGATGCGGGAACGAGAATTATACCTATGCTTAAAGATGTAAAAAATGCACTGCTCTTTGAAAGAAAAAGGCAGATGACAGAAGGCTTTAATCAAACTGTTGTTGACGGCTGCAAGGGCTTTATATTTGAAAATATAAACGGCTCTCTGTACAGCGGTTCAGCCATAAACAAGCTGATAACTAAAATCACCGAAGCTTGTAACAGCGAAGAACTCATTCGGGCTGAAGCTGAACACAGAGAACCGTTAATCATCAGACATTTCAGCGTACACTCTTTACGCCATACCTTTTGTACAAGGTTCTGCGAAAACGAAACTAATCTGAAAGTTATTCAGGAAATAATGGGACACGCAAATATATCCATAACAATGGATATATACGCAGAAGCTACCAAAGAGAAAAAGGCAGAGTCATTTGCCAACTTAGAGGGCAAAATCAAAATAATTTAAACTCCACTAAGCGACACCAAATTGACACCATTTTTCTCAACACCTGCAATGATTTGCGTGGACTTACAAAGAGAACAAGTTTAAAAACCCTTGAATTTCTCAGCAAAAAAAGTGATATAATGGGTTATGAAAATTTATAAGAGGTTAATAAATTGCGGTTGCTTTTACTTTCAGCAAAAGTTCTGAACACCCTCAAGGGGAGCCTTAATCGGTCGCAAAAGCCTAAATCAGTGGTTCTTTTTCCCGGCGGTGCGTTCCTTAATATATTTAATAAGAAACTCAGCGGTTCTTTCATAGCCCAGGCGGCTTGAATTTATGGATATGTCATAATTTCTGGAGTCGCCCCAAGCCGTTTCGCAGAAATAGTTATGATAACGCTTACGCTTTTTATTTGTTTTAAAAATAAGGTTTTCAGCCTTAGAATGAGAGAGGTTCTTTTCCTTTGAAATGTTTGCGATTTTATCCTTCATATCCCCTAAAATAAATATGGATATGAGGGCTTTGTTTCCCTTCAAAACAGACTCGGCGCACCTGCCCACTATAACAAAGGAATTTCCCTCATTGGCAAGCTTCTTAATATAGTCGAACTGCGCCATAGCGAGATTTAAAGCCGGAGAGTTTGTATAGCCCTTAACGGTTTTTGAAAAAACTCTGAGCCTGGGCAGTTCATCATACTTCTTAAGCTCGTCAACGTTTACGTGCTTGCCCTCCGCCATATGTGTCAGAAGGTTATAGTCATAAAGAGGCAAGCCGAACTCCTCAGCTATAATTTGAGCTATGGAGTGGCCGCCGCTGCCGTACTCCCTGCTGACCGAAATAATTAACTGCTGTTGTTTTCCCATAAAAATTACTCCTTTCCTAAAAAATCTTCTCTTTAGATATGTTTTTATTTGTTTTTCTTAAAATTAATTCCTATTATTGTTTTCTTAATATCTAACGTAAATGTAAATCATAGAAATAATCAAAACAATAGCCGTTGCCGGGAAAGCCGCCGTGCAATATTTCTTCCAGCCGATAGGATGACCTGCCTTTGCACTGACTGCCGTACCTACTACATTAGCCGATGCGCCTATAGGAGTTGCGCTGCCGCCTATATCCGTACCTATTGAAAGCGTCCAAGCAAAGGTGGAAAGATCTGCCCCCTGAACTGCCGCAAGGCTCTTTATTACGGGTATCATTGTTGCGGCAAAGGGAATATTGTCTACGAAAGCGCTTGCCAAAGCCGAAACCCAAAGTATAATAGCAATCATTATATTGGCGTTTCCGCCGCTTATATCCGCAATTAGGTCAGCTATTACCTCCAAAACTCCCGTCTGCTCAAGACCGCCTACAACCACAAACAAGCCTATAAAGAAAAGCAGTGTTTTACAGTCAACCTTTTTAAGTACTGAGGCTGCGTTTTTTCCTGCGGCAAGAAGTGTCAAAGCCGAAATTATAACTCCTATAAGAGCCACAGTTAAGCCTGTAGCGGCATGAGAAACCAAAAGCACAACCGCAAGCCCGAAAATAATACAGCTTAAGGCAAAATCCTTTTTGTTTGTTATGGCGTCGGAGGGGTCGGGAAAGGACTTTACGTCCGCAGTGCCGTCCGTTTTTAAAGCCTTTCTGTAGATAAAATAGAAATAAATCACCGTAAAAATAAGTGAAATGCCTGCTATAAACGCCTGTGTTTGATATGAAGTCGAAAAATGTATATCCCAAAGACGTACCTATTATAATGTTGGGCGGATCTCCGCACATTGTAGCGGAGCCACCTAAGTTGGCGCAGAAAATCTCAGCCAAAATCATAGGAGCCGGGTCGAACTTAAGCATATTAGCAAGCTCTATTGTGACAGCAGCCAAAAACAGAATAACGGTTATGCTGTCTATAAACATAGCCAAAATCGCCGACATAAACATAAAGGCTATAAAAATGGGTATGGTTTTATATTTAACCGCCTTTGCAAGCCTTAAGCAAAGCCAGCGGAAAAAGCCGGACCTCGCCATTCCCTCAACCATTATCATCATCCCCAAAACGAAAATAATGGTTGACCAGTTTATGCCTGTTGTGGCTTCCCCTGCGTCCCCGGCTTCGTACCAAAAGGACAGTGTGAAAATACTGCTTATGTTCATTGTCTGCCAAAAGGCTGTTATACTGCGCATACAGACCCCGAAAACCGCAACTATCGTCAAAAATCCGCAAGCCAAGGCTATAACGTGCCTTTCAAGCTTTTCCGATAAAATTAACAAAAACATTGCCAAAAAAATTATTATTGCCGCCGCCTGTGCCATATCAACCTCTCCTTTATTTATGATTTCGGTATTAATAATTTTTCAATAAAGATTGTCCGACAGAAAAACCGACTGTATATAATTTGTCTGCCGACAACGCTTTTAACGAAAAAACTACCTCACAGCCGCCGCCTTCGGTAGTTTTTCTTCCGTAATACATACTGATTTTTAATCGAATGTATTATAGCAAAGGCGGCAGTAAAAGTCAATTGAAAAAAGGTTGAATTTTATGACGTTTTTGTTAAGTTTTTTATGAATATTTTCATATCATTCACAAATAATCAGACATTTTTGCGTCAGATTTTATACTTTGTGAAAAAATCTTATGATTACAGTGTCAGCACTTTTTCATATCTTACAAGATATAAAAGCATTGATGTTACGGGCTTGTTTACAGCCTGCTCCACAGCGGTTTTATAAAGCTTAAGCTGAGGGCTGTATTCCTTTTTGAGTGCTTCAAAATCGTCTGTGCTGTCGGTTTTGAAGTCTACTATTGTTATGCCCTTTTCGTTTTCAAACCACAGGTCGATTATACCGTGGGTCAAAATAATTTCGTCTTCCCCGTCCTTAATGTTCTTAATTTCGGGGTAAAGCTCCTTTGCGGAAAGACCCATTGTGAAGGAATGTTCCTTCTTAATAAGTCTTGCTTTGCTTATTTCCTCCGCAAGAGGTGAAGCAAGGAAGGCTTCTATCTTTTCATTTTCAACAGCTTCGGCTTCCTCTTCGCTTAAAAGATTTTTCAAAAGGGCATAGTCTTTAAGCGTCTCAACGTCTTTCGGCATATTTTTATAGTCTATCAAAGACAAAAGTGTGTGATAAGCCGTGCCTATTTCGTTAGCCATAAGCTTTTTTGAGCCTTTTTTTATCATAAAGGAAGGCTTTCTTAAGCTGAATTTGTCGCCGCCCCGGGGGTAATAAACCCTGTCTTCTTCATTAACCCTTCGCTTAATTTCCGTAACGGAAATATTCGTCGGCAGATTAACCGTTTCTTCATAGGGGTAAACGGGCTTTTTACGCTTCTCCAAAGAGACATCCTTAATATAAACCGGTGAATTTATGTCCTCGATTATGCCCGTCAGCTCGTGACGGTAAATAATTTCCTTCGTGAAAACATCTTCGCTTTCGTCTGCAAGAACCCCCAGCAGAATACTCGAAAATGTTGAGCTTTTATATATTTTTTCAGCCGGAACTCTTCCGCTTTTTTTGCTGCAAAGAGACTTTGAATATTTTTCCGTTACCTTATTCAAAAGCTCGTCAAGGTCTTCGGCTTTTGTGTTTCCGCTTGGGTTTTCACAGGCGGTTATAATAAGCCGCTTTTCGGCTCTTGTGAAAGCCACATAATAAAGCCTCATTTCCTCCGCCATAGTTTCACGAATTTCAAGCTCTCTTGCGGCGGCTGTTAAGGGACTGCTTTTTGATATTCTTAAGTTCGGGTCGAAATATGAAAGAGCCATACCTACCTGCTTTGAAAACACTGCCTTTTCCGTTTGGAAGGGCTTTTTGATACGCTTTCCTGTCTGAACCGTAAATACAACGGGAAACTGAAGCCCCTTGCTTCCGTGAATTGTCATAATTCTGACGGCATTATTTTCGGGGCTTAAGGGCTGAGCCTGTTTGAAATTCTTTCCCTCTATAAGGGTATCGGTAAAGTTTAAAAAGCCGTATAGACCGCTTTCCCCCGAGGCGTCATATTCCGCCGCAAGGTCGTTAAGCTTGTCTAAATTGGCTCTTCTCATTTTTCCGCTGGTCAAAAGGTTCAAATAGTTATAATAGTCCGTTCTTTCGTAAATTTCGCCTAAAACGGAGCTTACTGTATCGGTTTTGAAGCGGTTTTTGAAGTAGTCTATTTCCTCGAAAAACGCTTTAAGTCTTTGGGATATATCGTCGTCGTGTTTCTCTTCATAAGCCTTTGAAAGAGCATAAAAGCTCGCTCCCCTTTCAAGCTCTGCCCCTATCTTAATTTCAGCTAATTCCTCGGCATTAAAGCGGTAGACCGGGCTGTGAAGAACCGCCGTTAAATCAATATCCGAAAGGGGATTATCTATAATTCTCAAAAGAGAAAGTATTGTTTTGTTTTCTATGAAGCCGGTGCTTTCGGCTGATTTATCTGTCACAGCCGGTATTCCGCAAAGAGCCAGAGTTGAGGAAATATCCTCTGCGGCGCCTGCAAGATTTCTCGAAATTATTGCAAAATCCTTATAGCTAAGTTCGGGGTCTTCTTCCATAATTTCTTTTATTCTTTTGGCAATATAAAGAGCTTCCGCCTTGGCGTTTGAATCGGCAAATTCCGCTGTGACAATTTCTTCATCGGATAAATCATCTAAAGATATTTTGCTTGTGGGCTTTAAAATAAGACAGACCTCCGCCTTTTTGTTGTCTTCAGCAGTATATTTGGAATTTTTGGGAAAGTTTAAAGGCTCATATTCCACTCCCCCTAAGTCCTTTGTCATAATTTTTTCAAAGACCCTGTTTACAAATTTCAATATGTAGGAAGTGCTTCTGAAATTTTCAGACAATAGAACAAGCTCCCCCAAACCGGAGTTTTCGCTGTAGCTGTTATATTTTTCCGTAAATATGGCAGGCTCGGCGTTTCTGAAGGCGTAAATGCTCTGTTTTATGTCTCCTACCATAAAGCGGTTTCTGCCGTTTCCCAAAATATTTAAAATTTCCTCCTGAAGAGGGTTTGTGTCCTGATATTCGTCTGTTAAAATTTCGGCATAGCGGTTTTTAAGGGAAAGGGCTGTTTCGGTTTCATTGCCGTCTTTGTCTCTTAAAAGTCTCAAACAGGCTCTCTCTATGTCGGAAAATTCATAGGTGTTTTTTTCGGCTTTAAGCCTGTAGAACTCCTTCATAAAGTCATAAACAAGAGCGTAAAGAAGATTAAGGGACGGAAGCATTTTTTTATAGCTTTCAAAGCTTTCCTCGTTTTCATAATCCGAAAGAGGTGTTTTTTTCTTTTTGGATTTCGAAGCCGTCTCAGCCTCTGCCAGAGGAAGAATTTCAGTTAAAAGCTTTAAATATTCTTCATATGTATCTGTGTTTAGGTGATTTCGGGTTTCTTCAAGCCACTTTTCGGGCTCAGGCAAATTCGAAAGCCCCGAATACATTCTATAAATAACATCCTGAAGGTCTGTTTTGTCCTTTTGAGAAAACATATCACAGAGGTCATACATAGGGGCATAAAGAGCTTCTCCCTTATCGCAGAGAACAAGCCCCTCTGAAATAACCTTGTCAAGGGCTTTGTCCTTAAGGGGCGAAAGCCTTGAATTGTCCGTAGGGGTAAAGGAAGGGTCAATATCCGTTTTATAGAAAAACTGCCTTACAAGCCGGCAGCAAAATGAGTCGATTGTGCAGATTTCCGCATTGTTAAGAAGTCGCAGCTGCTTTATAATCTGCCCCCTGTTTTTTTCGTTGGGGTCTGACGCCAGCTCCTTAAGCCTTCCTCTTATTCTCGTCTGCATTTCAGCCGCTGCAGCCTTGCTGAAGGTCAAAACAAGAAGGCTGTCTGCCCCGGGGTTTCCGTCCTTAACGGTTTGAACAATTCTCTCGGTTAAGACGGCAGTTTTTCCGCTGCCTGCGGCGGCGCTGACAAGCAAATTTTTATTTTTGGTGTAGATTGCTCTTTTTTGAGTTTCCGAAAAATCCATAGCTTCTCCTGATAATTTATAATTTCACAAAAACGGGCTTTTGATAACGGAACGTGGTTATATATTTAAAGCCCGCTTCCTTAAGCATTTCATAAGCTGTGTCAAAGTCTTTGGCTGCGTCCTCGGGGCGGTGGGCGTCTGAACCTGTGGTTATAATTTCTCCGCCCAGTTCTTTGTAGCGTTTAACAAAATCCATTGAGGGGTGGGTCTGACCCAAACCGTAGCGGAAGCCCGACGTATTTATTTCTATGCCCTTGCCTTTTTCTATAAGAAGAGACAGGGCTGTGTCAACAAGTTCTTTATAGTCTGCATAGTCTAAGCTGTTGTCAGAATAGGTTCCGTAGCGGTTTACAAAATCCATATGACCGTAGACGTTAAAGGTGTGACAGGTTTTTATATTTTTAATCATTTCTTCGAAATAACAGTTATAAGCCTTTTTTTTTGAGTTAAAAAGAGAGAAAAATTCCTTCCTGTCATAATAAAGGTCATATTTTTTGACGCTGTGGGACGAGCCTATTATAAAGTCAAAGGGGAATGAAAGGGCAAAGGCGTTTACAGTGTCGGCGACCATATTGTCAAGACCTATTTCGACCCCTAATGCAATATGAATTTTATCCTTATATTTTTCCTGTAAACTAATGAATTTAGGTATATATTCGTTATAGTTTGTGTAGGTGTAGCGGTCGTCAAAGTCAACGTGGTCTGTCAGGGCAATTTCATTAAGCCCTAAGTCTATGGCACGCTCTATCATTGTTTCTGCCGGAGCCTCGCTGTCTGATGATGCGTTTGTATGAAGGTGATAATCTGTTCTGAACATTTGCTTTTCCTCCGAAAAATATTTTCTTATTTTATTATAACATATTTTCTTTATGTCTGCACTAAAAATATTAAATCATAAGCAAAATTTTCACCTTGTTTAAGCCGGTAAGACTCCTCCTCAAAAAGCAATGCTGTCAGTTAAGAAAATCAAGAATTTTACAAGGAATCGAAAATTAAGCCTAAAACATTTAATAAAATATTTATAGAAGCCATAAAAAGCTATTATGAAAACGGAAAAACAAGTTTGATAAAAAATTAAGAAAAAGAATTAAAGTACGCTTATAAAAAAATCGTGAAATGGCAATATGAAAAAGCCTGGAACAATCGGCTTTTACAGTATTTGGTAGCTGCAAAGCAGAGATGTGAGTTTACTAAAAGAAATGCAGCATTTGTCCCCGACAGGAATTTTGAGAGAAGGTTAAAACGCCCTTCCCTCAAAAATTCCATACTAACAGGTAATCTGACGGCTGATTTGTTAAGTGACACCATTGCCTCAAAGTGAGCTGTCAGCAAATAATTTCTTTCTTCTGATCTCAATCCATAGGTCCGTCATAGGGTTCAAACTGGCCGGGGAAAAGCGTATCTTCAACAATTTGAGCGCAGTCAACAACACAGTCGCGGCAGCTTCTCAAACGGTCGGTTACGCCGTCTGTTCCTCTTAATTTATTGCACATAATAGAGGAATTTTTTTCTTTAAATTTATCAGCCATTTCTCTGCCCAAAGCGAATGTATCAAGCTTTGTTTTGGGGGCTTCGAGGTTTCCGTCGCTGTTTTTAAGCCCTGCAAGCATAATCATAGCGCAGACGCTTCCGCAGGTTTCGTGCATACCGGCAATACCCAAGCCGTAGCCCTCAGCAGCACGAAAAGCTGTTTTTTCGTCCATTCCCAAAAGGTCACAGTAGGCGCAGACAACAGACTGGGCGCAGTTATAGCCGCTTGCGTGATTGTTATAAGCAACAGATACTCTGCTTTTTTCCATAATAAAACCTTCTTTCGTAAAATATGCAGTTGGATTTTGTTTTTGTTTCTTACTATTTATAGTAGCATATTTTTTTGTCTTTTTCAATATGTTTATAAGAGAAATAATATTTTTGGAGGGTATATGAAGAAGGTTATATTTGCACTGATTTTATGTTTAGGGCTTTGCGGCTGTTTGACAAAGGGCGAACAGCTTTCGGACTACGACAGAATAAACAAGACTTTAAGTGAAATGGAAAGCTACAGCGCAGTCTGTGACGTGACCGTCCGTACGAACAAGGGGAAAACGGAATATGTAACAGAGGTTAAGGCGGAGCGAAGCGGAAAATATAAATTAAAGGGGATTGAGCCCGGCGAAATTAAGGACGTTGAGATTTTATTTGACGGAAATATGATTTGGTTGTATAATCCCAATATAGAGAATAAGCTTCAGGTAGCCGCCAAAGACAGCGATATGAGATGGGAGCTGATTTTGTTTACATTTTTGAAAAACGAAAGCAGAGGAAGCGAGGAAAGCACTGTTTCAGCAGCGGCAGCCGGGGAGGAAAAGTATATTACTCTTGAAGCGGAAATTCCCGGAGGAGACAAAAACTATTCAAGGGAAGAGCTTTTTGTTGAAACAAAGAAGGGCGAGCCTAAGCGGCTTGTGATTTATGACAAAAACGGAGAGGAATATTTAACCGCAGAATTTTCGGAGTTTGAATATAACCCGAAATTTGATGAGGGAGAGTTCATAACCTCCGCAGGGTCTAAGGAGAGTTGAAAAAATGAATGAATACCAAAGAGTTGCGGCTTTTATCGATCTTGACAGGCTTGCGGCAAATATAAGAAACATAAAGAAGGCTGTGGGAGACAGAAAGGTTCTTGCAGTGGTTAAAGCTGACGCCTACGGTCACGGGGCTGTTGAAACGGCTAAGGTGTGCCTTTTTAACGGTGCGGAATACCTTGCTGTGGCTAACTCCGACGAGGGCTTGAGTCTTCGAAAAAACAACATAATGGAGCCTGTTTTGATTTTGGGCTATACCGTCAGCGGAAACCTGAGAGCTGTTATTGAAAACGACATTACACAGACTGTCTTTTCCTATGAAATGGCTGAAGAAATTTCACAGGCGGCTGTCAGTCTGGGAAAGGTCTGCAGGGTACATATTAAAATAGATTCGGGTATGGGCAGACTGGGCTTTCTGCCCTCTGAAGAAAGCATTGAGGAAATTATTAAAATAAGCAAAATGAAAGGCATTTTCGTTGAGGGGATTTTTACCCATTTTGCAGAGGCTGATTCGGCAGATAAGAGCTATACTGAGGTTCAGGCAAAGCGTTTTAAATATATGTGCGGCGGTCTTGAAGAAAGAGGGCTTAAGCTATTAAAGCACTGCGCCAACTCTGCGGCAATTTTGGATTTGCCCAATCTTCGTCTGGATATGGTCAGAGCCGGAATTATACTTTACGGCTATTACCCCTCAGACGAGGTTAAAAAGACCATAGAGATTAAGCCCGTTATGAGCCTTAAAACCCACATAAGCTATGTTAAAAAGCTTAAAGCCGGCTCGTTTATAAGCTATGGCAGAACCTACGCCGTAAAAGAGGATATGACTGTGGCCACTGTTCCCGTTGGTTATGCCGACGGCTATATGAGAGCCTTTTCAAATAAGGCTTCGGTTATTGTTAAGGGCAAAGCCGCCCCCGTCGTGGGAAGAGTTTGTATGGATCAGTTTATGATAGACATAAGCCGGATACCCGGTGTGGAAATGGGAGACGAGGTTATTCTTTTGGGTGAGGACAAGGGGCTTTCCATAGACGCGGATATGTTGGCGGAGCTTGGAGGAACAATCAGCTATGAAATTTTGTGTGCAGTGGGGAAGAGAGTGCCCAGAGTTTATATAAAGGACGGCAAGGCGATTAAGACCGTTAATTATATGGAAATGGCACTGTGAATAAAGAGATTGTATAAAAATTACACCCGAGGGCAATAATAACTACGAAAGGATATTATTGTGTAAACAGGGGTGATTTTTGTGATAGTTAAGCGAGGAGACATTTTTTATGCAGACTTAAGCCCTGTGGTGGGGTCAGAACAAGGGGGCATAAGACCTGTTTTGGTGGTTCAAAACGATATAGGAAACAGATATTCACCGACGGTCATTATAGCCGCCGTTACATCTCAGATAAACAAAGCCAAAATGCCCACACACATTGAGGTTGACGCAAAAAAATACGCCCTTATAAAGGACTCTGTTGTGCTTTTGGAGCAGATTAGAACAATCGACAAAAAGCGTCTCAGAGAAAAAATAGGACATTTTGACAGGGAGCTTATGGCAAAAGTTGACAAGGCTCTTTTAATAAGTCTGGGCTTATAAAGCTGTTGACATTTTAAGAGATTTTTGTTATCTTATTTATGGAAGAAATCGGATTACATAAGACCTTGGAGGATTAAATATGAAAAAAGACAATTCACTTATGAAAACTACCCTAATCGGTATAATTTGTGCTGTTATTATTGTGGCGGCGGTTGTTATTTTGCTTAAGGCAGGCAAAAGCGAAAAAAAGACTGCTCTTGAGCCTTTGACGAAATACACCGTAGGGGAAGATCAGGACGAAAACGTTTCGAAAAACGAAACAGCCAACAAATATCTCGTTTTTGAAGACGCAGAAGGCGAAAAATATACCCTTTACGGAGAGGACTATATGGCAAACCTCGCCGAGGACAGATTTATTGTGGTAAACGGCAGCAGCCTTTCATTTTTTGCGGATGGGCAGGAGGTTCACATTGCAGACAGTGTCATTTCCTGCACTATTTCAAACGACGGCGGCGTTGTTGCCTTTGTTGTGCCCACTTCAAACGATAAGGTATATGTGGGAACTCTCTACATCTACAACACCGTAACAGGAGAAGCCGAAAAAATCAACGAAAACATTTTTGTAAGCACCACAAACAGCATTCAGCTTTCACCGAGCGGCGATGCAGTAGCGTATACTGCAAACTATGACGAGGAGGAGTATACATACGACTGCTGTATTTATAAAAACGGAAAGGAAGAGGTTTTAGGTCAGAACAGAGACATTTTAGCCCTTTCGGACAACGCAGACTATGTTTATTATAATATAGAAGACCCCGACAATTATTCGAGTATTTTTGCTGTTTACACTGAGAAAAACGGCGAGGTTATACTTTCGGAAGCATTCTATAACAGGTTTTATCTTAACCTTGACTATTCCGAATGTGTTTATTATATGGGAAAGGAAAGCGACGAAACAGAAGCCCTTTATATAAGCAGAGACGGCTCGGAGGGTGAGCTTTATCTTGAAAACAGCGATGATTTGGATATTTCGTCTTTGGTTTCTCACGTAAACAGCGTTCTTGACGTAGAGAGCTTTTAATCTGAAAATAAAAGACAAGGCTGAACTGTTACGAAAAACTGTACAAATATTTTTAAAAAACATAGGGTTTTTAATAGG
>JAJPZT010000023.1 GCA_021204175.1 Clostridiales bacterium | reverse complement strand
ACTTCCACTTTCTAATTTTAGCGATTTAAAGTGGAAGTTAAATTTACACTTCAGCCTGTTAAAAAAAGTGCTGTGAAAAATCAAATTCTCACAGCACTTTTTTTAATCGTTTGCTAACTGCACATTGTTCGTCAACAGCGTTTTGAGTTCGTTAATTCTCTCTATGGATACCTTAGTTAGTCTGTTAATATAAGAAGGTTCAAGATTTTCTTTTATCATCTCTATGACAACATCTTCTTTTCCTTCTTCACGTCCCTCTGCTCTGCCTTTAGCTTCACCTTCTGCGCGCCCTTCTTCTTCAGCGTCTTTTCTGACATTATAAAAATAAATTTCAAGGGCTTTTTCCTGATCAAACAAGCTTCTCATAATCGTGACAACCTCCTTTTCATGTTCCTTCAGAAACTCCGAAAGAACATCCTCATTTTTACAAATTTCAATTGTTTTGGCTATGGCTTCTTTTTTATAACCGTATTCCTTTATTTGCTTATCAAGAACCTTTGTAAAATTAATATATTGACTTACAATGCCGCTGCTGTTTTCATCGGTAATTACATTTATCTTAATATCAAGAGCGGTTTTTTTGCCGCCGTAAAACTCATCCGACAGAGTTATTACATCCTTGTTAATTCTCGCATTTCGGGTGTAAATAACATATAGCTCAGGTTCGGGAGCATTTACGAGCTTAGTTCCATATAAATTCTGCTTGGTTTCTTCAAAATACTCCTGATAGGTGTGAGCCAGATACATAAAACTGCGAAAAATAATATTTACCGACTCTGTTGACTGAGCCTCCACAAGAATAAACAGTTTGTCTCCAACTGAAAAGCCCAAGTCATTGGTGAGGCTTTTAATAAATATAGGTTCAAGTGTTATTGTCCTCAGGTCATCTGCTGTTGCGGCAGTATCCTCAGGGTGTAAGGATTGATACAGCTGTAAAAGATACTTCTTTTGTCCGAACATTTTCGTAAAAACGCTGTCCTTTATATTTCTTTTTGCTTCCGTATTATTTAAGCCGATAACCGTTTCTCTCATAGTGTATTATTCCTCAAATTTCAAAGCTGTCTGTTTCCTATTTTTATTATACTATAAAGACTTTAGAATATCAACTGAAATTTCAAGGTTAAATGTTTCAAATATATGATTTAATGTCTTTTTCCACGTACTTCTGTAAATTTTCCGTTACTTAGGATTTACATGAACCATACAGTGTTTAACAAGAGGAAAATCCTTTTCAATTTTATCATGCACAGCCTGTGCAATTGCGTGGGCTTTATCAAGGCTTAAGTTTCTGTCTGCGGAAATTTCAATATCCACATAAACCCTTGAGCCGAAAAGTCTCGTATTGATAAGGTCAATATTAATAACTCCCGGAATTTTTCCTACTGCGCTTTTCATTTTTCCAACGGTTTCTTCGTCGCAGGCTCTGTCTACAAGCTTGTCTGAAGCCTCCTTAAAAATTCCGTAGGCGGCCTTTAAGATGAACAAACAAATCGCAAACGCCGCAATGGGGTCTAACAGAGGAAAGCCTGCCATTGCGCCGCCTATGCCTATTAAGCTGCCGATTGATGAAAGAGCGTCTGACCTGTGGTGCCAGGTATCAGCCATAAGTGCGTCGGAATTAAGCTTAAGCGCTGCTTTTCTGCCATATTGATACATCCATTCCTTTACCGCAATTGAAACGACAGCCGCTCCCAAAGCCAAAACTGACGGAGCCGAATAGTTTTCAGCATCAAAATTAATAATCCCGGCTATGCCGTCGGCGCCTATTCCTAAACCAACCCCAGGCAAACACCATGCCTAAAAAAGCTCCGTTATGTTTTTAAGCCTTTCGTGACCGTAGCAGTGGTCGCCGTCAGCCTGTTTTGCCCCTAACTTTATGCCTACGATTACGGCAAAGGTGCTTAAAACATCCGAGAGCGAATGAACCGCATCTGAAACCATAGCCGAAGAGTGTCCGAAAATTCCTGCAAAAAGCTTCATAACAAAAAGCCCTGCATTAACCCCTACGCTTACCCCCGAAACCCTCATAGCAAGCCGTTCATTTTCAAATTGAAGCTTTCCTTCCATAAAAATCACCGTCTTAAAATTAATCTTTCTTCATTATATTCTCAACAGCCCTTGTTGGTCAAGAATAACATTTGTTACCTCAGTATAACCTTTAGACACGCTTTTACAGTAATTTGTCCAAGCTCTTAAAATTGCCGCAAAAAGGAATATTTTTAACCCCCAAACATATATTAGACTGTAGAATTTATTTTAGGAGGTTTTAAAATATGAATTTTGGCAATAACTGGATTTGGATTTTGATCATTCTTTTCTGCTGCGGCGGCTGCGGCTCAAACGGAATTTTCGGCGGCTGCGGCGGCGACAACTCCCTGATTATTCTCCTTTTCTTCGTTCTCATCTGCTGCTGCGGAAACGGCTTGGGAAATCTCGGAATCTGCGAAACAAAATAACCTCTGAAAATAAAGGAAAAAAGCTGCGTTTAAGCCCACCTTTGGCTTTATCCGCAGCTTTGTTTCTTCAACCGAATATGCATATAAAATCCGTTCAAAATATTTTTTCAAATCCTTTTCAAAATCTTGACTTTTGTCCCAAACCGGGTTATAATAAAAATACAAGAGAAATCGTGAAAGTGGTTGTATCTCTTCTAAAATTCAGTTGGAAATTATTATCCGGACCGCCTTATTTGTGGAGAGATAGGGCGGTTAGTTTTTTGACACAATAATTATCAGGAGTATTAATGCTAATACAATCTGTAAACCCGTCACAATATCGCCCCTTTTCTTTTAAAAAATGATTGGGGGAGATACAACCGCCCGTTCGGTTTTTAAACCTCACGTTTTCACTTATTCTCTTGTGCAGAAATTATAATATCATATATATAACTTTTTCAAGATTTTTCCTGTGTAAGTTGCAGCATTTTTTGCAAAATATTTTTTATTCTCAGTCATCTGTTTCATACTTCAAATATTCTAAATTTTCATTAATATTAAATGTCAGTTTGCAGTTTATTTTATCCAAAATATCAATATATACTCTGTTGATTTCTATTGAGGGAAATTCCCCTTCCGCCACGTATATATTAATTGCCATTTCGGATGTGCAGCTGTCAAAATCAATTTCCTTATGATAGTTTAAAACTCCAAGCAATTCCTCAACAATAATTGAAACCTCATCTTCATCGGAAGCCCCGGTTTTAATTTCAATAACCTTTTCGTTATTTTTGTTTTTGACAGTCAGTGTTCCCAAAATTGTATTATAAGGTTTTTTAATAAACACAGTTTTATCCCATCCCCCTGCTTAAAACTCAAGCGAAAGCCTGCAATTAATTTTCGATAGTTTTCTTATGGTATCAGCCGAAAAATTAACTGCATAAAGCTCATTTACTGCCGGTTCTGTAATTACATACAACACAACACTCGGAAAATCACAGGCTCTTAAGTAATTATTAAGCTCATCGGCATTCTCGATAAATTTCTCTAAAAATTTACCAAGCGGGATATTAATATCATCTGTTTGTGTATAACGTGTGGAATAAGAACAATAGGACATTCTTTCGGAAGGCTCTTTCATTCGGTCTAATACACTCAGGCGATAATTATATCTGACATCTGTTGAATGATTGGGAATTAAACCCGTAATGTCAACAATTCTCTTAACGTCAAAGGATTTTGCCGCAATCTGTAAATCAAAACACACATTTATAATTTTTTTCTCCATATACTCTCCCAACATCAGCCCTGTCCGTTACGCCTTTTCCATTCATTGAAATCGGCTTCATAATAATACCAGTTTTCTTCGGACAAGGGCTCTGAGTTTGTGAGAAAATCTATTTCAAGGTCACTGCCCTCTGCCGAATAGGCTATACCCTTGCCTATATCACGTGTTGACCACAACTGAAAATAAACTGTATTATTGCTTTTTACTATAATTTTATATTTGCGGTGCTTAAAAACATTATTAAGCTTTTTGACAAACTCATCGTCATTAATTTCAACAGTTCCCGTTTCCAAATCTTCACTTTGACCGTCGCTTACGTACCAGCAGCCGTAATCCTCGCCGCCGAATACGTAGTCATTGGAATCAATTCCAACTGTATCATAGGGCTGATTTTCCAGATAATCCTTTATTTCGCAAATTGTTTCGTAATTCTTGTTAAACTCCTTTGCAACAAGACCTTCGTTTCGGTAGTAAAAGCCGAACGCAGACAGTAAAAGGGAAATAAAAGAATACCAAAAGAATATTGCAGCAATACTTACCCCTATAAGAGCAATTTTCACCTTTTTATTCATAATAGTTTTATCCTCCGTAAGTTTATAGCCTTAAGGCTGAACGCCCTTAATTTCTCTGTAAAGACCCCTTGCGAAGCTGTCGGTCATACCGCTTATATAGTCACAGGCAAGCATAAGGCGAAGATAAATTCTTTCGTCTTCGGTTTTATCCTTGCTGTAAACCTCACAGGCTTTTTTATAATTTTCGGAAATAAGGGAGAAAACTCTCATATTTATGCCGTCGGGGTCGTCCGGCTCTAAAACAGCAGGCACAAATGTATTTAAAAGAGTGCTTATAATATTGTCTGCGCCCAGCTCCAAAAGGTAAATTTGGCGGTTTGAAAAGGCGTATTTATAGGCAATGTCTCCGAGACGGCTGAGAAGCTCCCCTTCATCTGTGCCGCTCAGAAGCTCTGTTTTAAATTCGCCGTTCATCAAGGCAGAGTAGTTTCTGCCGAAGCTTTCGGCGGCGGCATTTAAAGCCTTTCTCTGAACATCCACAATAAAATTTTGAACGGCTTTATATTCTCCGGAAGTGTTTATAAGAAGCTTTCCGTATTCGCCGAGTTCCGACTTAAGGGTATCAAAGGAAATAAGCCCCTTTTTGAATGCGTCTTCAATATCGGCTGTTTTATAGGCAATGTCGTCCGCCGCTTCCAAAAGAAAAACAAGGGGATTTCTTTTGCCCTCTGTTCCGCAGGAGCTGTCAATATCTTCAAAAATTTCCTTTTCCGAGTAGAATACTCCCGGCTTGCTGCGTGTTTTATCCTTTTTAGACAGGTCTGTTTCCGTTGAAAAACAGGGATATTTTATACAGGCGGAAAGCAAGCCCTTCGTCAGGTTCATACCGTGAAAATCCACCACGTAGTGAAGCTTTGTCACAAGGCGAAGAGCCTGTGCGTTGCCCTCATAGTTATAAAAATCTCCTTTCATTTGGGGTGAAAGTATGTCGCTTAACAGCCTTCCCTTATATGTAAGCAGGGGCAGATTTTTCTTAAACCACTTTCTTATGACAGTTTCGCCGAAATGACCGAAGGGAGGATTTCCTATGTCGTGAATAAGCCCGGCACAGGAAAGAATGTCGCAAATATCGTTTGAATATCGGGGCATAAAATCCCCGTCAAGCCCGTCCCTCATTATAACCGTAGCGGCGCACTTCCCCAAGGATCTGCCGAAAGAGGAAACCTCTAAGGAATGGGTCAGGCGTGTCCTGACGAAATCGCTTTTGTCAAGAGGAAAGACCTGTGTTTTGTCCTGAAGGCGTCTGAAAGAAGCGCTTGAAATAATTCTGTGATAGTCCTTTTCAAATTCCGAACGCAGGTCGGCTCCCCTGCCGCTGCTTTTTCTTATTCTTTCACTGCATAAAAGCTTTTTCCATTGCATAGTAAAACCTACTTTTTGCGATTGGCGGCTTCGCCGCCTAATTACTTATTAAGTATCAGCCTTGCGCCGCCGTAAATTCCTGCGTCATTGCCAAGCTTTGCAAGCTTAAACTCTGCGTCTTTGCAGGCGTGAAAAGCAAACTGCTTATAATAGTCTCTTATAGTGTCTATAATTATGTCTCCGGCTTTGCTGACACCGCCGCCCACAACGAAAATCTGTGGGTCGATTATTGCCGCCACATCAGCCAAAAAGCGTCCCATTCTTGCTCCGAAGAAGTGAAGCACTTCAAGCCCTACCTCGTCTCCGTCTCTCGCTGCGTCCAAAACGGATTTTGCATTTACCTCAACGTTTCTCAAAACAGAGTCCTTGTCGGATTCGCTGAGTATTCTCTGTGCTCTTCTTACAAGACCTCCGGCGGAGCAATACTGCTCAAGACAGCCGTAATTTCCGCATGAACAGGGTTCTTTTTCATTAATATTGATTACGGCGTGGCCTATTTCTCCCCCTGCTCCGTGTGAGCCGTAAATAATTTTGCGGTTTAAAATAATTCCGCCGCCGATACCTGTTCCCAGCGTAATCATAACCATATTTTTATAGCCTATGCCGCTGCCGTGGAAAAGCTCACCTAAAGCCGCCACGTTGGCATCGTTTCCGGCTTTAACCTTAAAGCCCGAAATTTCGCTGAGCTCTTTTTCTATGTTTTTAACGCCCCAGCCTAAATTTACACAGCTGTTTACTACACCGTTGTCCAAAACAGGCCCCGGAACACCTATGCCTATGCCCAAAATCATTTCCTTGTCAATGCCCTTGCTGCGCATAACGTTTTTAAGGCTTTTTGAAATGTCCGTCAAAATGTGTTCGCCCTTGTCTCTCTTGTCCGTAGGTATAGACCACTTTTCCACAAGCTCGCCGTCTCTTGAGAAAAACCCCATTTTAACGGCTGTTCCCCCTAAGTCAACGCCGAAAACAAATTTTTCGTTATTCATTAAAATCCCTCCTTATAAAAAATTTTTTCTTATTCCTCAATGTCCTTTATCTTATCAATCATAGCGGTGCTTACGGCGTTTTTCATCATTTCGATTTCTGCGTCGTCTGCGTCCTGACGAATTATTCCGTCAACCACAACCGCCTTATGCTCGTCCAAAACTCTTGTTGATGTGGTAAGCGTCACAGTGTCCTCTCCGCTTTTATACTTAACTGTGTAGCTCAAAAGAGATGTTCCGTCGTCATAGCTTTCAAGGCTGTAATCCAAAACATCAGCAAGAGCGTCGGTGGAAGTAAAGCGGCTTGCCGCCTCCTCTGCGCTTTGGGGAAGAGTTGAAGAGTCAAAGCCGTTTACCTCATCCAAAATCGAAACGGTTATTGTTTTATCCCCCTGTTCGAGACGTGTGCACCTTTCGTTGTCTAAGGTTATATCCCACTGACCGCCCGGAAGGCTTAAGTCTACTCCGGCTTCTCCGATATATTCGTCCTCCGCCTTTGAATATTCCTCTGTGGTTGTCTCAACAATAGCAGGAGCATTGTCTGTATTGTCTGTATTGTCTGAGTTTTCCGACCCTGTGCTTGTGGTTACGCCCTTTCCTCCGCCGCAGGCAGTGAGAAAAGCAAGACACAAAACAGCGGAAGCCTTCAAAATTTTTTCAGAAGCTTTAAATATTTTCATTTACGGCACTTCCTTTCGAAACCGAAACGGCTTTATTTTCAGCGGTTTTTTCAAGATTTCTTTCCGCAACGGAAAGCATAAGCTTAATTCTGTTAAGCTGGTTTACCTCGCTTGCACCGGGGTCATAGTCTACCGCAACAATATTCGAAAGAGGGTAGCGTCTCTTAAGCTCTTTTATAATGCCCTTTCCCGTTACGTGATTGGGAAGGCACGCAAAAGGCTGAGTGCAGACATTGTTGAGAACACCGGTTTGAATAAGCTCTACAAGCTCCGCTGTTAAGAACCAGCCTTCGCCTGTTTGGTTGCCCAAAGAAACTATAGGCGCTGCAAGCTCGCCTAATTTTGCTATATCAGCAGTAGGCTCAAAGTGAACGCTCTTTTTAAGTGCGTCCTGCATAGGCTTTCTCACTCTTTCAATATATTTTATGCCTATTGTGGTTAAAACCGTTGTGGAGTGCTTAAAGCCCAGATATTTCTCTTTAAATGTACAGTTGTAAAAGCTGTAAAGGAAGAAGTTTAAAAGGTCGGGAACAACCGCCTCTGCCCCTTCTTTTTCAAGCAAGCCCACAATATCGTTGTTGGCTGTGGGGTGGAACTTAACCAAAATTTCACCTACAACGCCGACCTTGGGCTTAATAATGTCCCTTCTGGGCAGATTGTCAAATTCCTCAACAATCTTCTTTATGTTTTTCTTAAACTCACCTGACTTGGGCTTAACAACAGCCTTTTCGCAGATCTGCATCCACTTTTCGCAAAGTCTGTCTGCTGCTCCCTCTTCCGCTTCATAGGGCCGTGTTGCATAGAGAACCTTACACAAAAGGTCGCCGTAAATACAGCCCTGCAAAGCCCCTATAATCATTTTATAGCTGTAGGTAAAGCCCGGGTTCTTTTCAAGCCCCTGAGCCGATACGCTGACAACGGGAATTTGAGGGTAACCTGCCTTTTTTAAGGCTCTTCTTATAAAGCCCACATAGTTTGAAGCACGGCAGCCGCCGCCGGTCTGGCTCATTAAAAGAGTAGTGTTGTCCGGGTCATATTTGCCTGAATTTAAGGCTTCAAGAAGCTGACCGACTACTATTAACGCCGGGTAGCAGGCGTCATTGTTTACATATTTTAAGCCTATGTCAATTGCCTTTTTGTCTATAGCCGGCATAACCTCCAAATTATAGCCTACAGCTCTAAGAGCCGGTTTAATTATTCTGAAGTGATAAGGCGCCATTTGAGGCATAAGCAGTGTGTGAGTTTTTTTCATTTCCTTGGTGAAAATAACTCTGCCTACGGGATTTGCCGCCTTAACGGGCTTTATGTTTTTAATACGTCTGTCCTCAACTGCCGCAAGAAGTGAACGTATTCTTATTCTTGCCGAGCCTAAATTGTTTACCTCGTCTATTTTAAGTACAGTATATATTTTCTTGCTTGCTCTTAAAATATCCGCAACCTCGTCTGTGGTAATTGCGTCAAGACCGCAGCCGAAGGAGTTAAGCTGAACAAGCTCCAAATTTTCCTTTTCTCTTACGAGAGAAGCGGCACCGTAAAGACGTGAATGATATGCCCACTGGTCTCTTACGTTTAAGGGACGGGGGATTTTGCCCAAATGTGCAACGGAATCCTCTGTGAGAACCGCCACATTATAAGATGTTATCATTTCAGGTATGCCGTGGTTGATTTCCGGGTCGGTGTGATAGGGTCTGCCTGCAAGGACAATTCCCAACATTCCAGTTTCTTCCAAAATCTCTAAGGTTTCCTCGCCTTTCTTACGCATATCGGAACGGTAAGCCTGCTGTTCGTCCCATGCCCTGTCAGCGGCTTTCTTAATTTCGTCCTTGGGAATATCCGAAAATTCCTCCTGAAGTCTCTTTATTAAGAAGAATTTGTCATTAAGGCTGAAAAAGGGATTTTTAAAAATAATATCGGGGTTATGTATTTCTTCCATATTATTTTTAATGTTTTCGGGGTAGCTTGTAACAATTGGGCAGTTATAGCAGTTATCCGCCGACATAATCTCCTGATGTTCATATGAAACACAGGGGTAGAAAATGAACTTGCAGCCGTTGTCAATAAGCCATTTAACGTGGCCGTGAACAAGCTTCGCCGGGTAGCAGACGGACTCTGAGGGTATGGATTCTATGCCCAACTGATATAAGTCTCTGCTTGACTTGGGAGACAGCTTTACACTGAAGCCCAGCTCCGTAAAGAACGTAAACCAGAAGGGATAGTCCTCATACATATTCAGAACTCTGGGTATACCCACAACTCCCCTTTCGGCGTGAGCCTCAGGTGTGGGAATATAGCCGAAAAGCCTGTTGTATTTATATTCAAAAAGATTGGGAACACAGCTTGAGCTGGGGTCTTTGCCCAAACCTCTTTCACAGCGGTTTCCCGAGATAAAACGGCGGTTTCCGCTGAATTTGTTTATTGTCAAAAGACAGTGGTTGGCGCAGCCCTTACATCTTGTGAACGATGACGTAACGGTTAAGCTTTCAAGCCCTTCCTTAGTTATAGTAGTGCTTTCAACGCCCTCTTCATATTTCGCCTTTGCTATAAGGGCTGCTCCGAAAGCACCCATAATTCCCGCAATGTCGGGTCGGATTGCTTCTCTTTCGGAAATAAGCTCAAAGGCACGCAGAACGGCGTCGTTATAGAATGTTCCGCCCTGAACAACTATCTGTTCTCCCAATTCCTTGGGGTCTGTTACCTTAATAACCTTCTGAAGTGCGTTTTTAATAACGGAATAAGCAAGACTGGAGGAAATGTCGGAGACCTCAGCCCCTTCCTTCTGAGCCTGTTTTACTCTGGAGTTCATAAAGACAGTACAGCGTGAGCCTAAGTCAATGGGGCTTTTTGCAAAAAGAGCCACCTTGGCAAAATCCTGAACCTTAAGTGAAAGGCTCTTTGCGAATGTCTCTATAAACGATCCGCAGCCTGCGGAACAGGCTTCATTCAAAAGAACGGAATCAATAACTCCGTCTTTAATTCTTATACACTTCATATCCTGACCGCCTATGTCAAGAATAAAGTCAACCTTGGGGTTGAAAAATGCCGCAGCCTTATAGTGGGCAACTGTTTCGATTTCGCCTAAATCAAGGGTCAGGGCAGCCTTAATAAGCCCTTCGCCGTAGCCCGTAACGCAAGACTTTCCTATTTTAACGCCCTCGGGAAGAAGACGGTAAATTTCCTTTAACGCTCCCATAACCACCTTAAGGGGTGCGCCTTCGTTTCCTGCGTAGTATGAATAAAGAAGGGTTCCGTCGTCGCCTATAACCGCAAGCTTTGAGGTGGTTGAGCCTGAGTCAATGCCCAAAAAGACTGTTTTGCCTGTGTAGTCCTTAAGGCTTCCTTTTTTGACTATAGCCTTGTTGTGGCGGTCTGTAAAAGCTTCATAATCCTTTTCCGACTTAAAAAGAGGGTCAAGGCGGTTAATTTCCATAGAAAGATGCTTTTCACCCTTAAGGTTGGCTATAAGCCTGTCGAATGTAAATGTGCCCTTTCCCTCTGACTTAAGGGCAGAACCCATTGCCGCAAAAAGGTGTGAGTTTTCAACTTCTATAACCTCTCCCTCTTTAAGCCCCAAAACGTCTACGAAACGTGCCTTAAGCTCTGTCAAAAAGTGAAGAGGCCCTCCCAAAAAGGCAACTCTACCCTTTATGGGCTTTCCGCAGGCAAGACCGCTTATTGTCTGTGAAACAACGGCGTGAAAAATAGACACCGCCAAATCCGGCTTGCTTGCGCCTTCATTAATAAGGGGCTGAATGTCGGACTTTGCAAAAACGCCGCAGCGTGCCGCAATTGGATAAATTACCTCATAGTCCTTGGCATATTCGTTAAGCCCCTGAGCGTCTGTCTGAAGCAGTGTAGCCATTTGGTCTATAAATGAGCCTGTTCCTCCGGCGCAGATACCGTTCATACGCTGTTCAAGACCGCCCTTGAAGTAGATGATTTTTGCGTCCTCGCCGCCGATTTCAATAGCTACGTCTGTGCCCTTGGCTTTCTGTTCGATAGCCTCAGCAACGGCAACCACCTCCTGAATAAAGGGTATGCCTATCCATTCGCCTATTGAAAGACCCCCTGAGCCTGTAATCATAGCGGAAAACTCAATATTCGGGTCGGGACAGCCTTTTTTTGCGTCCTCCAAAAGCTCTAAAAGAGTCTGCTGAATGTTTGATAAGTGCCTTCTGTAATCTCCGTAAATAAGATTGTCAAATTCGTCAAGACAGGCAATTTTTATTGTCGTTGAGCCAATATCAATGCCTACTTTCATTTTGTTCATTTTATCATTCCTCACAAAAAAATATACGGAAAGCCTGAAATCCGGCTTTCAAGACCGTTTTTTGTCATTTCAACATATTTTTATATTAAGCTATATGTTATCACAATTCTTCAATTTTTGCAAGCCGTTAAATGTCTGTTTTATCGGCTTAATATTACTATTATACAATGCCTGTTTTAATTTGTCTACATATTAAAAATGAAAAATAATTGAAGCCTTGGTAAAACGTTAGGGGTTTTAACGTCCTTTGCTTAAGCAGCAAAACCGAAAAATATTTTCAATTTATCTTTACTTTCGATAATTTTTTTGATATAATTTCAATAGGCAATTTGCTAAAGGGTTGGTTAGGCAAAACTTCTGTTATAATTTGAGTACCTGTCGGACTTTTGTTATAAAGGAGGGATTGCTGATGACAGCATATGATTTAATATGTGCTTACTTTGTTATTATACAAACTTTGTATGATATAAAGTATATAGCATTAATATTAAAAATAATGTGCAACGAAAAAGACCACCCTTCATCATAAATAGCGGTGGTCTATGGTAATATACATTTCTGCCGCCTAACTGACTTACAGCAATTGCTTAGTCGAAAGACGGGAAAAGGTGAGTATTGGCAGTACTCGCCTTTTCTTTTTATATTTATATTATACACCTTATTTTTTCGAATTACAAGTGTTTTGAGCAAACTTGTAAAAAAATTTTTAAACGGTTTTTAATGGTTTGGGGCGAAGGGTGTGGACAAATAGCTCAGATTATGGTATAATATAGCTATGAGAAAAACAAAA
>JAJPZT010000080.1 GCA_021204175.1 Clostridiales bacterium | reverse complement strand
TTGTTTTTCTCATAGCTATATTATACCATAATCTGAGCCATTTGTCCACACCCAATTTACAGATGATTATTGCCAGAGACTTTAAAGTAAAAAACGAGCGTGCCGTTCAGTTTAGAAAATAGGAAAATACTATACAATTTTTAATTACCGAAAACAGCAGTAGATTGCATTGCAGCCCTTTCGGATCATTTTAAACTGACTCTAAGCCTCGCTATTCTTGGCTAATTTAACACACAATATTAAATCAGCCGAAATCCGCAAATGAACAAAACCCCAGTTTTCCGCTAATTTATGCGCCTTTCGGGCTATTACACACAGTGTGTAAAATTCCTTCTTAATCTATACGCTCCCCAAGCCGCATCAAACGATATGGCAACCCTGTTGTCATCCCTGTCCACACAATAAATAGGCAAAGCCTTCTTCGCCACTGTAACAGAAATCGTTTTCGACAGCATAAGAGGTCTTATCCCCAATAAAGCCACAATACAACTTAATCCCAAAATCGCAGCATACATAACCGCAAAGTTTTTACCGATATTCCCAATAATTTTTCTGATTTTATTTACCATTATAAATCACCTTTTTTATTATATTATGATAATATTACAGCTTTTATCATAAAAATCTTTTTATGCTTAACAAGTTAAAATATCCCATGCTGAATTAACCGATATTTCTTACGGTGGAATTTTTATTTAACACAATATATGCCTTTAAACATCAAAAAAGGATTTACGTTCAATAAGCTGAGTAAAATCCTTTTTTGTTAAGACGTTTTTACAGTTATTATATGTGCATTTTACTTACATTTTTTCAAGACATTCGGTCATTGTCTCTTTCATAATATTAAGACCTGCTTCAAGCTGCTGTTCTGTTACAACAAGGGGACAAAGGAAACGTATTACGTTGCCGTAGGTTCCGGCGCTTTCGATAATAAGTCCCTTCTTTGCGGCTGTTTTTACCATAGCAGCTACAAGCTCGGGATAGGGTTCCTTTGTTTCGATATTCTTTACAAGCTCCAGCCCTACAAAAGCACCTATTCCTCTGACATCTCCTACAACTCCGAAGGCAGCCAGCTCTGTTTTATAATATTCCTTTACCCTGTTTCCTATTTTAACAGCCCTTTCGCAGAGGTTGTTTTTTTCTGCAAACTTTATAACTTCAAGGGCAGAAGCACAGCTTACCGCATTTCCGCAGAAGGTTCCGCCTATTGTTCCTGCAGGACAGGCATCCATAATTTCAGTTCTTGCGGTAACTGCCGACAAAGGCAGACCGCCGGCTATGGACTTTGCCGAGGTCATAATATCAGGAGGACAGTCGGCTTCCTTCCAGTATTCCGAAACAAACATCTTTCCCGAACGTGCAAACCCTGTCTGAACCTCGTCTGCCACAAGAAGAATCCCGTGTTCATCGCAAATTCTTCTTACAGCCTTAACCCACTCGATTGGTGCCGGAACAAAGCCGCCCTCGCCCTGTATAGGCTCAACAACAATAGCCGCCACATAGTCGGGGGAGCTGCACTCTTCAAAAACATCGTTAAGACGCTTTATATAGTAATCTATAGCTTCCTTCTCTGTAAAGCCCTTGGGTGCCCTGTAAAGATAAGGAAATTCAGCCCGGTAAACTCCGTCAGGGAAGGGACCCATTCCGTAGGCATAGGCCTTCTTTGAGGTCATTGCCATAGTCATTTGGGTTCTGCCGTGGAAGGCTCCCGAAAAAACGATAATATTAGGTCTTTTTGTATAGCCCTTTGCTATTTTCACGGCGTTTTCGTCAGCCTCGGCACCGGAGTTTACAAACATGGTCTTTTTGCTTTCTCCCCTGACGGGAACGATTCTGTTCATTTCCTCCGCAAGGCTTATATAGCCCTCGTGAGTTCCTATGTTCATCATAACATGAAAGTATTTTTCCGCCTGAGCCTTAACAGCTTCAATCATTTCCGGCTGTGAAAAACCGGCATTCAGTACGCCTACACCCCCTACCCAGTCAAGAAAAATATTTCCGTCAACGTCTTCAACCATAGCCCCCTCGCCCCGGCTTACAACAAGCGGATAGTTACAGCGTATTGCGTTTGGTATAGCCTTTAAGCGGCGGTCTATTATTGCCTGAGCCTTAGGCCCCGGCAGTGTTTCTGTCTTTATTTCAGGCAGAGCAGTCCTTAAATATGACATTATAATTCCCCCTTACATAAGCTTTGTATAAATTTCGATTAATGTATTTCTGTCCAAAAATACATAGTTGTTGTTTAATAATCTCTGTTGGTTTGCAATTACGGAATCCGTAAATTCTTCGATTTGATTATCCCTCATTCCGTATTCGCTTAAGCTTTTTTTCTTAAGTATTGAGCCATTAAGCAGGGCTTCAACTGACCGCCGAATACATATAATAATATAATAAACTTTGAAAAGACCGGTTTCTCATTTTAAGAAAACCGGTTTTTGTTAAACAATGCTTTACAAAAATTTTTCGGAAGAATGATAGCCGAAATGTATAAAAAGAGATATTATTGCTATAATTAAGCAATATTATTATCAGGAGGATATAAGCATATGAGCGATAATATAAAAAAGATAGGGCTTTTAACCAGCGGCGGAGACGCACCCGGAATGAACTGCGCCATAAGAGCCGTTGTAAGAACAGCCATAAACAACAATATTCAGGTTTTCGGAATTAAGCGAGGCTATGAGGGGCTTTTAAAGGGCGAAATTGCCGAAATGACCGCAAAGGACGTTTCAAACATAATGTTTAGAGGGGGAACAATTCTCCGCACCGCACGCTCTGAGGAAATGAGAACAGAAGAAGGTATTGAAAAGGCGGCGAACCTCTGCAAGCTTCTTAAGCTTGACGCCCTTATTGTTATAGGCGGCGACGGCTCTTTAACGGGCGGCTTGGCTCTTTCTAAAAAAGGCGTAAATATTATGGGCATCCCCGGAACAATCGACCTTGATTTAGACTGCACAGACTACACCATAGGCTTTGACACAGCGGTAAACACTTCTCTCGACGCAGTGGATAAAATCAGAGACACCTCAACCTCTCACGAAAGATGCTCCGTTATAGAGGTTATGGGCAGAGGGGCAGGCTTTATAGCCCTTTGGACAGGCTTGTCGGGAGGAGCTGAGGAAATAATAATTCCCGAAAGAGAAAACAGTGAAGAGGCTATTATAGAAACAATTTTGGAAAACAGGTCAAGAGGAAAACGCCACAACCTTATTATCGTAGCCGAAGGAAAGGGCAACAGCCAGAAGTTAGCTAAAAACATAGAAAAGGCAACGGGAATTTCCACAAGAGCCACTATTTTGGGTCATCTTCAAAGAGGCGGCTCACCTACCGCAAGAGACAGAGTAACAGCCTCGATTATGGGCTTAAAAGCCGTAACCGCTCTTATAGAGGGAAAGCAAAACAGAATTATGATAGAGAAAAACGGAAGCTTTACAGACATCGACCTTGAAGAGGGTCTTAACTTCCGCAGGGAATATGATGACTTTTTGTATAAAGCCGCAAAAATCTTAGCTATATGACATAAAGTTTTCTCCCATAAAAACAGGGTGTTCGGCAGCTTTTCCGCCGGATACCCTGTTTTATATTTCTATTTACAATGTTTTTTATATATTACAGATGATAAAAAGGCTGTCAGAGGAACGGTATAAATTATCGCCATACTGCCCGAAACGCTTTTTATTATTTCTATACCCACAGACAGAAGATTTATTGTATACATATAGGGGTAATTATAGGCGTAAAGGGTCACAAGCATATTTATTGATGAGCCTGCAAATGCAAGTATAAGCGTGTTTGACATTGTTCCCATAGCGTCCTTGCCTACGTTCATACCTGACTTAAATAGCTGCTTTGAGGTTAAAGCCGGGTTTTGTCTGTTAATTTCCTCACAGGCTGAAGCAATTGTCATAGCTACATCCATAACAGCTCCCAATGAAGCTATAAGAATACCCGAAAACAAAAGCTCGCCGGGCTTAATTTTGGTGTTTGCGGCAATAAAGGCAAGCTCGTCTATTTCCGACACATTTAAGCCGGAAATATCCGTTATTTTACAGAATACAAAGGCGAAAATTCCCGCAAGAACCACACCCGAAACCGTTCCCGAAACAGCGGCAAAGGTTTTGACTGATTTTCCGCCCAAAAGATAAAGTGTGACGGCTGTTGTGGCGGAACAGGAAATAACCGCCGCCAAAAAGGGTGAATATCCTCTGTATATAAGAGGAAGATATACAAAAAATATTGTTATGAAGGTAAATATAAGCCCTACGGCGGACAAAATCCCCTTCCTTCCCCCTATAATATAAAGGCTCAAAAACAAAAGACCAATTATTACATATAGGGGATAGGCTCTGTAGTAGCCTGCTACGCTTACGGTGTAATTTCCGTTGTGTTCGCTTATTGTCACCATAACCCTCATTCCGACCCTGCAGTCTGCTCCGTAAAGATAGGCTGAGCTGCTTGAAGCAGTAAATTCCCTGCCCTTATATTCTCCGCTTAAGATTCTGACAACGACCTCCTGACGCCCTACTCTCGTTCCGTCCTCGATTAAATTATCTCTTAAAATTTCAGTTACCTGAGCCTTGGCGTAGGTTTTTCCCTCGCTGTTTATAAGGGGTGCAAAGTCTATATCATTGAGAAGTATAACAAAAATCACAGCCGCCGCTGCGGCTGAAACACATAAAATCTTTTTAATCATAAAATTTTCTCCTTCGTTTTTTCAAGTCTATGATGATTATAAATCCCGATTTTTATAAGTCAATAGACTTTACAAAGATTTAAAAAAAGCTTTTCCTGAATTTGGTGGAAAAAAATAAGAGTGTGTTTATAATGATAATTGTTTTAGATATTATTAAAACTTATTCACAATCACAAGAAAAGGAGAGTTATTTATGAAAAGAAAACTTGCAATAGTTTTGTCATTTATTCTTCTTGCAAGCACTATCGTTTGGGCTGCCGATAACGACGGCTGGACAGAAGCCTCACAAACAGTAGCCGCAAATAACGGTGCTTGGGAAGAATGGTGTGAAAAATGGGAAGAAGAAAAGGACAATATGGAAATTATGTCTCTTACTCCCGGCGAAACAGAAGACGAGCTTAACTTCGGCTGGTATTCGGATGAAGAGGAAGGCATTCCCGAATTTAAGTGGTTTCAGGAGGAAGCCCTTTCAGACTCCGCTCTTTCCGCAGCGGCTTTGCAGACAGTCAGCCAGTCAAGCGCTGTTCCCGGTTATAACAGCAACAAGGTAGTTGTAAAAGACCTTACACCCGGCGAGACCTATTATTACAGCTATACAAAAGACGGCGAATGGACAGAGCCTGTAGAATATACAGTAAAAAGCACAAACAACGGCTTCAGCTTTGCCTTCGTAGGCGACCCTCAAATCGGTTCATCATATGAAAATGTTGCCACAGGTGAAACCTCGGAACAGGGTCAGGACGCAGCCGTAAGAAACGACAGCTTTAACTGGAACAATACCCTTGAGAAGGCTTATGAGCTTAACCCCGATATGAGCTTTTTCTTATCAGCAGGAGATCAAATTCAGTCAAGAGACAAAAAGACCTCCGACACAACCCATGCAACATTTACCAAAAACGAAATAGAATACACAGGCTATCTTATGCCCGAAATTCTTAAGAGCATTCCCGTTGCCACAACAATAGGCAACCACGACGCCTTAAGCTCAAACTATTCTTATCACTTCAATAACCCCAACGCAAGCTCCACAGGCTCAACCTATGCCGGCGGCGACTATTATTTCAGCTACGGAAACACGCTTTTCATTATGATTAACACAAACAACACAAATGTTGCCGAACACAGTGCCTTCATAGAAGAAGCCTGTGCAGCAGACAAGGACGCAGAGTGGAAAATCGTTTCGCTCCATCAGGATATTTACGGCTCAGGGGAGCACTCAAACGAGCCTGAAATCGTAGAACTGAGATACGGTCTTATTCCCGCTTTTGAAGACAACGACATTGACGTTGTTTTGACAGGCCACGACCACACATACTGCCGTTCTTATATGATGAAGGGCGGAGTAATGGACGAAGACAGCTTCATTAGCGAAGACGACTTTGACGCTTACATTGACGGAGACATCGAAATCGACGAGAACTACGAGAATTATCTTACATCAATCGAGGACGCCGACTATGTAGCTGAAACAGACAGCTCTGTTGTTACTAATCCCTCGGGAATACTCTATATGACAGCAAACTCAGCCTCGGGCAGCAAGTATTATGACCTTGTTGAACACAAACAGGCATATGTAGCCGCAAGGTGGCAGGAGGATATTCCCACATTCTCAATGATTAACATAACAGACGATACCTTCACAATAAGCACCTACAGAACAGACACTATGGAATTAATCGACAGCACATTTACAATAGTTAAAAACGGTGAACAGGCTGAAACCACAACAGAAGAACAGGACGAAGAAACAACGGAAACACCTTCCGAAACAACAACCGCTTCAGAAACAACAACCGTAAAAACAAAAACCTCTTCATCGGGCGGCGGCAAAGGTTCATCTTATTCAGTAGGCACAGCCGCTTCAAATACAACTTCATCTGACAGCAGCTCAGAGGAATCGGAAAGCTCGGCAAACTCATCTGAAAACTCTTCAAGCAGTGCTTCAGCAGCCGAAACAGTGAAAATTTCAATCGGAAGCACAACCGTTTCCGTAGGAGATAAAACCTACGAAACAGACGCAGCCCCCTACATTCAGTCGGAAAGCAGCTCAACCCTCGTTCCCTTAAGATTTGCAGCCCTTGCAATATTGCAGCAGGACATTGACAAAGCCGACACAAGCAGCATAATCTCCTGGGACACTTCAACAAAAACCGCTTCGATAACATACAGCGGAAACACAATTAAGTTTACCTCGGGCAGTGCCTATATGACTGTAAACGGCGAACAGATTCTTATGGCTAACGGGGCAAAAGCCGAAATTAAAGACGGCAGAATTTATATCCCCTTCAGAGCCTTGGGAGAAGCCCTCGGCGTAAAAGTCAGCTGGGACAGCACTACAAAAACAGCAATTTATAACGCCGCATAATTAAAACTATACAAATATAATAATCTTAAATAACAAAGACCGGCTCCTTTAAGCTTTAGCGTTGGGTCCGGTCTTTTTGCAATGCATAAATTTATTTTTTGTGTAAAATTATAGTGTTATAAAAGTGATTTTTTTCACTGACAATATCTATTTCACCGTCATATTTTTTTATTATTTCTTTTATAATGTCCACCCCTAAGCCGTGATTAATTTTATCCTCTTTAGTTGTCAGCAAACCGTTGTTTTTTACAAGCAGGCGCCCGTCAAAGGTGTTTCCTACCCTAATAAAAAGTGCTGAGCTTATATACTTTATACTTATGGAAATTTCACGCTTATCCGCTTTTTTGACAGCGGTTAGGGCATTGTCCGTCAGATTTCCCAAAATTATGTTTAAATCGTAGGCAGAAACAAAAAGATTTTCGGGCACAATAATATTTAAGTCAAGCTTAATATTATTTTCCTTATAATCTCTGAGCTTATAGTTTAAAAGGCTGTCGATAACGATATTTTTACTGTTTACAATTTGTTTTTCAAATTCGGTATTGCCTGAAATTTCGTCTATATACCTTATGCTTTCGGCTTTGTTGTCTGAGAGAATATAGCTTTTAAGGGCAAGCATATGATTTTTATAATCGTGGCGAAGCTTACTCGCCCTTACGTCAGCCGCCTTAATTATATCCAGCTGGTTTTTATAATATTGGTTTTCGCTTTCAAGAACATATTCTCTGTAAACGCTTTTATATGACTTGTCGATTTCATAAAAGCAGTAAAACACAAGGAGACTGACCCCCAGCATGAAGCCGAAAATAACAAATTTGTTTATTATAAATCCGCTTGCGGCAAAAATCTGCGTAAAAAAAATCAGGCATATAGGCACAAGCAGAAGAGGACACAAATGTTTAAATCTGAAATCCGCATCGGAAAGATTTGTAATAATTTTCTTTAATACAAAATAAATTCCCCAAAACAGCAGATTGAAAACAACATAAAAGAGCACCATTATTTTTAAGTCAAAATCCGCAAACAAAAAGCTGAAAATTATATAAAGAAAATCCTCCAAAATCATACCCATAGAATAAACCGACAAAACATAAAACACTCTTTTATAAAGCCTGTCATCATATAAAAGAGAATATAAAAACATAGGCAGAATATTTGTTATAATATTAAGAGCATATGAAGAAAACACCAAAAAGCCAAAAGAATTTACAGCGTAATAAGCAATACCGGCTCCTATTTTAAGCCATTTTCTCCTGTTTCCGCCCTTTAAAAAAATATCTGCGTATTTACAGATTATAATTGTTTGAAAAATATTATAGATTAAATAGCAAATAATTTGGGCTGTGTTCATATTTTTTCTCCCTAAAGCAAATATTCATTTATATAAATCTTTCTTATTTCGGGTCTGTGAGAACGGCTCACAGGCACAAAATCGCCGTTTGACATAATCATCTCGCTGTACTTATATTCATTAACATATTTCAGGTTTGCAATAAATGACTTGTGAACTCTCACAAAGGGCAGCTCAGCTTTTATGCTGTCAAAAGAGCTGTGACTCAAAAGCCTGCCTTCAGTCATAACTACGGATGTATATATACCGCTCCGTTCAAAATACATTATATTCTTCAGCAAGACCCTTTGAATAAGCTTTCCGTTGATTATGACAAAAAATTTATCATCACCGCCTGCCAAATCAATGTATTTTTCCATTATATGCTTAATTTTCTCATAGGTTACGGGTTTTATAATAAAATCAAGAGGGCGGCTTTCAAACAGGCTCATAGCGTAATCTTTGTAATATGATATATACACTATTTCCGTGCTTCTGTTTTTTAATGTGTTTCTTATAAAATTTCCTAAATCGCTGCCTTTTTCGCTGTTTATTTCAATATCTAAAAATATCAGATTATATTCTTCTTTTTCATTTAGCTTTTGAATAAGTTCTGTTCCCCTGTTAAATGTATCAACTAAAACAGAAAGACTTTCCTCTTTGGCATATTTCAATATAAAATTTTCTATTTCAGTGCAAACAGCATTTTCATCATCACAAACCGCAATTTTAAACATATTCCCACCTCCCCGAGTAAAATTAAATAATTTTGTTAAATAATCACAAAACAAATATCAATTCCAGAATATGTCTGACCAACTCAACAGATCAAAACACCTGTTTAAAAATGTTACGTTTTAGATTTGTTTTTCCTTTAACTCTAACATAATTATAACAAACTAAACAGAAAAATCAACTGCATTTTTATATTTAAAAGCAAAAGTGCATTTTTTAATAATTTTACTGCAGTTTTTAGTGTTTAAATATTTTCGATTATTAAATCTGTTATTTTATTTATGAAGACATATTCTTTTACAATAAGAAGGAGCAAGCTGCGCCTATGATGCCGGCAACCGTTTAACAGAAGACAGAACCTATAATTCTGCCAAAGGCAAAACCGATATTCACAACTATACCTATGACAACACCGGCTTTGAGATCGAAATAAATGCTGAAACCCCTTTAAACAAACAGCCTCTTTTAAACCGTCAAACGAAACCGCCGCAAGATGCTCATATCTGCCCAAAGGTCTGCGTGATTCCAAAACTGTATTGCCTCGCCGGAAAGAGCCGTGGGGCATAACCTTCGCCGAAACAATATTCTGTCAAGTTAAAAATCCTGTTTTAACAACTCCGATATTTAAAATGTTGTTATATTTTCCTCACGCTCCAAAAAACCTTCCATATCTCTATGAGTTCCGTTATATTTGACTATTTCAAAAATTTCGTCCATATTGATTGTTTTAACATCAAAATTGCTTTTTTCGCCCATAACAATCAACATTCTGTAATTATATCCTTCGCCGTACATCTTAATTTTATAGGAATAATCGCTGAGCCCGACTGTTTTAGATAAGCACTTTAACAATATTTCCGATACGTCATCAAAGCTCAGTTTAAAGTATGCTCTATGCTTTTCATTTAAACTTTTTACGGTATTTTTTTCATCCGCCGCATTAATACTCTCCAAATCAAGCTTAAAAATTTCAGAATCATAATCTTTGCCCACAGCAACAATCATACTCCAATTTTCACCGCTTCCGAATGAATTTGTTTTGGTTGAAAACCTTTCAAACTTCAGTGACTCAGCCAAATATTCCGACACTATTTCCGAAACATCATCGGAATTATATTTAAAACAGTAATTTTTATGTTCAGTTATATTTGACATCTTAATCCTCTTTTTATTTTATAAAAAACAATTTACATACTTTACGGTAAAAGCCTATTATCAGATTGAAATCCTTACTTTAAGTCAGGTTTGAAAAGTCCTGTTCCGTTATAATTTGAACCCCAAGCTCCTTTGCCTTTTTGTTTTTAGCCGAAGTTGAATTTATATCGTTATTAATCAGATAGTCGGTCTTTTTGGAGACGCTTCCGGTAACCTTTCCCCCTCTCTGTTCAATAGCCTCCTTCAAGGCTCTGCGGTTGGGGTAAAGGCTTAAATCCCCTGTTATAACAAAGGTCTTTCCCTCCAAGTCTTTGGGGTTTTCACTCGCTTCTTCCTTAATTATTTCAACATATTCCAAAAGACTTTCAAGAAGGCTTATATTTTTGTCATCTTTAAAATATCTTGCCAGGCTTTCGGCAATAACCTCTCCGAAGCCGTCTATTTCCACAAGGGTTTCCTTATCAGCCTTAATAATCTGCTCAATGTCATAAGAAAATCTTTCACACAAAAGCCTTGCGTTTCCAAGCCCCACGTTTTCAATTCCCAAAGCAAAAATAAGGTTCGGCAGACGGACGCTTTTGGCTCTTTCCAAAGCTGTCATAAGATTTTCAAAGGACTTTTCGCCGAAGCCCTCCATAGCCACAATTTCAGCTTTAAAGCGTCCCAAAGCAAAAATATCGGGGTAGTATTCTATAAAGCCCTTATCCACAAATTTTTTAATTGTTTCATCGCTTAAGCCCTCGATGTTGAAAGCGTCTCTCGAACAAAAATGGCTCAGACTTTCCACAATCTGCGCACGGCAGTTGGGGTTGGGGCACTTCAAAGCCTTTCCGTCCCTCAAAGCCACAATTTCCGTTTCGCTTCCGCAGACAGGGCATTTTTCCGGCGGCTTTGCAGTTCCGCTTTTTGTGAGATTTTCCGCAATTTGAGGAATAATCATATTCGCCTTATAAACCGTTATTCTATCCCCTATGCCAAGCTTAAGCCCCTCAACAATGCTCAAATTGTGAAGGCTCGCCCTTTCGACTGTTGTTCCCTCAAGCTCCACAGGCTCAAAAGACGCTATTGGGTTTATAAGCCCTGTTCGGGATGTGTTCCAAATAATGTCCTTAAGCACTGTTTCGGCGGTTTCGTCAGCCCACTTAAAAGCAATAGAGTCACGGGGGAATTTTGCCGTTGCCCCCAGGCTTCTGCTGTAGCTTACATCATTAAAAGTCAAAACAAGCCCGTCAGAAGCAAATGGATTGTTCTTGATTTTCTCTTCAAACTCCGAAACAGCGGTCGCAATATTACCTGAATTAACTGCCCTCTGCTCCACAACTTCAAAGCCCAAGCCCTCAAGAAAAGAAAATCCCTCTGACTTTTTCTCGAAGTCCTTCCCCTCAGCTGAAACAAGTGTAAAAATTATACAGTTTACCCTTCTTTGGGCGCAGACCCGGCTGTCTAACTGTCTTACTGTTCCGCTGCACAAATTTCTGGGGTTTTTATATTTTTCCTCGGCAGCAAGCCCTTCGTTTATTCTTTCAAAGTCCTTAAACTTAATAACCGCTTCTCCACGGAGAACAAGCTCCCCCTTAAAGCCTATTTCAAGAGGAATGTTTTCAAAGGTTCTTGCGTTGTGGGTTATGTCCTCGCCTATGACGCCGTTTCCCCTTGTGACAGCCCTTTCAAGCCTGCCATCTCTGTAGGTCAAAACAATAGTCAAGCCGTCAAGCTTCCACGACAAAAGCCCTTCTCTGTCACCTAAAAAAGAGGCAAGTCTTTGGGTTTCCTTAGTTTTGTCAAGAGACAGCATTTTCCTTTCGTGCCGAACCTTTTCAAGCCCTGTCAAAACCTCATAGCCTACATTTTGGGTAGGACTTTGAGACAAAACAATTCCCGTTTCCTTTTCAAGAAAAACAAGCTCGTCATAGAGGGCGTCATACTCTCTGTCGGTCATAATTTCCCTTGCTTCCTGATAATAAGCCTTTGAAGCTTGGGTCAGCTTTTCGCAAAGCTCCTTTATTCTGTTAAGTTTATCCATATTTTCACCGTCTTATATTATTTAAAGTTATCAGCTTTTTGCATTTTAACATTTTATTAGAAAATTGTCTATATGACAATTACAATAAAATTAATTTAA
>JAJPZT010000095.1 GCA_021204175.1 Clostridiales bacterium | reverse complement strand
TGTTTTTCTCATAGCTATATTATACCATAATCTGAGCCATTTGTCCACACCCAGATTATTTTATAAAAGTATAAAAAAATATGTCAAAAATGATTGCAGAACTTTTTCAGCTTTGTTGCGAATTTTGCTTATGACCTTTCTCATAAAAAAATGTTTTACAGAAAAATTTAAAACATTTTCCACAAAAGGGCTTGAAAACATTCGTCAGTTGTTGTATAATTTGATATGAGAGAACTTAGGGGGCTCGCTGCTCCCGTAAGTTAATTAAATTAAAACGGAGGGAAGAATATGAAGTTAGATGATTTTTCATTAAAGGGAAAGGTTGCTCTCGTTACCGGAGCTTCTTACGGAATAGGTTTTGCTATTGCTTCAGGTATGGCTGCATGCGGAGCTACAATCGTTTTCAACGATATTAAGCAGGAGCTTGTTGACAAGGGACTTGCCAACTATAAAGAAGCAGGTATCGACGCTCACGGCTATGTTTGCAACGTATGCGACGAAGAGGCTGTTCAGGCAATGGTTAAGCAGATCGAAGAAGAAGTAGGCGTTATCGATATTCTCGTAAACAACGCAGGTATCATCAGAAGAATACCTATGACAGAAATGTCAGCTGCCGACTTCCGTATGGTAGTAGACGTTGACCTTAACGCTCCCTTTATCGTTTCAAAGGCTGTTATTCCTTCAATGCAGAAGAAGGGTCACGGCAAGATTATTAACATCTGTTCAATGATGTCAGAATTAGGCCGTGAAACAGTTTCAGCTTATGCTGCTGCTAAGGGCGGTCTTAAAATGCTCACAAGAAATATCTGTTCCGAATACGGCGCTGATAACATTCAGTGCAACGGCATTGGACCCGGCTATATCGAAACTCCCCAGACTGCTCCTTTGAGAGAGAGACAGGCTGACGGCTCAAGACATCCTTTCGACGCTTTCATCGTTGGCAGAACACCCGCCGGCAGATGGCTTAAGCCCGAGGAGCTTGCAGGCCCTGCAGTTTTCCTTGCTTCTGACGCATCAAACGCAGTAAACGGCCACATTCTCTATGTTGACGGCGGTATCCTTGCTTACATCGGCAAGCAGCCCTGATAGAGACTGAAAAAAATACTTGCATTTTGCAAGTTGTATAAGGCAGAAACCATCAAGTTTACAGAAAAGTTTCTTCCTTATAATTTAAAATCAGTAGTACATACATAATTATAAAAAGGCTTCGTCTTATGGCGGAGCTTTTTTTATGTCGTAAAACATAAGACAATAGGGTTATAGGCTAAAAACTATATCGTCTCGGCGAAAATTGTAAAATAACTATGATTGATTTATCAAAAAGGGATTGAAAAAAAAGACAAAAAGGTGTAAAATAATGAATGTAGTGTGAAAAATTATGAACAAAGGAATGCTTTAATATGAACAGGGAAGAGCTTTCTGAAAAGATTTTAAAAAGCTATGAGGGCTTTTTTGATATAAACGTACCTTCCGAAGAGGGGAGAAGTCTGGGGCTTATAGCCCGCTGTGACTTTCATATGAAAAATTCAAAATATGTGCTTGTTAAAAAGGCTAAGCTTTGGGAGGCTGACTGTCACGAATATATATTTGTGTTTTCCGTAGATGAGCTTAATGAGGAAGGCTTTGACAGGTGCAGAGAATATGTTCTTAAAGAAGGGGAGAAGCTTATCGACCCCAAACCGGGGCATATGTATACTTATTTAACTGCGGTTTTTGTCTGCGATGATTTTACAAAAGGGGCAAAGAAGCTTCTTAAAAAATCAAAGCATTATAAAAGCTACAAATTTTCGTTGCTTGGGTGGTCTGAATTTCGAACCTTTGCCGTAAGGGCAGGGGACGGAGAGCTGTTTTTCAACAGAGCCGCAAAGCAGTGTTCGAAATTTGTAAAAGAATTAGGGAAATGAAAATACACATTTCCAAAATATTTTAAGGAGGAACTTTTATGAATTCTGTTGTACTTTTGGTCGCAGGACTTATAATTCTTGTTTTGGGTTATTTGTTCTACGGCAGATGGCTTGCTAAGACATGGGGCGTAGACCCTAAGCGTGAAACCCCGGCTCACACAAAGCAGGACGGTATGGACTACGTTCCGGCGAAAGCACCCGTTCTTTTCGGTCATCACTTTTCTTCAATTGCCGGTGCAGGCCCTATTAACGGCCCTATTCAGGCGGCTGTTTTCGGTTGGGTGCCCGTTGTTCTTTGGGTGCTTATCGGCGGTATCTTTATAGGTGCGGCTCATGACTTCGGCGCACTTGTGGCTTCACTTCGCCACGGCGGCGCTTCTATCGGCGAGGTTATTGCTTCTACAATTGGCAAGAGAGCAAAGAGACTTTTCATTATTTTCTCTTGGCTTGCTCTTATTTTGGTTATTGCGGCTTTCGGCTCAATTGTTGCCAATACATTCTGTGCAACCTTTGTTGACGGCGTTGTTGACACAGCTGCCAGCTCGGCTAACGTAACCACAGCCACAGTTTCAATTCTCTTCATATTAATATCCATTCTTTTCGGCTACTTTGTTTACCGCAGAAACGTAAACATTGTTTTAGGCTCTGTTTTGGGTATAATCGGCATTATTCTCTGCCTTGCAATCGGTATGAAGTTCCATTTTATATATTTAAGCTACACAACATGGATGATCGTTGTGGGTATATATATTCTTATTGCTTCAGTAACTCCCGTTTGGATTTTGCTTCAGCCCAGAGACTACTTAAGCTCATTTTTGCTTTATGCTCTTATGATTTTGGCTGTTGTGGGTATTGTGGGTGCACATCCGGCTCTCGATGTTCCCGCATTTACGGGCTTTAAGGACACTATCTCCGTTGAGGAGTTCCACGGCTCGGCAGGCTTGGGTTATCTCTTCCCGGCATTGTTCGTAACAATTGCCTGCGGTGCTATTTCCGGATTCCACTCACTTATTTCTTCAGGAACGACCTCAAAGCAGCTTGACAACGAAAAGCATGCTTTGCCTATTGCCTACGGCGGAATGCTTATAGAGTGCGCTTTGGCAATAATTTCTCTTTGCGCAATTGGCTATGTTTGGAACGACGTTAAAGCCGGTGACATAGGCTTTGTTCCCACAACTGTTTTTGCAGGGGGTATTGCAAAAATGTTAAGCACAATCCCCGGACTTGAAAACTCATATCAGACAGCTTATTCACTTCTCGTTCTTGCGGTTTCTGTTTTCTGTCTTACTTCACTTGACACAGCCGCAAGACTTGCAAGATATATGTTCCAGGAATTTTGGCTTGACAACGGCGAAACATATAAGGACGTAACAGGCTTCAGACATTATGCGGCTAACCCCTTGGTAGCTACATTTATATCCGTATTTTTGGGTATTGCCCTGGGTCTTACGGGCTATGCTAAGATTTGGGCTCTTTTCGGAGCTTCAAACCAGCTTTTGGCAGCTCTTGCACTTCTTACAATTGCCACATGGCTGGGCAAAATCGGCAAGAATAACAAAATGCTCTACATACCTATGGTATTTATGCTGATTGTTACAATATCATCACTTGTTATGTCTATCTTTACAAACTGCTCGGCTCTTATGACAGCCTTTGATATTTGGGCGCTTATCAGAGCGGTTCTTGCAATTCTTTTGGTTGTTCTTGCAATAATTCTTGCTATAGAAAGCTTTAACACAATTAAAAATCAGAACAGCAAAAAATAATTAAATATAATCAATGATATATTCTCCCTGAGGGCAAATGCCTTTGGGGAGTTTTTTTCGGAAATTTTTGTTTAATCACTAAATTTTCTTGAAAAAAGAATAAAAATTTGCTATGATATTATATATACCAAGACGAAAATGAATTTAGGTGACATATATGATGAAAGAAAATATTGTTTTGCCCTTGATACCCTTAAGGGGGATTGCGGCTTTTCCCGGTGTGGAGCTTTTGTTTGACATAAAAAGAGAAGGCTCGTTAGAGGCTCTTAACGCCGCAAATCAGGGAAATAAGGAAATTTTGCTTATAGCCCAAAAGGATCACTCAAAGGAGAATGTTGAAAAAAGCGATCTCTTTGACGTAGGGGTTATAGGCACAATAAGACAGATTTTTAAGGCTGCTCCCGGTGTTGACAGGGCTTTGGTCAGATGTACAAAAAGAGTAAGGCTTGTAAGATTTGTTCAGGAAAAGCCTTATATTACAGGGGAGTGTATTCCTCTTGTGGACAGTATTGACGATTTTGCCGACGAGACCGAAAAAAAGGCAGTAGGGGACTTGGTCAGAGAAGCCTTTGAAGAATACTGTGTATCTTCGGGAAAGTTTACAAGAGAATTTTCAGATGAGCTTATGAAGGTCAATTCCTTGGGGCTTATTATAAATGTAATGGCGGCAAGAATCGACTTTAAGCTTGAAGACAAGCAGAAGATTTTGGAGACTATTCCCGTTAAGGCAAGAGCCTATGAGCTTTTGAAGCTTTTCAGGTCTGAAAGTATAGTTCTTAAGGTAAAGAAGGAAATTGACGACAAGGTCAGACAGAATTTCGAAAAGGTTCAAAAAGAAAATATATTGAGAGAACAGCTTAAGGTTATAACCGAGGAGCTTAAGGATAAGGACGGAATTGACGGAGAAATCGAGGGCTATAAAAAGAGAGCCGAAAGGCTTAAGCCCTTTGAAGAGGTTTACAACAGGCTTGAAAAGGAGTTCTTAAGGCTTAAGAAAATGCCGCCTATGTCTCCGGAAAGCACATTAAGCAGAGACTATATAGAGCTTGTTCTGTCTCTGCCATGGGGAGTTTATTCCGAAGACAACACAAGCCTTAAAAAGGCGGCGGCTGTTTTGGATAAGGATCACTACGGGCTTGAGGACGTAAAAGAGCGTATTATAGAATTTTTGGCTCTTAAGCTTTCCTGCGACAATTCGAAAGCCCCTGTCTTGTGTTTGGTAGGCCCTCCCGGTGTGGGCAAAACATCTGTTGCACAGTCGGTGGCAAGAGCATTAGGCAGAAAATACGTCAGAATGTCCTTAGGGGGTCTGCATGATGAAGCGGAGCTTCGAGGTCACAGAAAGACATATGTAGGGGCTATGCCGGGAAGAATTATTACCGCAATAAAAACCGCCGAAACTGCCAACCCCCTTATACTTATGGACGAAATCGACAAGGTGGGAAAGGACTATAAGGGCGACCCGGCTTCGGCACTTTTAGAGGTTTTGGACGGAGAACAGAACTTTTCATTCAGAGACAACTATCTTGAGCTGCCTTTTGATATTTCAAAGGTGTTCTTTATCTGCACTGCCAACACTGCGGATACAATTCCACCGGCACTTAAAGACAGAATGGAAATAATCACACTTTCAAGCTACACCGAAGAGGAAAAGCTTAAAATAGCCCTTAAATATTTGGTTAAAAAACAGCTTGATTTTCACGGGCTTACGAAAAAACAGGTTAAAATTAAGCCTTCGATTATAAAGGAAATTATTTCGGGCTATACCAGAGAAGCCGGAGTCAGAAATCTTGAAAGAAATATAGGAAGCATTTGCAGAAAAGCTCTAAAAGAGCTTATGACCAATGATGAAACAGAAGAAATCGACGTTACTCCCGAAAAGCTTGTTGAATATTTGGGTCAGAGAAAGTTCAAACAGGAGACTGTCGAAAACAGCGGCACTGTGGGAGAGGTAACGGGGCTAGCATGGACACAGCTGGGAGGAACTACCCTTAAAATCGAAGTCAACACTTTTAAGGGCAAGGGAAACCTTAAGCTGACAGGCAACGTAGGAAAGGTTATGGAGGAGTCCGCTTATGCGGCTTACAGCTACATAAGGGCAAATGCCGAGAAATTAGGGATTTTCCTTGACTTTGAGGAAACGGATATACACATTCACATTCCGGAGGGGGCAGTCCCCAAGGACGGGCCTTCAGCCGGAGTAACAATGACCACCGCTATGGTTTCCGCTTTAACGGGCAGAAAGGTTAAGCGGAAGGTGGCTATGACAGGGGAGGTTGACATAAGGGGCAACGTTCTGCCCATAGGAGGTCTTAAGGAAAAAGTTTTGGCAGCCAAAAGAGCCGGAGTTAAAACGGTGATTTTGCCGGAGGATAACAAAACCGACCTGGAAGAGCTGCCGGATTACGCCAAAAAGGATATGATTTTTATATCTGCGAAAGATGTATCGGAGGTTTTGGAAGCGGCGCTTATGCCCTCCGAAAGGACTAAAAGACCTGAAGAAGCACCGCAAGCCCAAGAAGGCATAAACGTTGTTAAACCGCCCCTTTCTCAGGTAATTACGGAAAAACCCGTTGTTAGGAGTTAAATTTTATGATTATAAACAATGCTTATATTGCAAAAACAGCCGTTAAAAAAAGTCAGTACCCCGATGACGGTCTTACGGAAATAGCCTTTGCAGGGAAGTCAAACGTAGGGAAGTCAAGCCTTATAAACACAATGTTAGGCAGAAAGGCTTTGGCGAGAACAGGCTCAAGCCCGGGAAAAACACGAACCATAAATTTTTATTCCGTTGAGGACAAGCTTTATTTTGTGGATCTGCCGGGCTACGGCTATGCAAAGGCTTCCAAAACGGAAATTGAAAAATGGGGAAGAATGACCGACGAATATCTGCTTAACAGAGAAGAGCTTAAGGCAATTATTCTTTTGGTGGATATTAGGCACGAAGCGGGGAAAAACGATGTTATGATGCTTGATTATCTCCGTCATTACGGCTATAAAATAATTATTACCGCCACAAAGTGCGACAAGGTAACAAGAAACCGTCTGCCCTCACACGTTAAAATGTTAAAAAGCTCTTTGGGGATTAAAGAGGGAGAGGTTCTTATTCCCTTTTCTTCAGTTTCAAAACAGGGCAGAGATGAATTATGGGAAGTAATTGAAAACCTGTAAAAAGCTTGTAAAGAATAATATATAAAAAGAGGTGTGTTTTTATGAAATGTCCCTTTTGCGGATGTACCGAATCAAAGGTGCTTGATACCAGGACTTTAGACGAGGCTACGGCTATAAGACGCCGCCGCCAGTGTGAAAAATGCGGAGAGAAGTTTACCACCTATGAAAGGGTGGATATTATCCCCGTTGTGGTAATTAAAAGCGACAACACAAGAGAAACCTTTGACCGAAACAAGATTTTAAGCGGTATACAGAGAGCCTGCAACAAGCGCCCCGTATCTATGGAGCAAATGGAAAATATGGTTAAGGAAATCGAAACCGTAATTTACAATACCTCCGGCAAAGAGGTTCACTCGGACGAAATAGGCAGACTTGTTATGGAAAAGCTTAAAGACACCGACGAGGTGGCTTATGTAAGGTTTGCCTCGGTTTATAAGCAGTTTAAAGACATAGACTCATTTATGGCTGAACTGGCAAGCCTTTTGAAGGTGAAAGACAATTAAGGAAATGCTATTAAAAATAAGAGCGTTTTTAGGCATTTAAGCCGTTGACAAAAGACTGTTGTTATAGTAAGATAAAGACAGATTTGACGGGAATTTTATGAGAGGAAGTGAAAATTTTGAAGGATATAGGAATTTTAAACGATGTAACCGATATAAGCGAAATTAAGAAGGCTATTTTGATTAAAGTTGCTAAATATTCTTATGAGGGAACTATACTCAGTCACTATGAGTCTATTCCTTTTGAACTGACAAACAGGCTTAACCCTGTTTTCAGGTGCTGCGTTTATAAAGAAAGGGCGATTTTTGCCGACAGAGTAAGGCTTGCTATGGGCAGACTGCCTATTGATGAAACCTATGTAAACAAAGACCCTTATCAGATAGTTTATGTAATTCCCCCGGCATGTGAGGGCTGTCCCATTGAAAGATTTACGGTAACAAACAACTGCCACAGCTGTCTTGCCCAAAGGTGCGTTAAGGCGTGCCGTTTCGGAGCTATTACCAAAACTCCTCATGGAGCATACATAGACAGCTCAAAATGTAAGGAATGCGGTGCTTGTATGAAGGCCTGCCCCTACAATGCAATTGTTGATACCGAAAGACCCTGTAAGAAGAGCTGCCCTGTTTCGGCTATTGAAATTGCGGAAACAAGCAATCTTGCGGTTATAAACGAAGAAAAATGCATTAACTGCGGAAGGTGCGTTGCCGCCTGCCCCTTCGGAGCTATAGCCGACGTTTCCCAGATTGCTACCGTAATTGCGGAAATTCTCGACCCCGAGGTTAAAATTATAGCAATGGTTGCTCCTTCAGTTGAAGGTCAGTACGGTCCTTATTCGGTAAAGAGCCTTAAAGCCGGAATTAAGGATCTGGGCTTTGACGACTGCTTTGAGGTATCTTTGGGCGGAGACATAACAGCCTACAGAGAAGCCGAGGAGGTTTTGGAAAGAGTTAAGGAAGGCAAGAAAACAACTACGTCATGCTGTCCCGCATTTTTCAACCTTATCGACAGACACTACCCCACGCTTAAGGATAATGTTTCAACCACTGTTTCGCCTATGGTCGGTACAGCAAGACACATTAAAAACATTTATCCCGACGCAAAGGTTGTTTTCGTAGGGCCTTGTATAGCCAAGAAAAACGAGGTAAGAAGCCGTTACGGCTCAGAAATAGACTATTGCCTGACCTTTGAAGAGCTGGGGGCAATGATTTATACCAAGGAAATCGACTTTTCCAAGTACGAGCCCGAAAACGAGGTCGCTTCTTATTACGGCAAGGCTTTCGCCAAAAGCGGCGGCGTGGCGGCGGCAGTTGTTAAGGTATGTGAAGAAAAGGGCGAAAAGCCTCCTGTAGCTGTGCTTTGCAACGGCGTTGAGGAATGTAAGAAGAACCTTATGCTTATGAAGGTGAACCGCTTCCAAGGGGATATTATGGAAGGTATGGTCTGCGACGGCGGCTGTATAAACGGCCCCGGCAAGGCAAGACCCTTAACAGAGCTTAAGCGTGACTATGAAAAGCTCCTTAAGGCAACCACCAATAAAGAGGTAATCAAGACCTGCGATGATACGGGTATTTCTCAGGTTAATATGCACCGTCCGGGCACTCACCACGCCTAAACGGCTTTTCGGTATTGACTTTTTGCCGAAAAGACTTTATAATAAAAATACAAGAGAAACTGCGAAAGTGGTTATATCTCTTATAGGTAGATTATTATAATAACCGTCCTATGGTCAGATAGGGCGGTTAATTTTTTGACATTATTATCAAAAGTATTAAAACTAATACAATCTGTAAATCAGTCAAAATATCACCCCCTTTCAATTAAAGATGATAGGGGGGGGGTGATATAACCGCCCGTAAAGCCTTACGACTCAACGTTTTTCGCTCATTCTCTTGCACAAAATCAATAATATCACATTTAAACCGAATTTTCAATCGCTTTTTTTAAAGGTTTTTTGAAAACAATAATTTTTTAAAAAAAAGAGGGCTCGCTGTGAACCCTCTTTTATAATGCTTAACAGTTTGTGGTTTGGATTAATAAGCCTTGCCCCATGTGACCATAGTTTTTGCGGGCTTTCCGCAGCAGACGCACTTATCGGAAATATGCTTCTGTTCGAAGGGCATACATCTTGAGGTTGCGCCAGTTTTTTCCTTGATTGCATTTTCACAGGCCTCATCGCCGCACCACATAGCGTTTATGAAGCCGGGGTTTTCCTTAAGCTGAGTTTCGAACTCTTCCATATTTTTAGCTTCGAAAATATGAGAATCTCTGTGGGCAAGAGCCTTTTCGTAAAGGTCGTTCTGCATTTTTTCAAGCATTTGAGGAATTACTGTTTCAAGGTCGTCAAGAGAAACGAAGGACTTTTCTCTGCCCAGACGGGTGACGATTACGCACTGATTTTTCTCAATGTCACGGGGACCGATTTCGAGACGGAGAGGAATACCCTTCATTTCCTGCTCGGCATACTTCCATCCCGGGCTCTTGTCGGAAGCATCTGTTTTAACTCTGCAAATCTTTGAAAGTCTTACTCTAAGCTCCTCGGCTTTCTCCAAAACGCCCTCTTTTCTCTGGTTTACGGGGATTATCATAACCTGAACGGGAGCAGCCTTAGGGGGCAGAACAAGACCGTTGTTGTCGGAGTGAACCATTATAAGTGCGCCTATGAGACGTGTGGTAACGCCCCATGAGGTTTGGTGAACATACTGAAGCTTGTTGTCCTTGTCGGTGTACTGAATGCCGAAAGCTTTGGCGAAGCCGTCGCCGAAGTTGTGGCTTGTGCCTGCCTGAAGAGCTTTTCCATCGTGCATAAGGCTTTCCATTGTGTAGGTTGCCTTGGCTCCGGCGAATTTCTCTTTTTCGGTTTTTTTGCCCTTGATTACGGGGATAGCCAAAAATTCCTTTAAGCAGTCGGCGTATACGTTTAACATTCTGACTGTTTCTTCCTCGGCTTCCTCGGCTGTGGCGTGGGCAGTGTGACCCTCCTGCCACAGGAACTCAGTTGTTCTCAAGAAAGGTCTTGTTGTTTTCTCCCATCTGCATACGGAACACCACTGATTGTAAAGCTTGGGAAGGTCTCTGTATGACTGAATTATGTTTTTGTAGTGGTCGCAGAAAAGTGTTTCTGAAGTGGGGCGGACGCAGAGCCTTTCCTGAAGCTGTTCAGAACCGCCGTGTGTAACCCATGCAACCTCAGGGGCAAAGCCCTCAACGTGATCCTTCTCCTTCTGAAGAAGGCTTTCGGGAATGAACATAGGCATATATACGTTTTCGTGGCCTGTTTCCTTAAAGCGTCTGTCAAGGTCTGCCTGAATAAGCTCCCAAATTGCATAGCCGTAGGGACGGATGATCATACAGCCTCTTACTGACGAATAGTCGCAGAGATCCGCTTTTTTAACAATATCGGTATACCATTTGGCAAAATCCTCATCCATAGAGGTTATTGCGTTTACCATTTTTTCGCTGTTTGCTGCCAATTTTAAATCCTCCTTATAATATAAAAAGTCCTTGAGCCCCAAAAGGGGTCAAAGACCGACGGTACCACCCTAAATTTAACTCAAAAGCCCTTTAACGGAAGCAAGCCGCCGAAGATTAATCGGAACTGATAGAGACGGGCAAAAGGCTTTCCGCAGGGGGCTTGCACCGATCGCCCTTTCTCTTTTGCGGATTACACCTTTATTTTTCTCCGTTGCTGTCTTTTCTTTTTTCATTATTATAGTACAAGGGCATAAATTCTGTCAAGAAAAAGTTTTTATTATTTCCTCGGTTATAAGCCTGACGGACTTTCGGCTGCAGTCGATTGTCAGGTCGGCGTATTTTTCGTAAAGGGGAAGCCGTTCCAAATAAAGGTCTTTCAGGGTCTGACCCTTTTTTATGGTTACGCCCCGTTTGTTGAGGTCGCCTAAACGGCGGCTGAGAGCGGAAAGACTTAGGCTTAAAAATATGACTGTGCCTGTTTTTGAAAGGTGCTCCATAGCCTCCGAGCCGTAAACCGCACTGCCCCCTGTGGCGATGACTGTTCTATTTGCGTTAATCTCCGAATTAACTTTGTTTTCTATGTCAAGAAAGCCCTCTATGCCCTCTTCTTCTATTATTTCGTGAAGAAGCTTTCCCGTTTGGGCTTGAATTAAAAGGTCGCTGTCTAAAAAGTTATAGCCTAAGCGTTTAGCCAAAACAACGCCTACTGTGCTTTTTCCGCAGCCGGGCATACCTATTAAAATTATGTTGTTTTTCATAAAAACACTCCCTTCAGATATTTTTATAATATCATAAAGGGAGGTTATAATCAAGTATTTACATTAAATTTGCGGCTTTAAGTCTTTTTATGAGCATTGGGGCAAAAATAAGGGCAACGATTATTTTAATGAAGTCCCCTACAAGGAAAGGTATTACCCCTGCCGTAAGAGCCGCCTCCCAGGTCATATCGGCGGAAATTTTAAGCCAAATCGTGCCGAAAATAAGAAGAACAGCCGTTGAAATCATCATACCTATGAAGTTGAAAAGTGGCTTTCCCTTGAAATATTTGTCAAAGGCGGCGGTTATAACAACCATAGGCATGTAGCCTATAAGGTAGCCCCCAGTAGGGCCGAAAAGCTTTGCTAAGCCGCTGCCGTAGGACGAAAACACAGGCAGACCCACAGCACCTATAATAAGGTAGAGAATGACGCTTAAGGCAGACTTTTTAATGCCCAGTATGTAAGCGGTGAAATAGAGAATTAAGGTGGCGAGAGATATGGGAACAGGGCCTATGGGCAGAGACAGGGGGGCGAGTACGCATAAGACCGCAGTCATAACCGCCGTTAAGACCATATCGTGAATTTTTTTTGAGTTGTTCATAATTTTTTCCTCCGTGGTTTAGTTTATGACAGCTCCCCTAAAAGGGAGCCTTGTCGAAGCCGTAAGCTTTGTCGATGGAATTCATTATACGGCGAATTCAGTAAATTGTCAACTATAAATTATGATAGGTTTACAATAGACCGACTAGACAAAATGACGGTTTTCGGGGCTTAAAATTGTGCAAAGTGCTAAAAGTTCGAGGACTTTACAAGTTAATATTTGGGGGTGTGGACAAATGGCTCAGATTATGGTATAATATAGCTATGAGAAAAACAAA
>JAJPZT010000111.1 GCA_021204175.1 Clostridiales bacterium | reverse complement strand
TTTTATCATTTTTATGATGTCTTAGATAGCCGCATAATTATTGACCGCTTACCTTTTAACAGTGCTGAATCCATACTTATGAAAATCAATTAATCCGACTTGACAGAAAACCGCCTTTGTGGTGTTATAAAAATACAAAAGGGAGTAGCTTTAGGCAGTTATTCCTCATCTAAACAGTTTTTAAATAACCGTCACAAGCTTCGAATTCTGAACGGTTATCTTTTTTTGTTATAATATGTATAACAATTCTAATAACAATGATAATTAATAATGCAATTAATATATCAGCATCCTGAATTATTTCTATTATAACAACACCTCATAGTATAAATCATCAGTTATATCTGTAATCTTACAGGTATTTATGTTATACTTGTATATATGCTTTGTCATATTGTCATCATAACAACAAAAATAAATATAGTCTTTATCACAACCATATATGCCGGAGATATCTACGTTGCCGGTTATAAAATTGTTATTTTCATCATATACATTTTGGTTATAAATCAACAAATTATCAATCATTCTAAAACTGGTTAATCCCTCTGCCAAAAGTATACGATTTTGATTGTCTAAATCAGCTCTATACAAGTTATATCCTGTAAATTTCCCCGAATCGTCAACAGAAGGCAAGACATAATAAACTTTACCATTATATTCATATACCCCAAACAAATCATCATTATTTGAAAGCTGAGTATCAGAGGTAATATATTCATTTTTATTACCTTCAAAATCTATTTTCCAAAAATCACCTGTTTCGGGCTGTATATAATACACATACTCATCGTCAACCATAAAGGCCGTCTTATCTCTTCCTTCTGTATTCACAGGCAAATCCATAATTTTTTTACTGTTACTTCCATCGGTATCCATAGTGTAAATTGAATAGCCACTTATCATATAGTTATATATTTTTACATAATAGGTTTCTGTGATATAAATTATTTTGTTATTACTGACAAAAAAATTTTTGAGATTTTTGTCTAACGAATCTTCTCTATATATAATTTCTATTCCGTTCTGTCCTTTTTTACTTATACTGATAATGTCATTATAATTACAACAACAGTAAATAATGTTGTCAACAATACAATATTCAGTGTCCCTCTCACTGTCAATAACAAGGTCAATATGTTTACCGTCATAACTGTACAATCTTCCATTTAAATTAAAATACGTTTTATCATCATATGTAATAATATCCTTAAAAAGAATATGATAATTTTGCTTATAACTACTATAAACATAACATATAATAAAAATTAATACAGCTATACTTAATAAAAGATATATTTATTTACACATATCAATACACCTCCAATTCCGCAGTGAATTGTGCCTCCCAAGGACACATCAGATTACATAGGGGAACAGGTGAGGAGAGCAACCCTTTCGGTTTCAACCGCCAGTTTTCCCTTTTGCGACAAGACTTTGTCACAAAGCAACAACAGTCTCATTGGAACATTTAAAAAGTTCGTGAAATAAGTATAACACAGCTGTTAAATTGTGTCAATAAATAAGATTTTGTCTGACGCTGCAGTCAGCTAAACAATAAAATTTAAAATTTTTCGGGATTATGGCTCAAAAAGCAAATTCGAAGTTGACAGAATTAGAATTTTGTGTTATTATTAAAACACAAAAGGGAGTAACTTTTTGCAGCTACTCCTCACTTAATAAGTTCTTTTAAGATAACCGTTGGGTGTGGAATCTGAACGGTTATCTTTTTGTTATAATATATAAAATAATTCTTATAACAATGATGATTAAAATAATTAAAACATCAATATCATAAATTATCTCTATCATAACGCCACCTCCTTCCGCAGTGAATTATGCCTCCAAAGGACACATCAGATTACACCGAGGAACAGGTGAGGAGATACAGACTTCCGATACATACTCGGATTTCTGTTTAACCGCCAGTAATTCCCTTTTGCGACAAGACTAAATGAGCCTCATTGAAACCTTTAACAGGTTCTTGAAATAAGTTTAACACAGGTGTAAAAATATGTCAATAAACAATCTTGTCTGTCGCCGCAGTCAGCCAAACAATAAAATTTAAAATTTTTCATTACAATTCAGAAAAAATTTCGTGATACTCTTTTTTGTTGTACATATCCTTAAAATGTGCTACAATATGACTTAAGGTTTAATTAAGTATTAAATATTATAAAACAATCGGCTTTTGGGGGCATTAAAAATGGATAAAAACAAGAAGGCGGAAAAGCTTACGAGTATGCTTATAAAAATTATTATAGTATTGGTAATAGTTGATATATTGCTGATGACAGCCGATATGATAATTATATTGTGCAATATTGACACTTCCGAGGTTTTTACTCCTAAATTTTATAGGTATATATCTTATATATTTTGTATCTTATTTTTGCCGATTATGGCTATGTCGGCTGTTATTGCCATAATAACCTATACGGCGGATTTCATTATGAAAAGAGAAATAAATGGTTTTTATATTTATATACAATTATGCCTTGCTTTAATAATATGGTGTATATATCTTATAGGCGTTCTTGCATTAATGCTCTTTTATGACGATTTCGGAAACATAATAAATGGAATAATCAGATATTTAACCAACAAAGTAAGTCCCCGCCTCTTAGGCGGTGGGTACTTACTTTCCATTCAGTAGGAGTACAATCTCCTACTGAATGGGGCGTTGTTAAACGCCGTTGGTCATAAGTATTTTTTGCGTCAGCAAAAAATGCGCATAGTCTTTGACAATCGAATTTGTTTTTGCCAACAGATAATTAAAGGCAAATAGTAAAGAGTATTCTGATTTTTTTCGGGATACTCTTTTTTGTTGTACATATCCTTAAAATGTGCTATAATATGACTTGAGACATTTTGATGTTTACGAAGCGGAAAAGAGGATATATTATGACACTAAAGGATTTGGAAATAGGAAAGAGCGCCACCATTCAAAGGGTAGGCGGCGAAGGTGCTTTAAGACAGCACTTTCTGGATATGGGAATTATCCCCGGGGGAAAGGTCACAATGGTGAAATATGCCCCTATGGGAGACCCCATTGAGGCGAGAATACACAGCTACGAGCTTACACTGCGTTTGGCTGACGCCGCTAAAATCGACATTTCGGATGTATGCGACGCTCAGGCTTCAGCCCCTCAGCAGAGAAAAAAGCCCATACCCCACCCGGGTTTAGGCGAAGGGGGAAAGTTTCACAGCAAAGCTGACGAAAACCCCTTGCCGGAGGGTGAGCTTTTGACATTTGCCCTTGTGGGAAACCAGAACAGCGGAAAAACCACACTGTTTAATCAGCTGACAGGGTCAAATCAGCACGTAGGCAACTTTCCCGGTGTAACCGTAGACAGAAAAGACGGTCAGATAAGAGGGCATAAAAACACACGAATTACAGACCTTCCGGGAATTTATTCTATGTCGCCCTATACAAGTGAAGAGCTTGTGACGAGGCGGTTTGTTCTTGAAGAAAAGCCAAAGGGCATTATAAATATAGTTGATGCAACAAATATTGAGAGAAATCTTTATCTCACTATGCAGCTTATAGAATTAAACGTGCCTATGGTTTTGGCTTTGAATATGATGGACGAGGTCAGAGAAAGCGGCGGGTCGATTATGGTAAACCAGCTTGAAGCAATGTTGGGCATTCCCGTTGTGCCTATATGCGCCTCAAAAAATGAGGGTGTAGACGAGCTTGTTTCCCATGCAATCCATGTTGCAAAATATCAGGAACGCCCCGGCAGAGAGGATTTCTGCGACTCAAAGGGAAGGACGGCCGCTGTTCACAGGTGTCTGCACGCAATTATGCATTTAATTGAGGACAAGGCTCAGAAGAGCGAAATGCCCGTTCGTTTTGCGGCAACAAAGCTTGCCGAAGGGGACGAGCTTATAATAGAGCATTTGGGGCTTACGGGCGACGAAAGAAAGGTTTTGGAGTCTATTATAAAACAGCTTGAAACAGACAGCGGTCTTGACAGGGCGGCGGCTGTGGCTGATATGAGGTTTATGTTTATAGAAAACGTCTGCTCCCAAACCGTAATAAAGCCCAAGGAAAGCAAGGTTCACTTAAGAAGCGAAAAAATCGACAGAGTTCTTACAAACAGATTTTTGGCTCTTCCCTGCTTTGTGGGAATTATGGCGGCGGTGTTCCTGCTTACGTTTAATGTGTTCGGCTTGTGGCTTTCAGACGCTCTTGAAGCGGTAATAGGCTGGCTGGCCGACGCAGCGGCTTCGGCACTGACTGCCGCAAATGTAAACGAAGCCCTGAGAGGCTTAATTATCGACGGCGTTTTTACAGGGGTAGGCAGTGTTTTAAGCTTCATACCATACATAGTTATTTTGTTTTTCTTCCTGTCCCTTTTGGAGGACAGCGGCTATATGGCAAGAGTTGCCTTTATTATGGATAAATTCCTCAGAAAAATAGGGCTTTCGGGCAGAAGTATTGTGCCTATGCTTATAGGCTTCGGCTGTACTATTCCCGGGGTTATGGCGTGCAGAACACTGCCCTCTGAGAGAGACCGTAAAATGACAATTCTTTTGACCCCCTTTATGAGCTGCTCTGCCAAGCTGCCTATTTACGGCTTTTTTGCGGCGGCTTTCTTCCCGAATCACGCCGGAATAGTTATGATTGCACTTTATTTCGGCGGAATTGTTGTGGGGATAATTACAGCCCTGCTTTTGAAGGGAACAATGTTTAAGGGTCAGGCTGTGCCCTTTGTTATGGAGCTGCCCAACTATCGTATGCCCGGGGCTAAAAACGTAGGGCGTCTCCTTTGGGACAAGGCTAAGGATTTCCTTCAGAGAGCCTTCACCGTTATTTTCATAGCTACAATTGTTGTATGGTTTCTTCAGACCTTCGACCTTCACTTTAATATGGTAGATAATTCACAGGAAAGTATTCTTGCCGTAATCGCCGGAATAATTGCCCCTGTTTTTGCTCCCTTGGGCTTCGGCGACTGGAGAATTTCAACAGCCCTTATTACGGGCTTTATGGCTAAGGAAAGCGTTGTTTCTACTCTCACTGTGCTGTTCGGAACATCCGCCGCTTTGCAGCAGATTTTAACGCCTTTGGGTGCAGTTTGCCTTTTGGTTTTCTGTCTCCTTTATACGCCATGCGTTGCGGCTATAGCTTCGGTTAAGAGAGAACTGGGCGGAAAATGGGCTTTCGGAATGGTTTTCGGTCAGTGCGCCATTGCGCGGATCGCCGCCGCCGCAGTTCGTTTGATAGGCTTGCTTTTGGGAATAGCATAACGAATAAAGAAATTTAAAGAAACAATAATAAAGAGTCAGGAGGGGAACAGATATGCTTTTAAAATACACGGTGAAAAATTTTAAGTCAATAGGAAATTCAATTGAATTCAGTATGATACCTACGGCGGACAGCAGCGACAAAAGATTTTTGACGACTCTGCACACTGAAACGGGAGATATAGAGGTTTTGAGACGGGGAGCATTTTTCGGACCCAATGCGGCAGGGAAGTCAACCTTTATGAAGTCTATTCAGTTTGCAAAAAGCTATATTACCGAGCCTCAGAGAAGCGGCAAAAACATAATTTTTTCTCAGTTTAAGGGGGATATTAAGGAGTTAAATAAAACTACCTCTTTTCAGTTTTTGTTTTATGTAAACGGTTATATATATGAATACGGGTTTGCGCTGACTTCAAGACGTGTTTCCGAAGAGTGGCTTATGGTTTTGGATGATTTGGAAAGCAGTTTGTTTACACCTGTATTCACAAGAGCCACAGATGAAGAGGGCGTTACCGAAGTTGAAATAGATGAGGGTTATAAATTCAGTGACGAAAAAGAGAAAATGCTTGCGGAAATTTTGACTTCAAGTATGAAGAAGGAGCAGAAAAACCAGCTGTTTTTGTATAAGCTTAAGGAAAACGGAGTGACTGTGGCGAAAGATGCGGTTAATTGGTTTGAAGATATAGAAATTGTCTTTCCGGATTCAAAGGTAAGATATCTTCCCGACAATATGGAAATCGATGAGGGTATCAGAAGCTTTTTAGCGGAAACCTTGGAGCAGCTTGACACAGGCATATTCGAAATAACTGCTTCTGACGATAAAATAGATTTTCAGGACTTTGCCCAAAATGTGTCTCTGCCTCTGCCCGACGAATTGATTTCGGGAGTTGAGAACAACAAAAACGGCTTATTTAATCTGGGAGGAAAGTATTATATATTTTTTGACGATAAGGATCACACATCTCTGGTTCAGTTAAAGTTTACACATATGCTGAATAATAAGGTTACGGATTTCAGCTTTGACGATGAGTCCGACGGAACAAAGAGACTGTTGGATTTGCTTCCTATTTTGTACAATATGAAATATAAGGATACGGCTATATATTTTGTAGATGAGATTGACAGAAGCCTTCACACAAAGCTTTCAAAATATCTAACAAAGACATTTTTGGAACAGTCAAAAGAATCTCACAGTCAAATCATTTTTACAACCCATGACGTGAATTTGATTAACCTTGCGGACTTTTCAAAAGAGGAGATTTGGTTTATAGAAAAGGACATAACAGGGGAAACACGCTTAAGACCCTTTTCCGACTTTGAAACAGACCCCAGACAGGATATTATTAAAGGCTATTTAAGCGGACGCTTCGGAGCCGTCCCGGTTATTAAAGGAGAAGAGTGATAAATATGCCTGCATTATCAAACAGAACGGCTTCAACCTTAACAAGGACGCGCCGCCCCAGATCCGACAAGATTATAGTTGTTGCCTGTGAAGGACAAGTGACGGAAGAGGAATATTTCAGACTGATTCAGTCTCTTTTGGGCGGCATAAAAAGTAAGGTTATAATTAAATCGATTAATGAAGATATTTTATCTGTAGATTCAAGCCGCAGAACCTTTGAGCAGAAAAGCCGGCTGGGGCAGAATAAACCGTGGCAGCTGGTAAAAAGACTTGACGAGTTCAGGCAGGAGGAAGAGGCAGTATACGAATTTTCCAAACATCCCGATGATGAATTTTGGATAGTGGCTGATATAGACGAAAACACAGCCGATCCCAATAAAAGCAGCAAGCTGGAATTTGCACTGGATTTATGCGACAAAAAGAATTATCACTATGCTGTCAGCAATCCCTTCTTCGAAGCGTGGCTTTTGCTTCACCACGACGACTTCAACAGTGATGATTATAAATATGCGGTAACAGACAAACACAGATATGAGAAAACTGACCATTTCAGAAACAGGCTTAAAGCGGTTGGCGCGCCTCTTTCAAACCGAAAGCACATTCATCCGAAGCACTACAGCAGAGGAAAGGTTAAAAAAGCCATAAAAAGAGCAAGGCGCTTATTTGAAATTGAGATCAGCCGCAGTCAGCATATGCAGCTTAGATATCCACATAATTTAGGCAGTACTGTCTATAAATTGCTTGAGAACATAATAAATATTTCAGATGAAAAAATATCTTAAGCGGCAGCCGGGGTTTTGCCTGCGTCTTATTCCCGGTTTTTTACTGTACATATGAAAAAGAAAGAATAAGACGGGGCAGAACCTCTGCCGAAAATAAAAACTCCCTTTTATTTTACAACAAAGTTAATAAAAGGGGGCTGTTATAACAATATAAATAATTTAGATTAAAGAGCACGGGTAACCTTATTTGAACGCAGACATCTCATACAAATGTGGATAGACTTGATGGTGCCGTTATCATTAATTTTGATTTTCTTAACATTGGGCTTCCAGCTTCTCTTAGCTCTTCTTGAAACCTGGCTACGGCTGATGCTTATTCTTCTGCCGTTGCTGATTTTCTTTTCACAAATATCACACTTTGCCATTTTGAACACCTCCTAACACAATGTGAAATCACTTTTAACATTATATCAGACAATTTAGGCAAATGCAAGTTTTTTTTATAATATTTACGAAAAAGTTCGTTTGACAATCAAATATTTTCTTGACAGTCAGGGATAGGTGTGTTATCATTAAAACACAAAAGGGAGTAACTATCAGCAGTTACTCCTCACCTAAGTTATTATATAAGATAACCGTTAGGCTTGGAAATCTGAACGGTTATCTTTTTTTGTTACGATATGTACAAATATCCTCATAACGATAATGAGTATTAATACGATTAATACATTAGCATCATAGATAATTTCTACCATAACATCCACCTCCTTCCGCAGTGTATTATGTCTCCAAAGGACATATCAGATGACACCGTGGAACAGGTGAGGAGAACCGCCAACTGCCAGTTATTCCCTTTTTGCGACAAGACAACAAAAGTCTCATTGGAACCTTTATAAGATCCTTAAAATTATTTTAGCATAGCCGCAAAAATATGTCAACAAATAAAAAATAATTACGAAAAAATAAACCGAAGTACTTGCAAAATACTTTCATATTTGTTACAATTTATTTTAAGGATGTGGTGAACGGTTAATATTTCTTTAGGGAAATACTTTTATAATAAGAAAAGGAGGATTTTATGAAAAGACATTTTTTAAACAGGGCTTTGGCTGCCTGCTTAATTGTTTCCGCTGCCGGGGCTCTTTCAGCCTGCGGAAGCGAAAGGGAACATGTAGCCCTTAATGAAGAGGGCAAGCCCGAAAAAATTACATTTATGGTAACAACCATTATAAGACCCGAAGACGGTCAGCAGGCTCTTTGCGACGAGTACGAAAAGAATACGGGCATAAAGCTTGAAATCGAACAGCCTGAGCATAACCAGTATTATGAAAAGGTAAGCATAACCTTTGCGGCTGAAGACCCGGCGGACGTTATTGAGCTGGGCTCTACATACTACCCTGCCTACGCTTCGGAGGGTATTCTTTGGGATATGACCGACGCATGGGAAAGCTCCGACCTTAAGGCACAGGGCATTGTAGACGAAAGGTTTGTAGACAGCCTGAGATATGACTCTGAATACGGCGAAAACAGGCTTTACGGCTTCCCCGAGCAGAGAGGAAACGGAACGATTACATATGTGCGCAAGGACTGGATGGACGCTTTGGGCATTGAAGAGCCTTCAAGCTATGAAGAGTTCTACGATATGCTTAAAGCCTTTAAGGAAATCGGCAGCTGTGAAGAAACAGACTCAAACGGCGTAAGCTTTAAAGAAAAATATGAGGGAAAGACAATTTACCCCTTGACTGTTGCGGGATTAATTAACTCAGAGTCTCCCTATGAAATTTATCTGAGAGAATTTTATCAGGACGCACGCCCGGACATTCATTATGACGAGAAAAAGGGCGAATATGTTGACGGCGTTTTAGAGCCGGAAATGGAAGCCGCTCTTCACAGAATACAGGACGCCTGGAAGGACGGGCTTATTGATCCCGGTTCAATTTCAAACAAGACTTCAACCTGCCGTGACAAGTTTTATGCCGGTGTTGTAGGCTGCTTTAACTACTGGGCAGGCACATGGTATAAAACTCTTGACAAGAACCTTAAAATGAAGGATGAAACGGCGGAGCTTATTCCCCTTGCTTCATTTGACAAGGAAAAGGCGTATTATATAGAGCGTCCGGCAACGGCGGAAGCCATAACAAACTTCTGCGAACACCCCGAAGAGGTTTTCGAATATTTCCTTATGTATATGCATGACGGCGATGAGGGCGAGCTTCTTTTCTCAAGAGGTGTTGAGGATGTTCACTATAAGGTTTTGGAACGTGACAGCGACGGAAAGATCGTTAAGGCTGAAATGCTGCCTTCACTTTCAGACCCTACAAGCATTTTGGACAAGAGCTTTTATGACGCAAACCTTGCCATTACAGACTGCTATGACCCATTTGATGTTGACGAGCGTATAACAATTTCTATGGAGATTTTCGATGAAAACTCTATTTTGTATGATCTGCCTGTTTTGAACTCAACAATTGCGGATCAGCTGCCGGATATTGAAGTAGCCAAAAACCAGCTTCTTTCGGATATTGTTATTGAGGATAAAACCGTTGAAGAGGCTTTGGCAGAATATGAAGCTTCAACTCAAAAACAGCGTGAAATCATTTTGAATGACTTAAACGGTACTGACGAAAGCTGATAAAATATTTTTATATTAAAAGAGCCGCCCGGTTAAAGGCGGCTTTTCTTAATTTTTAAATGGAAAATCAAAGCTTGTTATACGCTCATTATCCATCCCCAAAGAAAGTGCAGATTTAATATTTCGGGAATTATAAACAAAAGCAATTTCCATATTTTAACCAACAAAGGAAGTCCCCCGCCTCCTAGGCGGTGGGTACTTACTTTCCATTCAGCAGGAGTACAAGCTCCTACTGAATGGGGCGTTGTTAAACACCGTTGGTCATAAGCATATTTGCTGAAAGCAAATATGCGCATAGTCTTTGACATTTATTGCCTGATACAAAATATAAAACCATAATGCAGGGTATAAGTAAAATTGTACTTCCCAAGTATACAGAAGACCTGTTAAAAGTATCAAACAAATACATATTGATAATTTTTTGAGTAAGGCTATATACAAAGTTCATATCATAAACACGTGCATAAAAATGTAATCTATTTACAAATGATACTATCATAATAAAGTAAGAATAAATCATACAAATGACAGTAATGAGCTTTGCCGGTTTTGTTATTTTTTTCTCATACAGGCTCCTTCTTCTGCGGTTTTTTAGGTCTTATTCTGCTTTGTCGGAGTTTTGACCGTATTCTTCAACAAGCAGGCGAAGCTCATCGCCGGAAATCTTTTCCTTTTCCATTAAAAGCTCTGCGGATTTATGGAGAAGCTCCATATTATCGGTCAAAATTTTCTTTGCATTATTATAGCATTCGGTAATAATGCTTTGAATTTCAGCATCTATCTTTTGTGCATAGTTTTCACTGTAATTCATTGTGTGCCCTATGTCCTTGCCCAAAAATACCTGGTTATCATCGTCTCCGTAGCGGACAGGCCCCAAATTACTGCTCATACCGTATTTAACAACCATATTTCTGGCAAGCTCCGTTGCACGCTCTATATCGTTTGAAGCCCCGGTTGTTATGTCTCCGAAAATAAGCTCTTCAGCTGCTCTGCCGCCGAAAAATGATGTAATTTCGTCAATGATAAATGATTTGGTATGATACATTTTATCACTGGGCAGGGGCATTGTATAACCGCCGGCTCTGCCTGTGGGAATGATTGAAACCAAATGAACCGGATCTAAATCGGGCAGAACCTCGTTTATGATTGCGTGACCGGACTCGTGATAAGCCGTAATTTTTCTTTCTTTTTCATTAATAACTCTTGACTTTTTCTCAACACCTACGCCTACCTTTATGTAGGCTTTGTTAATGTCGTCCATATCGAAAGCCTTTTTGTTTTGGCGAGCTGCAAGAAGAGCCGCTTCGTTTAAAAGGTTTTCAAGGTCGGCTCCAGTAAAGCCGGGAGTTGTTTTAGCCACTGTTTTAAGGTCAACAGAGGGGTGGATTTTTTTGTTTCTTGAGTGAACCTTTAAAATATCCTCTCTGCCCTTAAGGTCGGGAGTGTTTACAACAGTTTGTCTGTCAAAACGACCGGGTCTTAAAAGCGCCGGGTCTAATATGTCGGGGCGGTTTGTTGCGGCGACAATTATAATGCCTTCGTTTGCGCCGAAGCCGTCCATTTCCACCAAAAGCTGGTTAAGGGTCTGTTCTCTTTCGTCGTGACCGCCCCCTAAGCCTGCTCCTCTCCGTCTGCCTACTGCATCAATTTCATCTATAAATACAAGACAGGGTGAGTTTTTCTTAGCCTGTTCGAAAAGATCACGAACTCTCGAAGCACCTACGCCTACAAACATTTCAACGAAATCCGAACCGGAAATCGAAAAGAAGGGAACCCCTGCTTCTCCGGCGATTGCCTTTGCAAGAAGGGTTTTGCCCGTTCCGGGAGGGCCTACAAGAAGAACCCCCTTGGGTATTCTTGCGCCTATATCCGCAAATTTTTTGGGTGACTTCAAAAAGTCAACAATCTCTTCAAGATCCTGCTTTTCCTCGTCAAGCCCGGCTACGTCGCTGAATGTGACCTTTTTTGTGGTTGAGTCAAAGAGCTTAGCCTTGCTTCTGCCGAAGTTCATCATCTTTCCGCCGCCCTGAGACTGCGACATAATCATAGTTACGGCGACTATACCTATTACCACCAAAATTATGGGGAAGATGTAGCTTAAAACAGCTGCGCTCTTGTCAGGAGAAAGAGTTGTAACGGTGAAATCGGCTTCTCCCTCAGCCAATATGTTGTTTAATGTGTTCATAAACGCCGAAACACTGACCAGCTCTATGGTAATAGATTCGTTGTCTTTAACAACTGTGGCTTCACCGGTGTCTGTTGTCTGGCTGTCCTGACGAATACTGACAGAGGCTATACTGCCGCTTTCAAGGCCGCCTATAAGATCTGAATAGCTGTAGGTTTTTGACAAATCCGAAACGCCGGAGCTGTTAAAACCCGAATAGCTTATAAACAGGAGCATTATTATAAAAATGACACCGTATATTATCAGTGCCTTTATTGTATCATTTTTCAAAAAAATATCCTCCTTAAATATTCTTTTCCTGTTATAACTATATAATTATAACATACTTCACAGAAAATGCAAGCATGAGTTTTAAAAGAGATTTATTGCAGATGTTGAAAATTTACTTTATTCCTGTTATAATTGTCATAAAACAAAACAATTAAGAGGAGAGGAAAATATGAAAATAAATCAGATTGTTTTCAGCCCCACAGGGGGAACACTGAAGGCTGCGGATATTTTAACGGCAAAATTGGGAAACTACATAAAAAAAATAGACCTGAGCGACAACAAAGTAGGCATTTCAGCTATT
>JAJPZT010000071.1 GCA_021204175.1 Clostridiales bacterium | reverse complement strand
GTGCCGGGGTGTGGGCGGCAGTAGGTTTAAGAGTGACAAACCTGTTACGAAATATGAAAAAATATTAATGCAATTGAAAAAAGCCTTATTTTGTGATATAATGCCCTCAGAGAGAAATATAAGAAGAAGAATATATTAACCGGAGGTTTTTTTATGAAAAGGATAATGATTTTTGCATTAATTGTCATAAGTCTTGTTACAGGGTCGACTGTCACAGGGTTCTGTGCCGCAAAATACAGAAATTACAGCCTGAATTTAGATGCAGAAAAGGTCATAGGGGTTAAGCTTTCCGCTGCAAGCTATGATAAGAGCTACAGCAGCAAATATAGCTATTCTACGGAAGATGCCGATGAAATCGAAATGCTTATGAATAATATTAACTCTATGTATGTTAAGGTCAACAAAAGCTATAAGAATTACAGCGACGACGGGGTAAGATATGACTTAACAATTATGTATGAGGATAAAAGTGTAATTTATTCAGTTGTAGGCGGCACTAACATTATTGTAAATCATACAGGGGGAGTTAAATATACAGTAAACGAATACGACTTTAAGGCTCTTTTAAGCGTTTTCGAAACCCTTAAGACCCAAAGCAAGACTGCGGCTGAAGCTGCATAACCAATTTTTAACAAATCACTTTAGACTGCTGTAATTACTTACGGCAGTCTTTTATATTTTTATAATGTAAAATAAAGCATAATTGTAAGTGCATCATACAGGTGCAAAACTTTTATGCTTGCAAAATTAGCGTGTATAAAAGTCGGCTGAAATTGTGTAAAATAAGAATGTAATTGCAAAAATTTGTATTCGGAGGTGAAACTCGGCAATGTTCAGTGTAAAAAAGGTAGAGTGTATCACAAAAACATTCCATTTGCCTGTAGATTTGGTGAAGGAAATGGAGGCTGTGGCACAGAGCAAAAACGTGTCGTTAAATAATTTGGTCACGCAGAGCTGCAGATATGCTATGGAAAATTTGGAAGAAAATCAAAATAAATCCGCAGAAGAATGACCCAAAACTTAATACTTATTTCTGCATTGGCACTCAGTGTCACTTTATCTTATGTAGAATGAAAAATGTAAAAGGATGTTTGAAGAAATAAAACTTCAAATGTCCTTTTTTGCTGTGCGGAAAAATTTGCGCATATGCCGAACGAATAAGGGGGAAGGAAATGGCTGAGATAAGAAACATTAAGGACATTGACAGGGTTAAAACGTTAAAGGAAATCAATGAAAAACAAAAGACTGCGGCTGATATTTATTTAAAATGCGGAAACAGCAGACAGGCTCTTCTTGAAGCCGGCTATTCGAAAAAAACCGCTGATAATAAAGGCTTTCGCAGAGAATTTTTTCAAAGAAGCTATATCAGGGCATATTTGGAAGAAAAGCTTAAAACCGAGGGGAAAGTAGCAGGGCAAAGAGAGGTAATGGAGTATCTGACGGAGCTTTTAAGGGGAGACATAACCGAAGAAATTGTTGTTGACAAGCAAATGGTAAGCCGTCTGCCTTTAGTAAAGGACAGAAGCAAGGCTGCGGAGCTTCTGGGCAGGCACTACGGAATGTACTGCCGAAAAGAGGAAAAAGAAGCCCAAAACAAAGCCATAGAATTAAAGGTTGATGTAGATGAATAGGCTGTTGTTCAGTGAGCTGATAGGCAAAGGATATAAGGAATTTTGGTTTTTTAAGGGAAGATACAGAGTTGTAAAGGGCAGCCGGGGCAGCAAAAAAAGCAAAACAGCGGCTTTGTGGTTTATTTTTAATATGATGCTTTATAAAGAAGCAAATCTTTTGGTTGTGAGAAAGACCTACCGAACACTTAAGGATAGCTGCTTTGCGGAGCTTAAGTGGGCGGTTTCCAGGCTTGGGGCTGATGAGGAGTGGTCGGCTAAGGCAAGCCCTTTGGAGATGACCTATCTGCCTACGGGTCAGAAAATTTTCTTCAGAGGGCTTGACGACCCCTTAAAGGTGACCTCTATTGCTGCCGAAAACGGAAGCCTTTGCTGGATATGGATTGAAGAAGCCTATGAAATAAGCGATGAAAAGGATTTTAACATACTTGACGAAAGCATAAGAGGTCAGGTAGGTGAAGGGCTGTTTAAGCAGATTACTCTGACCTTTAACCCGTGGAATGAAAGACACTGGCTTAAGAAACGTTTTTTTGACGTTTCCGACCCCGAAATACTTGCCCTTACCACAAACTATAAAATGAATGAATTTTTAGACGAAGCCGACATAAAAATGTTTGAGGATATGAGGGTCAGAAACCCTAAGAGATATTCCGTGGCGGGCTTGGGAAACTGGGGCATAAGCGAAGGGGTTGTTTTCGAAAACTGGGAGGAAAGCTCCTTCGACTTAACCCAAATTTTAAAGAAAAAAGGGGCTGAAACTGTTTTCGGCTTGGATTTCGGCTATACAAACGACCCTACAGCCCTGTTCTGCGGAGTTGTTTTTAAAGCCGAAAATACAATATATGTTTTTGACGAGCTTTATGAAAGGGGGCTGACTAATTTTGATATTGCACAGAAAATAAAGAAGATGGGCTGCGGAAAGGAGAAAATAAGAGCCGACGCAGCCGAGCCCAAAAGCATTGAGGAACTGAGACAGCTTGGTCTTAAGGGCATAAGGGCTTCACGAAAGGGCAAGGACAGTATTTTAAACGGTATTCAGTTTATAAGAAATTATAAAATCATCGTAAGTCCCCTGTGCTGTAATTTTCTGACGGAAATATCAAATTACAGCTGGGACAGTGATAAACAGGGGCATAAAATAAACAGACCCGTTGACAATTTTAATCATCTTATGGACGCTATGAGATACGCCGTTGAGGATATAATTTCGGGGGACAGAATGAGCTTTGAATAATAACAAGCGGCGGCATTTTAACGGCATTTGTAAGAATAGACTCGAACAGTTTAATCACAGAAGCGTCTGTAAAGCTGCTTTGGGAATATGCGGGGAACAGAATAAGCCCGTCGGACTTTGTTCTTGCGTACAGCGAGGACTTAACTAAGGCTGAATTGTGGGTAAACATATCAACGGTATATAATTCGTGGGTATTTGAGGTTATTTCAGAGGGGGACGACAGAAATAAGGTCAGCAATCCGGGAAGCTGGACACTTTATCAGGCGCCAAGCGGAGAAAGTGAAATTACAGAAGGATATACACAGGTAGTCTCGACTTTGGGAGCATTATTAAACGACACAAGCGGAAATGCGGCGACAGCAACGGCTCTTTCCGGAACACTGGCAATAGCCAACGGCGGAACGGGAGGAACAACAGCGGCTGAAGCAAGAACGAATCTTGAGCTTGACGATTGTTATAAAAGGCTGGGATATGCCACAGCAGGGGGCGCAAGCAACATAAGCGAGGACAGGTGGTATAAATTTGCGGAAACGACTATATCGACCGCTTATGAACACCGCACAATTACCTTTGACGTGCATAACACAAGCGGCAATATGAGCTCACGAATAGGTTCTTTCGGTAAATTAACGGCAAAAATAAGGCTTGATGAATCAGGTATCACAACGAACCTTCTTGCTTGGGAATACGCCGGGAGCGGATTAGACCTTTCGAACTTTGTGCTTGCATACAACAAAGGCACAGTCCCTGCAATAGTGGAATTATGGGCAAAACCTATAGAAACCAATCACAGATGGGTTTTTACCGTTGTTTCGGAAAACGGAACGGGCTATACGCCCGGCAATTCGAACTGGACTTTATATCAGCCCGCAGTTTCAGACTATGAAAGCGAAATTACAGAAGGATACACTCAGGTAATTTCGACATTAGAAACGCTTCGGAACGACACAACGGGAAATGCGGCGACAGCGGACAAGCTCACAACGGCGAGAACAATTCAGACAAATTTGGCAGGCACAAGTGCTTCAAGCTTTGACGGCTCGGCGAATATTACGCCGGGGGTAACGGGGGTTTTGCCCTTAGCAAACGGCGGCACAGGGGGAACCACGGCTGAGGAAGCAAGGACTAATTTAGGACTTGACAGCACATACAGAAAATATAAGTATGCGTATGCAGGAATAAGCGCCAACACAGGGACGGACAACTGGTTTAAGTTTGCGGAAATAAGCGCACCAACGACGAATAACGTTGACTTAAGGATAAGCTTTAAGGTAAGCGCGGGAACGGGAATAGGCTTAAGCGGATATGCGGGGATTTTGACAGCACACGTAAGAACAACGTCGGCAGGGGTATTTTATGCGGAGCAGTCTGAACTCAGCTGGGAGTATGCGGGAAGCAAGGTTAAGCCCGAAAACTTTGTGATGGCTTACAGCGAGGAGACGCCGACAGTGGTTGAGCTGTGGGTAAATATTCCTACGCAGTATGACTATTGGCACTTTGACGTAATAGCAGAGGGCAGAAGAAGCAGCAACTCGAACTTTACGGACTGGACACTGTATCAAACAACGAAGTATTCAAGCGAAATTACGGAAGGATATACACAGATTGCGTCTACGATCGGAACCCTTCAGAACGACACAGCGGGAAATGCGGCAGGCTTAACGGGAACGCTGGCACTGACTAACGGCGGCACAGGGGGAACCACGGCTGAGGAAGCAAGGACTAATTTAGGACTTGGGGCGGCGGCTGTAAGGGAGGTAGACAGCGAGGTAACGGAGGGGAGCAAAAACCTTGTAACGAGCGGAGCGGTGTATGAGGCAATTCAAGCAGCTGTTAATGAATTGTATGAGAAGCTGACCGGATAAGGAAAGGCTTGCGAAGGGCTTAATGCGGCGTAAGCAAACGAATGAAGTTTGACCCGACGAGAGTGAGATAGGGTGACACCTCTCAGCTTCACTTCGTTCAGCAGCTCCCTGCGTCACACTTGCCTGCGTGCATTCATTTCTGTGTAAACACAGAAACAAGATGCATTGCGGAAGTGTTCCTTAATCGTTGAAACACTGCGAAATTATTTTTTCAAAAAATTTAAATGCCGCAATTTTTTTCTTCGAAAAAATTTGTGGTTATTGATAAAATAATTTCGTAGCAGGTTTTCAACGAAAGAGGAAAGGCTTTGGAGTTAAGTCTTGCTTCTGACAACGGAAGAAGCAAACGAACGAAGAAAGCCTTGACGACGGGAGGCTTGCGTCGCAGGCGCACTCGGCGAAAGATAAGGCTTTCGCCGAAAGACTTTTTGCGAAAGAGGAGAACCCGCAAGCGACATCTTGCTTTCGAATTTCACTCGGAAGGAATTTTAGAAATAAAAGACACACAAAAAGTAAATAAAAAAATAATTCGAATATAGAGTTGAAAAAAGAAACTAAATGTGAGAGAATAGAATTAATGGAAAAAAATGACAGAAATGCCGTCTTGATGTAAAACGGAGGTAAAATATGAATGGCAAAGAACTTATTGAAAAGCTGGGCTTTATACGTTTGGAGGGGCTTTCGGAAGAAAAAGAAACTGACAAAAATATGCTTCATCTGCTTAACAGCCTGAGCCCGAAGGAAAAGAGAGCGCTTGAAGAAATTATGAATAAATGCTGTGAAGAACAGGCTTTAAGAGAACAGCTTATTTATGAAACAGGCTTAAAGGACGGGGCCGAGCTGTATTCATTTTTAATTTCGAAATAATTTTCAGGGTCTGCGTTTTGTGATTTTTTACTTAACGAAATATGTTCTTTTATTGTGAATTTGTTAAAAGAATATAAAAAAGTTAATTAAAATTTAATCTTTACTATTGATTTTTTTGTGCCGCTGCTGTATAATAAATTATAGCTGTAATGGCGGCTTGTGAAAACAGTCTTATTTTAAGTTAATTATTTTCTTTCGGCTTTTCGGCGTGCGGCAAAATTGTCGGGGACTCGATAAAAGGTTTTTTCTTAAAATTTGTTGTTTTTAAGCTTTCATTCAGAGCGATAAACGGTCAAAAAAAGTCCGGAAAAATTATATTTTCTGCTATGCTTTGTTTTTAAAGTCTCTTTAACGGGGATTGTAAAAATTGGGGGTATACTCGAAAAATTGTCATTTTTTCGGCAAAAAAATAAAGACGACCGACAAAAAAAGGAGTGAAAATTTTAATGAAAAAACGCAGACTTTTAGCATGGGTTTTGGCGCTTGCTATGATGGTAAGCTCAATATCCATAACTTCCTTTGCGGAAGAAGCTGAAGCCGACACTGCTGTTGAAGAGACGGTATCAGGCTCTGCGGTAGAAGCCTCTGTTGACGAGGTTTCCGACAGTGAAGAAACTGAGATTTCCGCTGAAATCGAAGCTGAAAATGCAGATCTTAACAGCATTACATCGAACTATGCGGAAACACAGTTTGTCACAGCCGGCGACTGGCAGGCTGCTACTTTCGGTAACAGCTGTGACACAGAAAACGTCGAAACTTCCACCGGTTATAAGAACTGGGTGGCAGCATCCGATGAATCTACCGTTACCATGCACGCAGAAAAAGGTAAAATCGGCGACGGTTCAGCTACCGCAAACTCAGAAGGTATCGTGTTCTATTATCAGCCTGTTGCAGAAGGTGAAGACTTTACTATCAGCGCTACAGCTACAGTAAATGACTACACAACCAACAACCAGGTTGCTTTCGGTCTTCAGATGAGAGATCAGGTTTTCGATAATATGACTAATCCATCACAGGCTCTCGGTGCTTCTGTAGCAGCCGGTGTTTTCAGATTAGGCAGCGACAAGACGCTTACAGGCGTTCTCGGCGCTTCAGGTTACTACTATAATGACGAAGGTCTTTATATTTCCGCAAACAAGTCAGCTACATATCCTACTGACGCAGCTCTCTTTACAGGCAGCGGAGCAGACCTTAATATCGGCGATGAAATCAGTATTAAGCTTCAGTATACAGCAGCTTTGGGTATGGTATCTTATACTGTAGGCGATATTTCTCAGTCATTCTATGTTGGCAGCCTTGAAACAGCAGCTACTTTCTCAGATGAAATCTACGTAGGTCCTTTCGTAGCAAGAGAAGCAGACGTTACTTTCTCAAATCTTAAGCTTACCGTAGGTACGGAAACCTATGAAGCAGGCGCTTGGACAGAAGGCAAGTCATATATCGGTGTCGGCAGCTATACTATTACACCTAAATATGACGGAGACGACCTTACAGACGTTTCATTTGCTTTCTCAGGCACTAATAAGGGTAAGCTCAGCCCTAACGATGAAGAATATCCCTACATCGTTTCAAGCGTATCATCCGACGCTAACTTTGAACTCAGTGCTCACGTTAAAATCGATGAATATCTCAGCGGAAGCAATATGAACCAGACTGCTTTCGGTATTGTTTTCAGAGACAACGTTGATATGGATTCTACATACTCTGCTGATATGGAGACAAATTCCTACACAGCAGGTTATACAGATTCAACAGCAGGCGTTACTTATCCCGGTACATCGAGCAACAGAATTTCTCCTTCTGTTATGCTTTCATTTGTAAATGATGCAAGAACATCAGATCCTACTTATGATCCCGGTGCTACTATAAGACTTATGGATAAGAGCATGACTACTGCAAGCCACTCCGCAGTAATGACTAATGACATCGCTGCAGGCGATGAGTTCGACATTACTCTTAAGAAGTCAGGCGACTCCTATAAGGCTACAATTGTTGATGCAAACGGCAATACATATTCAAACGCAATCACAACTACAAACACATTCGGCGATACAATTTATCCCGGTTTCTTTGCCGCAAGAAACGTATGTGTAACTTACAGTGATATTGATCTCTTTGTAGACAACAGAGTTGTTGAGAGCATCCAGGTAACAACACCTCCTACTCAGACAGAATATTACTACGGCGAAACAATCAATACAGACGGTATGGTTGTTACAGCTACTTATGACGACGGCTCAACAGAAGAGGGCGTTGACTTCGTAGCTACAATTGATACATCTGTTATCGGCGACGGCGTTATGACAGTTGTTGTAGGTTCAGCTACAACCACAACCCCCATCACCGTTCGTAAAAAGTATATCACAAGCGTAGACCTTACATATGTGCCTATTATTGACAGATATTATGAATATCAGCTCTTTAATACAGACGGCATCGAAGGTACTTTCACCTACGAAGACGGCACAACAGAGGCTATTGCCAGTGAAAACGTAGCTTATATCGTTGACGGCAAATATATTGACGAAACAAAATATTGGCTTGCAAGCGATAAGGGCACAAAGACTGTTTATGTAACACTTGCAGAAACAGATACAACTGCTTCCAACAATGTTACGGCTTCTTTCGATATCAGAATTATGCCTTATACATTGTCGGCAGTTAATATTACCACAAATCCCTATAAGACAGAATATTCACTTAATGAAGAACTCGAGCTTGACGGTATTTATATCTTAGGCGAATATACTGACGGAACAAGCTATTATTATGAAACTATTTATGAAGATGCATTTACTTTCTCAGGCTTCAGCTCAGCTGCTGCAGGTACTGTTACCGTAAATGTAATTCTTAGTGCTAACCCGTCAATTAAGGCTTCATTCATATGTACAGTAAGCGAAAAGGTTCTTACAAAAACAGAAATTACTAAGTACCCCAGAACAACATTCCCCAGAGGAACAAGCTTAGAGGACATCGAGACTGCCTTTGTTACAGGTACTGTAATTACAAAGACATACAGCGATGAATCCGAAGATGAAATCGGTGTTGTAGGCTCTGACGCAACAGATCTTACATCAAATGACTATGTAGGCGATTACAGCGAAGTTTCAGTAAACACAAACGGCGACTATGTTGTTACACTTACTCCCGTTGACACATCACTTCCCGAATTTGAAGTATCAGTAACAATTTGGGACGACAAGACCTTCTATTGGAGAGCTTGTAAGTTTGGTGCTACATCAGGCAACTCTTCTTACAGCCTTACAAACGTAGACGAAACAGGTCTTGCGGAAGAAGCTCAGCTTACTTCTTGGGACGGCGCCGGCAAGGTAACCAACTCAGGTCACGACGGTATTGTTTATTACTACACAAGAATTAATGCTGACAACAACTTCACCATCAGCGGCGATGTTTATGTAAACAAGTTCCTCCAGAACGAAACAAACATCGGTCGTTACGGACAGGAAGCTTTCGGTATTATGGCAAGAGACGTTATTCCTCTTACTCCCGCTTCAGGCTATTCTGAAGACAGCGAGACATATGAGGGCTACGGCACATCTGTTGTTGTTGAAACACAGAATGCCAAGGTTGATGAATACGGCGAACCTGTTCCTTCAAATACAGGAAGCGACTTCTTCAGCAACGTTGTTCTTGTAGGCGGCTTCCCCACATCTTCTTATAAGACAGGCGACGCAGCTACAGCTAAGAATGCTAACAACAACCGTATGAAGCTTTGGATCAGAACAGGTATGTATGCTTGGGACGGTACCTCCGGCTCGGCTGAAAACCTTGAATATCTTCTTTATGACGGTTCTGAATTCGGCGACTACTTAACAACAGATGAGCAGTTTGCAACAGGCGAGTGCTTCTATCCTCAGAAGGGCGACCAGTATAACCTCGTTCTTTCAAGAATAAACGGCGGTTATTATGTTGAGTGTACTCTTCTCGGTGTAGGCGAAGGAAATGAAGAATATTCAGATCTTATCGGCACAACATGGTCATACGCTTGGGATTATTCCGCAGACGGCGACCTTGAAGACGAGCCTCTTACAGAACAGAATGATGACACTATCTACGCAGGCTTTTTCGCTGCAAGATGGGCTGACATCAACGTTACAAACATTAATGTTTATGAATCAAGCACAGATACAGATGCTAACAGTGCGACCGGAACTGACGAGGTACAAACACCTTCACTTTCAATCGTTTCCGATCTCTACACAACTAACACAAATTACAGCCTTATGCTTAAGGCAGCCAACGATTCAGGCGGACGTGTAATTATTAAGCTTGACGACGAGGTTCTTTACAACGGTTATCCCGTAACAAAGAAGGTTACTTCATTCGATCTTGACCTTGAGATTGATACAAAGTATGACCTTACAATCTGCTATACACCTTCCAGCTATGATGATTTGACAACCTATGATACTATTACTTACCGTGAGAAGCTTTATTGTCTCTCCGGCGTAGATATTGACGGCAACATAATTTATGCAGCTCCCGTTGAAGGCGAAGGCGAAAGCGAAAGCGGCGTATACGGAAGCTTCACAGGTAAGGGTACTATAGATTCACCTCTTAATATCGACGCAGCTTTGGCTGTTATCGAAGCAGGTCAGGAAATTGTCCTTCTTAACGGTACATATTACAGAGATGAAACTATAAGCATTACAGAAACAAACTACGGCAACAAGGCAGAATATAAGAAGATGAGCGCTGAAACCGACAGAGAAGTTATCATCGATATGCAGAGATCCGCAGAAGGTCTTAACATGGCAGGTGACTGCTGGTGGATCAAGGGTCTTGTAATCAGAAATTCTGCTGTTAACTCACAGGGCGGCGGCGTTTCCGCACAGAATTGTATCGTTGAAAACTGTGTATTTGAAGACTCAGGTTCAACTGGCTTCCAGATTTCAGGAAACAGCTCAGATACATTCGATTTATGGCCTGCTAACAACCTTATCATCAACTGTGAGTCATTCAACTCAAGTACAGGTTCAGCAGGTTCGGCTGACGGCTTCGGCTGTAAGCTTACCGTAGGCAACGGCAACATCTTCAAGGGCTGTGTATCTCACAACAACGATGATGACGGCTGGGATCTTTACACAAAGACATCTTCAGGCGCTATCGGTGCGGTTCTTCTTGAAGACTGTATCTCTTATAACTGTTCATATTATCTTATTACAGAAAACAACGTAGGCGGCATCAATTCTTCAGACGCCCGCAACCAGGCTATCTACGGAAGCTCACTTGATCCTTCAAGCTATTCAATCGGTGATCAGGTTCTCTTCCAGTCAGCTTCCTCTTCAGGAAACGGCTTCAAGCTCGGCGGCGAGAACACCTACGTTCAGCACTACATCAAAGACTCCTATGCATTCAGCAACAAGCAGAAGGGCTTTGACTCTAACTCTAACCCCGCTATGAAGGTTAGAAACTGTGTATCATTCCATAACGGCAACGGACGTGAGTCTATCAACACCAGAGGCTTTGACTGGACAGTCAGCAAGACTCCTTCATTAGCAGCTAACTATGGTTTATACTCAGGTGTAACCGATATGGTATTTAACTATAACCTTGACGGTGCAATTTCAGTTTGTGCTCTTACAAGCGACAATATTGCAACATATTCAAGCTACCTTACAGGTACAAACCAGGCTGACAGCGCAGAGACACTTGCTTCTCTCACTTCAACAGCTAACTCAACAAATTCAGAAAGATATGCTGTTCTTACACTTGACCGTTCAACAGAGGCTAAGCCCGTTGAAAGTGAAGGCAACTATCTTGTTAAATCAACAGACGATGCTTCAAGCACATCTTGGGGTACTTCAGCTTATAAGGACGGCTATACCTACACAGGTTATGCAGGCTATAACTCCGAAGGCGAAGAAGTAACACCTGACTGGTTCGTAAGCTTAAATGAAGGCGATGCAGTAGACTCCTACGGTTTCATCGCTCAGAATGCTGACGGAACATACAACATGAACGGCTTCCTTGAACTTACAAGCGCTCATACATATACATATGAGACAAACGACATTCCTATCTACAACGACGCTTATCTTATGTATTTCGGCATCACAAATGTTGATACAAGCACAGATTCAGATTCTGAAACAACAACAACCGCTCACAAGTCAAGCGGCGGCGGAAGCGGCGGCGGAAGCTCATCATCAAGCACATCTGCAGCTACTACTACCACAGCAGCATCAACAGATGAAAGTGACAGCGACAGCGAAGCAACAACTTCAGCTTCATCAAGCAGCTCATCTTCATCAAGCGGCATTGCAATTAATCCTCCTACAGAGGCTGTAGCAGCACCTGCTTTTGAGGATATTGCTAACAAGACTTGGGCAGTAAGCGCAATTGAAAAGCTTGCTTCACTTGGCATCATCAACGGCGTAACAGAAACTCTCTTCTGTCCCGACAATGCTATGACAAGAGGCGACTTCTGCGTACTTATTACTAAGCTTTTGGGTCTTGAAACATCTACAGGCGGAGCACCTTACTCAGATGTAAGCGCATCAACATATTATGCATCTGCAATTGCAGCTGCTACAAACGCAGGCATTGCTCAGGGCTACGGCGACGGAACATTCAAGCCTTCTCAGTACATTACAAGACAGGAAATGTTCGTTCTTATCGCTAAGTCTTATGAAGCTTTCGGCGTAGATATCAGCGCAAGCATATCTTCGGTTAACTCCTTCGCTGACAGCGATGACGTTGCTGAATGGGCAGCTCCTTATGCAGCATTCCTTATTGAAAACGGTCTCTTAACCGGCAATGATGAAGGAAAGCTTAACCCCGGCGTAGCTATTACAAGAGCCGAGACAGCTGTTCTTCTTGAAAAGGTTTATGACGATGCTTTGGAGTTCGTTGAAGCTTATAACGCAATGTTGGAAGCTGAAGCTGAGCTTGAAGCAGAGGAAGCTGAAGAGGCTGACGAAGAAGCAGACACAGAGGAAACCGAAGCAGCAGAAGCTGAGGAAACCGATGCAGAAGCTTCTGAAGAAGAAACTTCCGAAACAGAATCAACAGATTCTGAAGCCGTAACTGAAATTACTACAGAAACAACTACAGTTCAGGCTTAATTAAAACAAAATAACAACTTAATATATAAGTGATTTTTGCCCCGAATGGAAACTGCTTCCTTTCGGGGCTTTTTTTAAGTCGAAAAAATGCTGAAGTGAAAAGTTTACTTCCACTTTGAAACGTTCCGAAAACGAAGTGGAAA
>JAJPZT010000113.1 GCA_021204175.1 Clostridiales bacterium | reverse complement strand
CCGTTCTTGATTTTTTGTAAAAATATAATATGCGCATTGTGTCCACACCTGAAAAATTTTTTCGGTTGATGTAATTAAAATAATATGATATAATTAAAAAAAGTTCTGTTTAGATTTGAGCAAGGGAGGTAGTTTTATGAAAAAAATTTGTCTAACGGTTTTGACGTTTTTAATAATTTTCGGCGTTGTGATGACTGACTGTACATTTGCAGACAGCTATAGTTTTCAAAACAGTGATGAAATGAAAAGCACTTCGGCTGTGGGAAACCAAAAAATTGCGGTTAAAGGAAGAGACGACACCTATATTACGGCAAACACCGAAAAGGGCTATCTCTATCTTGTGGATGGAAACGGAAATAAGCTCATCGGCAGACTTTTTACAGGTGTTTTTAACACAGCGTATTTAAACAGATATATAATAACAAGGTTTTACGGTGTTGAAGATTTTTCGGGCTTTGCGGTTTTGGGCGGCTCACAGCTTTATCCCGTAATTGTAAACAACAACTATTATTACATAAGTACAAAATATTTCAGAAACGGTTATAACATAGTCTGTGAAAAAAGAGATGATAACGGTGAGCTGAAAGCCGACTGTTACCGCTTCAGCGTTAACAGCAGTTCCGCTGAAATCTTCGACTACTCAAAAGCTTATTATCCTGACGATTATGAATGCAGCACGTTTTTTGCCGGAGAACGGTCTTATCCGGGCGACAGTGAAAAATGGCGTTCAAAAATAAAAGCCGCAGACGAAGCAGGGCTTCTTATAGAGCCCCTAAGATACAGGTATTTAAGTGACGATATTACTCGCTATGAACTCGCCTGTATAACGGTTCAGGCGGTTCTTAAAAAAAGCGGAAAGGATATTTATGACTATATGGCTGACAACAGCATATCCTTAAATTATGATAAATATGTTGACATTGTTTCGCCTGATGTTCTTCTTGCGGAGCAGCTTGGACTGATAACCCCCGGCGAAAACGGATATTTTAACCCCGAAACCAAGGTAACAAGGCAGGAAGCCGCCTGTTCCTTCTACCGCCTGTGTCAGCTTTTCGGTGTCGAAACTACAGACGAAAAACCGGCAATTTACGATGATGACTGTGAAATCGATGCTTCGGCAAGGGATGCTGTTTATGCCGTAAGCAATACAAGAATTGAAGATACATATATAATGCCTCCGGGCAGAACCGAAAATTCATATGTAAGCAGTCACAAAAGAATATACTGCTTTTTACCAAATGACGGTTATACCATAGAAAAAACATTGGTATCTGTTTGGAGAATTTTTGACTTTTATAATTTGGAAACAACGGAGATTGCCCATGAATATGATAAATATATAGGCTGCGGAATTTATCTTTTCCAAGGTGAAAACGGAAAATGGGGCGCAGAAACAAAAGACGGAACGGTTATAGTTGAGCCTGCTTATGAGCTTGCAGGCTTCGAAACTAAGGCGGTCAGCAATGTTTTTGTTTTATCTGATGAAAAAAATAATCCTTCAAACAGAAACAACACCTACTACGTGTTTGACACTGAGGGCAATCTTCTGAATACCATTCATTACGGTACGGAAGAAATGACAGCGGACGGAAAACCCACCGGCTCGGTTTATGCTTATTACGCTTCGGGAACAAATCTCCTTTTCTGGACATATGACGATAACCCCTCAAATGAAGAATTTATTTATATGAAACGGCTTGTAAGCGGAAAAACCGCCGCAGAGGAATACGAAAATGTTATGCCCTACGGCGATGACGGCTGTTTAAGAGCGGATATGCCCGGCACAGACGATACGGTTTTGCTTAATCCCGACGGAACCCTTAACCGTTACTTTGATAAATATTAAAACGAGGGAGGTATTTTTATGAAGAGAATTTTATTTGCGGTTTTAGCGGCTATTATGATTTTAAGCGGAGTAGTTCAGACCTGCGCCTATGACACATATGACTTTATCAATGCATACAAAACAGTGGGGGCTTCTGAAGTAGGCAGTCAAAAGGTGGCTGTCGGCGGCAGAGAAAACACCTATATTACGGCGAACACCGAAAAGGGCTATCTATATCTTGTGGACGGAAACGGAAACAAGCTTATAGACAGGCTTTTCACAGGTATTCACAACGGTATGCTTTTCAACAGATATTTGTTTGTAAGGTTTTACGGCGTTGACGATCTTTCGGGCTTTGCTGTTTTAACAGGCTCAGAGCCTTACACAATGATTCAAAACAATAATTATTATTACATAAGCGCAAAGTTTTTCAGAAACGGCTATAATATTGTCTGTGAAAAAAGAGACGAAAGCGGTGAGCTTAAAGCGACCTGTTACAGAATTGACGGAAATTATGAGCTTGTGGGTTATTTTGACTATGATAAGTCATATGCCTTAGACGACTATGTGTGCAGTGAATATGCTGTAGATAAGGTTCATAAGGCGGACGAAGCAGGGCTTCTCTTAAACCCCATAAGACAAAGAGATTTAAGGCAAAACATTACTCGCTATGAGCTTGCCTGTACGGCTGTTCAGGCGGTTCTCAAAAAAAGCGGAAAAGACATTTACACCTATATGTCAGACAACAATATCTCCGTAAATTATGATAAATATATAGATATCGTTTCACCTGATGTTCTTCTTGCAGAACATTTGGGGCTTATAACCCCCGGTGAAGGCAGATATTTTAATCCCGAAACCTTTGCCACCCGTGAAGAAGCCGCCTGCACCTTCTATCGTCTTTGTCAGCTTTTGGGCGTTGAAACAACTGAAAGAAGCACCGCCTTTGACGACGACGAACAGATAAGCACTTCTGCAAAATCGGCTGTTTATGCGGTAAGCGGAACAAGAGTTGAAGATTCTTATATAATGGAAACGGGAAATATTGCGGACTTCCTGCCCGATGATACATTAAGCATAGAAAATGCTCTTATATCCGTTTGGAGAATTTACGATTATGATAATATAGGGGTTTATGAAAGCGAACGCACTAACGAAAAGAATATAGGCTGCGGCGTTACACTTTTCCAAAATTCAATGAATAAGTGGGGCGCTGTGGGAGCAGACGGAAAAGTCATAGTTGAACCCCTTTATGAGCTTGCAGGAAGTGATTCAAACAAAGCAGTTGACAATGTTTTTGTTTTATCCGATAAACGCAATATTTTTTCAGGCAGAGACAACACCTATTATGTTTTCGACACAGAGGGAAATCTGCTTAAAAAGCTTCACTACGGTTCGGAAGAAATGGCAGCGGACGGTCAAGCCTACGGCTCCACCTATGTTCGTTATGCCACAGGGTCAAATCTGACCTACTGGACACATTACGCAGATAATACTGCCGACCCTGCCAAATCGGAAGGTTTTGCATATATAAAAAGACTTATGAGTGAAAAGATAGCGGCAACGGAATATGACGATGTCAGACCCTACAACAGCGACGGACTTTTTACAGCAGAAATTCCCGAAACAGGGCAAAAGGTTATTTTAAATCAGGACGGAACCTTTAAGGAATATTACACAGAAGAAGAAACCACAACAGAATAAAACTACGGCGGTGTTTATATGATTGAATTTATAAAAGGCAAGGTAGAATATAAGGGAAATGATTTTCTCGTTTTGGAGTGCGGCGGAATAGGCTATAAAATTTTTGTTTCCGCCGAAACTCTTTTAAATGTGGGGTATGATGAAATTAAGATTTATACTTATATGAGCGTGTCGGAAACGGGCATTGCCCTTTACGGCTTTTTGACAGGCGAGGAGCTTAAGCTGTTTTATAAGCTTATAACCGTTTCCGGGGTAGGTCCCAAATCAGCAATCGGGCTTTTAAACGTCCTTTCGCCGTCGCAAATTATTTTTGCCATAGTGGCTGAGGACGTCAAAACAATAGCAATGGGTCAGGGCATAGGCAAAAAAACAGCCCAAAGAATAATTTTGGAGCTGAGAGACAAGCTGGCAGGCGAGGCTAAGTCCGCAGGCGAAACAGCTTTGACGGAAATGGTTTCAAACACAACGGGCAGAAGCGGCGAAAAAGCCGAAGCAATAGAAGCCCTTGTTGCCTTAGGCTTCGGCAGGTCTGAAGCGGCAAAGGCTGTGGGTGCTGTTTATACCGAGGGAATGACCACCGAGGACGCAGTTAAATTAGGGCTTAAGGCTTTGGCGTAAAGGAGACAGACTATGGAAAGACTTATAAATTCCGCATTTAAAAATGAGGATATGCTCTTGGAGCAAAAGCTCAGACCCCAAACCCTTCAGGGCTATATAGGTCAGAAGAAGGTTAAAGAAAATTTAAAGGTGTATATGGCGGCTGCCAAAAAAAGAGGCGAGCCCTTAGACCATGTTTTGCTTTACGGCCCTCCGGGGCTCGGCAAAACCACCCTTTCAAACATAATTGCCTTTGAAATGGGCTCAAATATTAAAATAACCTCCGGCCCTGCTATTGAACGACCCGGGGATATGGCTGCAATTTTAAACGGACTTTCTGAGGGGGATATTCTTTTTATAGACGAAATTCACAGGCTTAACAGGCTTGTGGAGGAGGTTCTCTACCCGGCTATGGAGGATTTTGTTTTCGACATTATAATAGGCAAGGGCGCAGGGGCTAAAAGCATAAGAATTGAACTGCCTAAGTTTACTTTAGTGGGGGCAACAACCCGTGCCGGGCTTCTGACAGCCCCCTTAAGAGACCGCTTCGGCATAGTCAGCCGCTTAGAGCTTTATGAGCCTTCGGAGCTTAAGGAAATCGTTTTAAGATCCGCAAGGGTATTAAACACCGACATAACAGGGGACGGAGCCTTGGAGATTGCAAGGCGGTCAAGAGGCACGCCCAGAATTGCCAACAGGCTTTTAAGGCGTATAAGAGACTTTGCCGAGGTTAAATACGGAGGAAAAATTACCGACGCAGTAGCCGACGAAGTTTTGGGCATTTTAGACGTTGATAAAATGGGGCTTGACTCAAACGACAAAAGGCTTCTTATGTCGATAATCGAGAAATTCGGCGGCGGCCCTGTGGGGCTTGACACAATTGCCGTTTCAGTAGGCGAGGAAAGCGACACAATCGAGGACGTTTACGAACCCTTCTTAATTCAGCAGGGCTTTATAAAGAGAACCCCCAAAGGACGTGTGGCGACGGAGCTAGCCTATCAGCATTTGGGTCTTGACTACATAGGCGACAGAGAAATCAAGCTGTTTTAAAACAAAGAAAAGAGACGGTTTTTGCCAGCCGTCTCTTTTTGTGTGTAAAAAATATTTTAGTTTCGCTGTTCCATAAGCCTTGAGTCAGTAATTCTTGAATAAATTGTCAGGGCATATATTCCGCAGAGACCTACAAGCCCGTAAATTATTCTTGAAATAAGAGAGCTCATTCCGCCGAACAAAACGGCGATTAAGTCAAACTGAAAAAATCCTATAAGTCCCCAGTTTATTGCGCCTATAATAATCACTGTCAGCGCCGCAGCGTCATATGGCTTTGTGTTCATATTCATCACTCCTTACGGAGTTAGTCTGTCCGATTTTTATTTTATTATTAAGCTTAAAATTTAAACCTTCAATTCGGAAATGTCTTTAATTATCTTCCCTTTTCCCACAACGGAAATACTCATTTTGTCAAAATCAAAAATTTCCTCCGCAAGGCTTTTTATGATTTTTCCGTCAATTTTATCTATTTCCGAAAGAACCTGTTCAACGTTTCGGCAGTTACCCCTTAAAAGAATGTTTCTGCCGTATCTCGAACAGCGGCTTGATGTAGCTTCGTCGCTTAACAAAAATCCGCTTTTAATTTGATTTTTTATTCTTTCAAGCTCCGCCTGAGGCATTTTCTCTTCCTTAAGCTTCAAAAGCTCTTCTTTGCACAGCTTAACGGCTTCCTCGGTGTTTTTGGGGTTAAGACCGCAGTAAATCATAAACATACTAGCGTCTGAATAAAGAGAACAGGTCGAATAAACGGAGTAGCAAAGCCCCTTTTCTTCCCTTATTTTTTGAAAAAGTCTGCTTGACATTCCTCCGCCGGCGGCAGTGTTCAAAACCGACAGGGGATAATTGCCGTCTATAACAGCCGGTGCGGGAAAGGCAAGGCACAAATGAAGCTGTTCTATAGACCTTTTCACAGCTACTCTTTTGGGAATATAAACCCCCGGCTCTGCTTCAAGGCGGTATTCACAGGGTTTTAAGGGTGAAAACGCCCTTTCGAGGCTTTCGTAAAGCTTATCCTTATCAAACTTGCCTGCCACCGAAATAACCATATTGTCCGTTCGGTAGTTCTTATCTTTATAGTCAGTCAAAAAGTCTCTGTCAAAGGCTGCAATTGTGTCGTGTGTGCCTAAAATTTCAAGCCCCAAGCCCTTTTTGTTCCAAACCTCATATTGAAGCCTGTCAAAAACAACGTCCTCCGGGTTATCTTCATAAACTGAAATTTCCTCATCTATGACAGTTCTTTCCCTCTTTATGTCGTCACTGTCAAATTTTGAGTTCAAAAGCATATCCGAAAGTATGTCAAGAGCCTTTTCGAAATGCTCCGAAAGCACCTTGAAATAAAAACAGGTGTATTCTTTCGTTGTGTAGGCGTTAAGCTGACCGCCCAGCTCGTCCATTTCACAGGCTGTCTCCTCGGCGGTTCGCCTGTATGTTCCCTTAAAAAGCATATGCTCAATAAAATGAGCCGCTCCGTTTGTCACTTCATTTTCATATCTTGAGCCTATGCCCACAAAAACCGCCATAGCTATGCTGTTCATATGGGGCATATCTTCAACAATTGTTCTTATGCCGTTTTTAAGCCTTTTTTGTTCAAACATATATTTATCTGATCCTTTCAAAATTTCAAGGTAAAAAAAGACCGAAGCCGCCGCCTCGGTCTTATTAAGTTTTCTTCCTATAAACTTCTGTTACTTAAGTGATTCTATAAGCTTAACGGCATCAACATATTTAGCTATGCCCTCGGCTACTTCCTTAGCTTCCTTCATTGCCAAAACAACGGTTGCCGGACGGTGAACCACGTCTCCGCCTGCGAAAACGCCCTTAAGAGTAGTCATTCCGTAGGGGTCTTCTCTTATTTCGATATAGCCCTGTTCGTTTACCTTAATGCCCTTTGTTGTGCTGACGATAAGTCTTGCGGGCTTTGAGCCTATGGCGATTATACACTTGTCGCAGGGAATGATTTCTTCCTTCCCCTCACATTCAGCCTTAAGCCCTTTGAGTATTCTGCCCGATTCGTCGCCTATGTATTCAATAGGAGTTGAAAGCCACTTAAATTTAACTCCGTCGTTAATTGCCCCCTGATATTCATTGGGTTCTGCTGTAATTGTTTCCAAAACGTCACGATAAACAACGGTACACTCTGACGCTCCGCACTTCATAGCGGTTCTGGAAGCGTCCATAGCTACGTTGCCTGCACCTATAACAAGAACCTTTTCGCCGGGCTGAACAGGCAGCTCTTCTCTCTTAAGCTCGCCGCTTCTGAACATAGTTACACGTCTTAACATATAGTTAAACTTCATAACGCCTCTGAGTTTCTTACCCGGAATGTCAAGACCCTTCGAAACAGCTGTACCCGTACCTATGAAAATCGCGTCATAGCCCTCTGCAAATATATCGTCGAGAGTTTTGTCTACGCCTATTTTTGTATTTGTAACAAAGTTTACACCGTGCTCCGCAATACGCTTTGTTTCTCTTCTGACAATGTCCTTAGGCAGACGGAACTCAGGTATTCCGTACATAAGAACACCGCCGGGCTCTTCCTCTGCTTCAAAAACGGTTACCTTAAAGCCCATAAGAGCAAGGTCGCCTGCTACTGTTAAGCCTGCAGGGCCTGAGCCTATAACTGCCACTTTGCCTCTGTCTTTATTGGGTATTGTATAGCGGATAAGACCCATTTCTGCGTCGAAATCTGCAACGAACTCTTCCAGCTTTCCTATATGAATAGCCTTGCCCTTTCTTGCCAAAACACATGAGCCCTGACACTGCTTTTCGTGAGGGCAGACTCTTCCGCAGACAGCCGGAAGGTTTGTCTTTTGTGTCAAATATGAACGGGCTTCGCCTAAGTTGCCCATTGCAAGACAGGCTATAAATTCGGTAATGTTGTTGTTTATGGGACAGCCCTTTTTACACATAGGCACCTTACAGTGGAGACAGCGCTTTGCCTCCGCAATTGCTTCCTTCATTGTGTAGGGCTTTACGTCCTTGTCAACCTCGGTTTTTATATTCGGATTTAAAAATCCGTTTTCCTTGTCCATAAAATATACCTCCTTGTATTTTATTAATATATTCTCAGATGTTAAAGTATTCTTTGATTCCCTTAAGCAAAAGGTCATTTTGTTCAGGGTTCATTATACAAAATCTGAAATAGCCTTCTCCTAAGCCCTTAATGCCTGCGCAGCTTCTTATAATAATGTTGTATTTAAGAAGATAGTTAAAAATATCGTCCGCTTCAACACCCTCTTTAAGTATTCTGCAAAGCACAAGGTTCGAATTTAAATTATAGGTTTTAAGCTCCTTAATTGTTTCAAGCTCAGCCTTCAGTCTTTTTCTTTCGCCTGAAACAAGCTTTTTAGTGCAGTCAATATAAGCTTTGTCGGAAAACATAACCTCTCCTGCCTTAGCGCTTAAGCTGCCTACCGACCAAAGATCTCTCATATTGTTGATTTTTTCCTTCAAAGTATTGTTTGAAATAACTCCGTAGCCCAGCCTTAACCCGGGACAGGCAAAGAATTTCGACGTTCCCCTGATAACCGCCAAATTGTCATATTTTTCAGCCAAGGGAATAGAAGTTATGCCCTCTAAATCCTCGCAGAACTCCGCATAGGTTTCGTCTATCATAACGAAAACCCCTAACCTTTGACACGCCTTAACAACCTTTTCCGTTTCTTCCCTCTTCATAACCGAGTCGGAGGGGTTATTGGGGTTACAGAGAATGAGCATATCAACGCCCTTTAAGACCGATATAATTTCATCGGTATTGGGCAGAAAGTCTCTATCCTCTCTAAGGCTTAAATAACGGCAGCTGCCGCCGTTTAGGCTGAGCTCACGCTCATATTCGGAATAACAGGGTCTTTCGATAAGGGCTGTTTTGGGGGCTATGGCTTTAATAATAAGCCCTATAAGCTCCGTTGAACCGTTGCCCACAAGAATATTGTCAGGCTCTGCCCCTGTATATTCGCCTATGGCTTTTCTCAGGTTTAAATATCCCTTGTCGGGATAAGCCGAAACACAGGCTGCGCTTTCGGCAATTCTTCTCTTTACTGTTTCCGACACGCCTAAAGGGTTTATATTCGCCGAAAAATCAATTATTTCATCCCGGCTTACCCCAAGCGCCCTTTCGGCTGCGTCTAAGTCTCCCCCGTGAAGGGTGTTAAAACTCATATTATCATCTCTTTAAGTAAAGTTTATTATTAACGGCTTAAAAAGCCTAATCTCCCCTATCCTTAATTGTACACCATTCGGCGTAATATTTCAACATAAATTCGTAAGATTTTTTTATATTTTTTATGCAAATTTGCTCAGCATTATGTAAACACCGCAATAAGCCCTTTTACTGCCAATAAAACCAGAATGTGTCCCAAATACAAAAAATAAAACATATACTTAGGTTCTTTTCCCTTTTCTCCGTTATATAAACAGGGCAAAGCAAAACCCAAACAGCTGAAAATCCAAAAGAGAGTATTTAAGCCCAAGGGATAAATAAGCCCTGACCACTTCAGCGTAAAAATCAATACGGTCACTGCCGCAGTCTGATATTTTTTCGGGAAGAAATAATATGCGGCAATAAGCAAAACTCCGTAAACGCTGTAATCAAGTCCTAAAAAACAGCCGGCTGTCAAAAGGCACAGGGCGTATACAGCCCTTAGTATTTTATGAGTGTTTAAGGTCAAAACATAAATTACAGCTGCGCCCCAAAGAAGAGTCCACACAACATTCATTTTATTCAAAAAATCAAGCGGCTGCCCGAAGCACAGGTCATAGGGAATTTCCGCTGCCGAGGCAAGGAAAAACAGCCTGAACATATATTTTTCACGGCAGCGGGTTTTTCTCATTCCCACAGCTGTAAAATAAGCAAAAACAGGGAATGAAAATCTGCCCAAAAACCGCACCCATATTGGTATGACATTGGGAAAAAGCTCCTGCAGATGGTCTCCCAGCATAAATATAAAAGCTATTATTTTTATTGTAAAAGCACTCATTGTTTTACTCCTTAATATATAGGGCTTGGTTAGGAAAGCACCCTATCCCCTGCCTATCGGCAGGTACTTCCCCTTAAAAGGGGAAGCTTAAAAAGGGGAGCCAAAAGACTCCCCTAAAAAATATTATAAGCTTGATATTCTCTTAGCGTAATACAGAAGTATTCTGGTTGCATCGGTGGAATTTATTATTCCGTCGCCGTTTACGTCTGCGGCTTTCAAAGCCGTTTCGCCAAGGTCAATTCTCTTAGCATAATACAAAAGTATTCTGGTTGCGTCGGTGAAATTTATTATTCCGTCATCGTTTACATCGCCTAAAGTATATGGTGCCGAAACGGGAGTATATTCCGCATAGTCTCCGCTTTCTCTTAAAAGAACTTGGCTGTAAGCCATAATCAAAGGAGCAGCCCCCTTAGCGTCGTCTGTAACTGTCTTTTCAGATACATAATATTCATAAGAACCGTCTCTGCTTGTATGTGCATAAGCTCTTGTCGCACTGTCCGAGGTTTTGTTGCTTGAAGGTCCCGCAAGCCCGGCAGTTCCGCAGATGTCATTTAAAACAACGTCTGTTTCAGTGCTGTCGGTATACAAAAGCTTTTCATCCAAAAGCGCCTCAAAAACAGCATAGCCCTCGTCATAATAGCTTTCGGGAATAACCCCCAAATTTGCTCCCTTCATAAGTGCATAGCTTAAAGCGGCGCTTCCGCTTGTTTCGGTATAGTTATACTCCCCGTCGGGCTTATCCATAACCTGATACCAAAGACCGCTGTCAGACCGGTAGTTAAGAATGCTTTCCATGCATTCAGTATAAATCGTCACAATAGAATATAATTCACTGCTTAAGTCGATACCGAACTCCTCCTGACCTTCCTGCAAAAGCTCAATATCATCAACAAGTCCCATAGCGTACCAGCCCATGCCTCTCAGCCAGAAGCTTGAAGATGCGCCTTCGTTATTTCCTGTGGTATTTAAAGCCCAGCTCATAGCCGATGAGGTATCGTAGTTTCCGCTTGAAGAATCTGCCTGAGCGTCATAGCCGTGGTAATAAAGCCCTGTTTTTTCGTCTTTCAGCTTGTTATATACATTTTCTATCTGAATAACTGCACTGTCGGCTGCCTCCTTAAAGGCATCTGCATCCTTGCTTATTTCAAGCTCATACTGCAAATAGAAGGGTGTTTCCATATAAATTCCGTCAAGCCAAACCTGATAGGGATATACATTTTTATGCCAAAGGCTTCCCTCAGCGGTAGTCTTATTTGCAAGCATATATTGAAGAATACCGGTATATATCTTACTGGTTACTGCGCTTTTATATTTTGTGCTGTTTGAAGAACCCCTTGATATAAGCTCAATAAGAGCTTTTCCGCTGTTAATATCGTCAAGAGCATAATTGCTTGTTCTGAAGCTTCCGTTTATAGAGCCGTTTGAATTAATGAAGGGGCTCATATAGGTGTCTGCAAATGTTTCATAGCTTGTGTCAGCTGTTACATCGCCGTAAAGAAGAAGAGCGGAAATCATAGCGCCGTTTATATAAGACCACTTAAAAGAGTTAGGGCTTTCATTATTCCAGCTTGAGCCGTCTGTAGGGTCGCCGTCAGCTGTCATATTTTTAATAAGAAGTCTCATCTTCTTTTCTCTTTCAGTTTCGTCCTCGGGGTCTTCCTCTTCATCGCCTGTAAAAACATAATCGTCTGCGGAAATGGTTATGCCAAATGAATTCGTATAGGTATGTCTCTTATTAAAATTAGTTGTTCCCAAAAGGAAGTAGGTTGTAACAGTGGAGCTTGTCTGACCGTCCCATGTAGAGTCAACGCCGTACCAAAGCCCATCATTCATAAGCACCCAGTTCCATGCGTGGTTTACTCCGCCTGCGGTTCCCGACTGATAAACAGTGTCTACACCCACATTGCCGCAAAGGAGCCCAAACGCCAAAGCATATCCCTGACAGACAGCCTTTCCTTCATAAAATATGCCCAAAGGAGAAAAAGCAAGAGGGTCTGAAATTGTGCCGCTGCTGTTGTATTCGTTTGAAACATCTGTTGCATAATCAGCCGAATTACAAATAAGGTTATGTATGTATAAAACCTTTTCATATTTTGTTGAAAGTGATGAGCAGGCAGTAACAACATCTGCTTCAATACCATCCATAAGCTCAATATATTCCGCAACCTCGGAAGGCGAACCTACAGAATAAAAAATAAACTGAACATAAGTAATGTCGCTTTTGCTGCTGTAGCCTATGCCTGCTGCCAAGGTATAGCTTTTAAGCCAGTAATATTCAGGATAGTCTCTTAAAATAGCCCAGCCTATGTCTGTAAGCTCCGATGAATCATCGAGATAACCGGATGTACTTGCATTATACGAGTCAAAGCTGCCGCTGACCGTTGTTGAAACACTTAAAACATAATCAGAATAACCGGAGTCATAAGCAATATTATCAGATGAAATCTTTGAACAAATTCCGTCATAAATACTCTGCTGAAAGGTTGAAAGACAGCCTCTCCAGCTTGCTTCCGTTCCTGCCGCAAGGTCTATACCCTTCTGATTTGAATAAGTTTTAGCAGGAAAGTCTACGTCCTCGTCTCTTAAAGAATATTCCTTTAATTCAATTTCACCGAACTCCTCGTCATAAACAACATTTTCTTCGGTGCTTTCGGTGTCTGCGGCTGAAACAACAGCCAAACTGCCCAACACCATTATTGCTGCCATAGCGGCAGCCAAAAATTTTCTTTTCAAAAAAAGCCCTCCTTTGCCTATAATCACAAAAACACTCCCATAATTATATTTTAGCAAATCTCACAGAAAAAAGCAACACATAATTTCTTATAGGTGTGGACACAATGCGCATATTATATTTTTACAAAAAATCAAGAACGGA
>JAJPZT010000017.1 GCA_021204175.1 Clostridiales bacterium | reverse complement strand
AGTTGTGTCTAAGAGACAGCAATTATATTTTTTATATTTTTTCAGCCGTTAATATTCCGCATAAATTCGGGCTGAAGCGGCTGTTTTTACTTTCTTCATATAAACAAGGAGGACTTTAATGTTAAATAAGCCAGAAAATTTTATTTTTAAAGCATTTGTTTTTTGCGTGTTTTCTATATGTCTTTTCGCATTAACAGGTGCAACTGCTTTCGCTGCCGGAACAAAGCTTTCCGCTTCTGCCGAAACAGCTGAAAAAGGCGACGCATTATCAAGCAACACACTGACCATTACCCTAAGCAAGGCTGAGGTTGATATTTTAAAGGATTCCATAACACTGACCCTTGACGGAGCAGAGTGGAATGGGTATAACGAAAGCGGCACCTTAGCCACTAACATAGAGTATAAAAAAATCTCCGATACTCAATTGGAAATACATATAACTCCTACCGAAAAAATGCTCGAAAGCGGCTGTACTGTTTCTGTTCCTCTTAAATGTACTGTTACAAAAAACCAGGCGCAAATAGCCGTCACTGTAAACTACGGTGTAGACGGATATACAGATGCCAGACAGGTTTTTGCAAAATGTTCCTACTCAAAAGCCTATTTAAGCGGAACCACCTATGCAAGAAGCGTAGGAACTGAAGTTACTGCCGAAAACACTGCAAAAAAGACATATAATAATCTTGTAATTTCCGTAATAGCTTCTGACGTAATGAAAACAAAAAACAACATAACCGTCACCCTTGACGGTATGAAGTGGAGCCGCCTGAAAAAAACAGGCAGTGTAAAAAACAATGCCTATATAAGCATGTCTTATAAAAAATTAGATGACACAACAATTTTAATAGAACAAAGCAACATTACCGACAGTATGATTTATTCGGGCTATACAATAACCATTCCCTTAACAGGCACAATTACGGGAACCGGCGAACACAAAGCTATTGTGGATTTCGGCTGCGATGATATTCCTCAATGCGAGGTTGTTTTCGGCTATTGTAATGACGGTGATGTTTCAATAACATCCGCTTCTTATAACGAAGTCAACAACGCAGGCAAAGTCGGCGATATTGTAATAACAGACTCTACAACCCAAGGCTTTAATTACAATACAAAATTCACCGTTACCATTCAGCAGGCATACAGCTTTTATCAGGTGCCCAATATAGAGGGCACAGGCAAATTTGCCGATAAATGTTCCGCCGCTCTTTCAGCAACAAACAGCGCCCAGTGCATAATCACCCTGACCTCAACTGTCTCCTCCGGCGAAACGGGAACAATTGTTTTAAGCAATGTTATTATAGAAAAATCAGCCTCTACAATCCCTAAATCAGAAAATATAACAATTGTGTCAGCTGTCAGCGGCTGGGAAGAATATTCATCCGAAGCGCTTATTGCAAAATACTCCGCTGATGCTGCATCTTCTGCTCCCTTGAGAATGACTGCCTCAAACATATATGCCGGTGCAAACGAATATGCAAGGCTTGCTGCTGTTACCTTCACCGATAATGACGGCGACAGAAGCTACAGAACCGGAGACAAAATAGTAATGACCTTTGACAATGACTTCTGTTGGTTTACTGACGGATCCCCGGCGACCCTTAATACAACAGGCAAATTTAAAGATGCCTGCGAGTTCCAATTTAACCCGGACAACAAATCCGAAGCGTATATTGTTTTTACGAAGAGCGTTTCCTCTCAAAACATAGGAACAATTGCCATTAACAATATTCAGCTTACAAGAGACACAAGCGGTTATTTTAAAAACCTTAATATGACAGCTTATCTTGAAAGAGATCCGGCTACAGCCAACACAATTCAGGTAGGAAAATACAACGCCACAACTGTGGGGCAGCTTACACCAACCACTGCAGCCACCACAACCGAAGCCGCTTTAGAAGCCACAACGGAAAGCGCTGAAGAAAACGGTTCAGCTGTTAAAGCCGAGGTTAAATTTATTATCGGCAGCACCTCATACTCCGTAAACGGCACAGCTCTTGAGCTTAATGCCGCACCCTATATTAAAGACGGCTATACAATGCTCCCGGTCAGAGTTTTGGCTAACTTAGCCGGTATAACCGACGACAACATAGAATATGCCGACGGAACAGCTGTGTTTAAGTTCGGAGGCGTTCCGTTGCTTGAAATTACCGCAGGCGAACCCACCTTCACCTTAAGCGGCACAGAAGCCGGTCTTTCAACCTCAGCCGAAATTCTAAACGGCACAATGTTCCTTCCTATGAGAGACTTAATAACAGCTTTGGGCATTTCAGAAGAAAACATTTCCTTCGACAACGAAACAAAAACCGTCACAATAACTCAGAGCTAAATCAAAGCCTTTAAAAAAAATAATTACACTTCAAAAGGGCGCAGTCTTAATCGGCTGCACCCTTTTTTATGTATAGCTTTAATTCGGAATAACTCTGTATGCCATATGTCTTGCCTTAAACCGGCAATATTCCGAAGTAATTTGATCAACTGTCATATCCTCATCATCAAGAAAAGAATTAAGAAGCTCTTTACTCAAAAAATCGACGCACCCCTCACCCTCTTCATTTATTTTCCAGTTGCTTTGGTCGCAATCCACAATTAAAACCTGCGGAATAATATATTTTGTGTTGGAAACCATATTCAACCGCTTAATCAGCCTTTTCTTTTCAAAATCCCAAACAATCCAATAAGGCTTATGGATTTGTTCCAAATATCTTTCACATTCATCTGTAGCCGTCACATCTCTGTAATAACCGAACACAGCCGATATATAATACTTGCCCTCTCCCTATCTTATTATTGCATGCATATATCTGCTTCCTTTTTTAAAATTATCTCAGTCATATATCTGCTTCGCCTTGTTTTTGTTGGGACAAGAGAACAACCGTCTCCACGTGTCAGTAAATTTCACTTATATATTAAATAGCGAAATTTCTATAAATCAGCGAAACTTTTCAGCTTTTAGTGATTTTACACAAAAAATAATTTGAATTTTGGTAAACATATATCTTGTATAATGTCGGATTTTGCTTTATAATTGACTTGTAAAATTCAAGAAAAGAGGAATTAAAAATGAGCTATAACATTTACATAACCAAAAGTTCAGATGCAGCAGATTTGATTGCACAGGGACTGCTTCACGAAGCCAATATACTCGAAACAGACGGCATAACAGTAAGCCATGGATGTACTGACGGCAAAGAAATAATACCTGTGATTTTTCAAAGTCCGTATTTATATTATGCTTGCATGGAATATCCTTGCGACAATAGGGCTTCGCACTATTCGCTTATTGTATGCTGAGAGGGGACTGATGAATGAAAGCCTACAAGGGTTTTGACAAAAATCTGTCTTGCCGAGGTTTTCGATATGAAGTCGGCAAGGAATATAAAGAAGCAGAAGCTGAATTATGCAAAAGCGGTTTTCACAGCTGTATTAATCCGTTAGACGTATTATATTACTATTCACCTGTTGACCGTCATGGAAATTTAAACAGATATTGTGAAGTTGATATTCCGCAAAATTCTGTCGGCGGCGGCAATGACAGTAAGGTAGCGACTGAGAAAATCAAAATAAAAAGCGAAATCGGTCTTTGCGGATTGGTAGAACGGCTCGCCAAATTTGCAATTTTCTCATGACGGCAAACATTTAAAATATCCATTATCTCTTTTCGCCGTTCGTTTGGTGACAGCTTCTTCACTCGCCCACCTCCTTTCGCTGCAAAAAAATACTAACACCTAAATATGAAAACTTTTTACATATTTACAAAAAATGGATTTAAAAATATTTTAGCAAATATTGTTGATATTTGTAATCACATTATTACACAAAGAAAATTATTGATTTTTAACAAATTTGCATAAAAAAAGACCTCCTCTTATGGGAGGTTTACTTTTTTAGTAATTTTGCACTAATATCGAATTTCAGAGGGGCAGTAATAAAATAGGAGGGGTAGTAAATGTTTCCCCAAACACCGTAAAATACACAAAAAAAGATGCCCTTTCGGACATCGTAATTTTTAAATTTTCCCTTAAATTAAAGGATTTTTCTATTCATTTTTAGTCAGCAGAACAACCGTCTCCACGTGTGGGGTATGGGGGAACATATCCACACAGGTCATTATTTTGGGGACATAGTTATGGTTCTTAAGCAGCAGCAGGTCACGGGTCAGTGAAGTGGGCTTACAGGAGACATAGATTAAGTGGGGCGAATTGAAGTTTCGGCAGATTTTTTCAAGGGCTTTGGGGTGGAGACCTTCACGGGGAGGGTCGAGAATAATAAGGTCGGGAGAGCCTGTCAAAGCATCTGCCCCCTTCAAAACGTCGTCGGCAATAAAGGTGCAGTTAGTTATGTTGTTGAGTGCTGCATTGGTTTTTGCGGCGGCAACAGCCTCCTCCACGATTTCGATACCGATTACCCTTTCGGCGGTGCGGCTCATAAGCTGGGCAATTGTGCCTGTTCCGCAGTAAAGGTCAAAGACATATTTGGGGTTAAGCTCCTTTGCAAAGTCCGCCACAGTTTGATAGAGAACCTCCGCTCCGGCGGAATTTGTCTGGAAAAACGAAAAAACTGAAATTTTAAAAGTAAGCCCCAAAAGCTTTTCGTAAATATAGTCTCTTCCGAAAAGATTGTTTATTTTGTCAGCTTTCACAACATCCGCAACACCGTCATTTATAATATGAAGAACCCCCGCAACACTGCCCTCTAAAGGCAAAGCTAAAATTTTTTCGCACCAGGGCGCAAGGTCTGTCTTAATTTGAGAGGTGGTGATTAAAGCCACGAGAATTTCCCCCATAAAGGCGGCTCTTCTCACAAGCAGGTGGCGCAAAACCCCCTCTTTTTTCATTTTGTGATAAAACCTCTCGTCTGTACCCTTAAAAAAGTCGAGGGTTTCCCTTAAAATTTTCGTTATATCCGGGTGAACAAGCTTACACTCCGAAGCGTCCGCAACCTCGTAAAAGCTGCCCCTTTTTCTCATACCCAAAGCAAGCTCCCCCTGAAGCCCTGTGTCTCCGAAGGAAAACTCCATTTTGTTTCTGTATTCATTTGCGGAGGGACTTGCCTTAATGCCCTTAAAGTCGAAGCCCTCAATTCCGGCATCACTCATAAGCTTCAAAACAGTGTTTTTCTTAAGCTCAAGCTGCTTTTCATAAGGCATTGTTCTGAAGGTGCAGCCGCCGCAGCTTCCGAAAGCCGGGCAGTCTGAGGGTATTTCGTAATCGGCTTTTTCTTCCACAGTAAAGGAATTTGTTATATATCTGCCCTTCTTTTTAAGCAGATTACAGCGGACGGTCTGCCCCGGCAGGGCAAAGGGAATTTCTGCCTTTAAGCCGTTATATTTTGCCGTTCCCTTGTTGGGAAACTTGTAATCTTCTATTTTAAGCTGTACATTATCTATTCTTTTTGCCATTTCTTTCTCCTTTTGGTTAGTTATAGGTCTTTATAGGTCTTTTAATTCGAGCCGCCTTAAAATGCCATCTCTGTTAATGTTTTGGTGGGTCAAATATATTCTGTAAATCTGTTCAATGAGATTTGGGTCGGCTTTAAGGGAAGCCGCTGCTTCCTCCGCAGTTTTACCCTTTTCTATAAATTTAACGGTTCTGTCAATAAGCCTGTCAAGCTTCTTTATTTCCCCCTGCTTTAAGGATTTTTGAGGTGCTTTTTCTAAGTCAATCCTTTCGGTTTTATAGGTGCGGCTTTGGGGAAACAGTGTCAAAATCATTATGGTCAGGGGCAGATTAAAGCGTTTTCTTCCGCAGCCTCCGCTGTTTAAAAAGACAGTGCCGTCTGTTTCTGTTATTTCAAATTTGTGAGAATGACCGCAGATTACAAAATCAGTGCCGGATAAATCTTTTTTAATCTTCTTTTTATCGTGAATAACATAGAAGCCGAAGCCGAAAAGCTCAACACTGATGCTTTCCGGCAAATTTTCAGCCCAATTTCCGTCTGCGTTGCCCCTTACTGCATAGGTTTTTGCAATTGCCTTAAGGTCAGCCAAAATCTCGGGGCTGCCTATATCTCCTGCGTGAAAAATATATTCGCAGTCCCTTATATATTCCTTAACGTCATCTCTTAAAATTCCGTGAGTGTCGGAAATAATTGCGATTTTGTGTTCTTCCAAATTACTCACCCTTTATAAATTTTCCCGTTGAGGGGATTTTAGTCTGTCTGTAAGCCTTGGGGTCAATCCCTTCAGCTTCTGACGCAAGCATCATAGCCTTCAAAACAGAATTTTTCTTAAGCGTAAACGCCTGAACCCCCTGTGTGTTTTTGGTGGTCTTAAGGGGAATAAGTGAGCTGTCAACAGCCATAGCCTTATTGTCGTCACGAATAAATATAAGGCACTCGTCCTTAAGAATATGCTTTGCCCCAATAAGCTTTGACTTGTCTGAATATGCGTTTATCATTTTCTTTCTGTTAAGCTTTGTTTTATATGCCTCCATAGGCACCTTGGCAGCCTTTCCGTTTTCAAAGGCAAAAATAATTTCCCCTGCGTAGCTTTCACCGGGAACAGCCATAAACACAATTTTTTCATCGCTTTCCATAGGCAGAATATTGTTTAAGAAGCTGCCCATAACGCTTGCCTTGCACTCCGCAAGGTCATAAATTTTGACCTTATAAACTGCCTGTTTGTCAGAGAAGAACATAACCTCGTTGTTGTTTGTGGTTTCGATTTCAACAGCAATTTCATCGTCCTCTTTAAGACGGTGTTCCCCTGAAAGACGCAGAGAATTGAGGGTTATTTTCTTAAAATAGTTTTCCTTTGTTAGGAAAAGCTTAACGCCGTAATCCTCAATGACCTCAACAGGAGCAGCCGCCTTTACGTCCTCCGCAAAGACAATATCCGTCCGCCTTTCAGCCCCGTACTTCTTTTCAACCTCTTTAAGGTCTCGGCAGATTATATTTTTAATCTTAGTGTCGCTTGAAAGTATGCCCTGAAGCTCCGCAATATCCTTTTCAAGCTGCTGCATATCCTTAACCTTGTTCAAAAGATATTCTCTGTTTAAATTTCTGAGCTTAATTTCGGCAATAAACTCCGCCTGGGGCTGGTCAATATTAAAGCCCTCCATAAGGTTGGGAATAACCATAGACTCTTTTTCCGTTTCCCTTATAATCTGAATGGCAAGGTCAATGTCCACAATTATTTTGTTAAGTCCCGAAAGAAGGTGATACTGCTCCTTTTTCCGCTCAAGCTCATAAGCCGTTCTCTTTTTGATACAGTCTGTTCGGAAAGAAATCCAGTTATCCAAAATTTCCTTAATCCCCATTACCTTGGGTCTGCCGTCAACCAAAATGTTGAAGTTGCAGTTAAAGCTGTCGCAGAGAGGTGTCATCTCGAAAAGCTTCTCCATAAGCCTGTCGGGGTCTGTGTTTCTCTTTATGTCAATGGTAATTTTCAAGCCGTTTAAGTCCGTCTCGTTTCTTACATCATTTATTTCCTTTATTTTATTTGTCTTTACAAGCTGAATTATTTTATCCGTAATTGCTTCGATATTTGTGGAATAGGGAATTTCGTAAACCTCTATAAGAGAAAGCTTTTTGTCGCTGTGGTATTTTGCCCTGACCTTAAAGCTGCCTCTGCCTGTTTCGTAAATTGCCGAAAGCTCCTTTTTGTCATATATAAGCTCTCCCCCTGTGGAGAAATCAGGGGCTTTAATATATTCCATAAGGTCAACATTTTTGTTTTTGATATAAGCCGCCGTTCCCCGACAGATTTCTCCTAAGTTAAAGCTGCATATCTGCGAAGCCATACTTACCGCAATTCCCTGATTTGGCGTAACAAGCACATTGGGAAATGACACGGGAAACAGAACAGGCTCCTGCATTGAGCCGTCGAAGTTATCTACAAACTCAACGGTGTTCTTGTCAATGTCCTTAAAAAGTGTGGTGCAGAAGCTGTCAAGCTTAACCTCGGTATATCTTGAAGCGGCATAAGCCATATCTCTTGAATAGACCTTGCCGAAGTTGCCCTTACTGTCTACAAAGGGATGAAGCAGTGCGCCGTTGCCTCTCGTCAGCCTGACCATAGTTTCATAAATTGCTGCGTCTCCGTGGGGATTTAGCTTCATTGTCTGCCCCACAACGTTTGTGGACTTTGTTCTTGCGCCGTTTAAAAGCCCCATTTTATACATTGTGTAAAGAAGCTTTCTGTGGGCAGGCTTAAAGCCGTCTATTTGAGGAATTGCCCTTGAAACGATTACACTCATTGCGTAGGGCATATAGTTAAGCTCCAAAGTGTCCGTTATGGGCTGTTCCGTATATTTATCAACATAAGTCTCGGTCTGTTTGGGTGTTCTTTTTTTAGCCATAAATTAAAACCTCCTTATGAAAGCTCGGTTAAGTCAATATATTTATGACCGTAAAGCTCTATGTGTTCTTTTCTGCCCTTAAGGTCGTCCCCCAAAAGCATATCGAAAACCATTGCCGTTTTTTGAACGTCCTCGGGGCAGACCTGAATAAGCCGTCTTGTAGCCGGGTTCATTGTGGTCTGCCACATCATTTCAGGCTCGTTTTCACCTAAGCCCTTTGACCTCTGAATGTGATATTTTCCCTTAATTTTCTTTAAAATATCGGCTTTTTCCTTTTCCGTATAGGCAAAGTAGGTGTTCTTTCCGGCGGTAATTTCATACAGAGGAGACTCGGCAATATAAACCTTTTTTTGGTCAATCAGTGTAGGCGTAAGTCTATAAAGCATTGTCAAAACAAGGGTTCTGATCTGAAAGCCGTCTACATCGGCGTCGGTGCAGATTACAATCTTATTCCACCTTAAATTGTTTATGTCGAAGGAATTTAAGTCCTTGTTGTGCTTTGTGGTTATTTCAACACCACAGCCCAAAACCTTTAAAAGGTCGGTAATAATGGGGCTTGCGAAAATCTTGTCATATCCCGCCTTAAGACAGTTCAATATTTTGCCTCTTATGGGCATAATTCCCTGAAACTCCGAGTCCCGTCCCAAAATAACGGAGCCCATTGCTGAGTCACCCTCTACGATATAAAGCTCCCGGCGGCTTACGTCCTTTGTTCGGCAGTTTACAAACTTTTCTACTCTGTTATTTATATCCAAATTTCCCGTAAGCTTCTTTTTTATGGTAACTCTTGTCTTTTCCGCTGTTTCACGGCTTCTTTTGTTTACGAGAACCTGGCTTGTAAGCCTGTCGGCGTCGGCTTTGTTCTCTGTGAAATATATTTCAAGCTGCTCCTTAAGATAAGATGTCATAGCCTCCTGAATGAACTTGTTTGTAATTGACTTTTTTGTCTGGTTTTCGTAGCTTGTAACAGTTGAAAATGAATTTATTATAAGAACCAAACTGTCCTCAATATCCGAAAACTGTATCTTTTTTTCATCCTTTTTATACAAATTTGAAGCCTTAAGATATTTGTCTATGGCGTAAACAAAAGCCGATCTGACTGCCTTATCCGGTGAACCGCCGTGCTCCAAAAAACTCGAATTATGATAATACTCTATAAAGTTAATATCGTTTGAAAAACAGAAGGAAACCTCATATTTAAGCTTATATTCGGGCTTATCCTCTCTGTCTCTGCCCTTTGTTTCTGTTTTGAGATAAACTATGTCGGAAATAGTTTTTCCGTCAACTCTCTCTTTAATATAGTCTTTTATGCCTTCGGGGTAGCAAAACTCAAAGCTTTCCCCTTTCGCCTCGTCTGTAAGAACAAAGGTTAAGCCTGCGTTTACAATGCACTGTTTTTGAAGAATATCTTTAAAATAATCTATGTCAAGAGATATGTCGGTGAAAACCTCTCTGTCGGGCTTCCATTTTATAAAGCTGCCTGTTGCTTTTCCCTTACAGGCGGTTTTCTTAAGACCCCCGACGTTTTCACCCTTTTCGAAACGAAGATTATATTTATAGCCGTCTCTTAAAATTTCGACTTCCATATATTCTGAGCTGTACTGTGTGGCACACAAACCCAAGCCGTTAAGTCCCAGACTGAACTCATAGTTTTCCCCTTCGTTGTTTAAATATTTTCCTCCGGCATACAGCTCGCAGAACAGAAGCTCCCAGTTATATTTATCCTCTGTTTTGTTGTAGTCAACGGGTATGCCCCGTCCCCGGTCCTTAACGGAAACCGATCCGTCGGAATAAAGCTCAACCTCTATTCTGTCGCCGAAGCCCTCTCTGGCTTCATCAATTGCGTTTGATAAAATCTCAAAAACAGAGTGGCGGCAGCCCTCTATTCCGTCCGAGCCGAAAATAACCGAAGGGCGGAGCCTTACTCTGTCAGCCCCCTTAAGGGCTGTTATACTCTCATTTCCGTAATCGTTTTTTAAATTATCCTTAGCCATATTTCTAAAAATTCTCCATATCCTTAATAAACTTTATCAAAACAAAATTTCTATCCTATATAGATTATACTATTTCGGCTCATTTTTCAAGTTTTTTTTGACTGAATATTAAATCGTCTTAAAAAAATCTTTTCATTTTAGTTGATATTAGCCTCATTTTATAGTATAATAAAATCGTAAAAGTGAGGTGACTGCGAAATATGGAATAAAAAGAAGCTATGGGTTACGGAGCAAAAAGAAACATAAAGGATACTGTGTTTACAAGGCTGTTTCGTGAAAAAAAATATCTTTTGCAGCTGTATCAGGCTCTCCACCCCGAAGATAAAACAGCAACTGAAGAAGACTTAAAGACAATAACCCTTGAGCCTATATTCCTAAAGGATATAACTAACGATTTGGGCTTTTCCGTAAAGGATAAGCTGTTTATTCTTGTGGAAGCGCAGTCAACCGCTTCTGTAAATATCATCGTGAGAAGCTTTATGTACCTTGCTCACACCTATCAGGAGCATTTTAAGTAAACCGAACAAAACCTGTATGGAACAAAGCCTGTTATAATCCCAAAACCGGAGCTGTATGTTATTTTCAGCTGCGACACCAAAACAGACAAGGACGTTTTGACATTGTCTGATGAGTTTTTCGGCGGTGAAGAAACTGCCATAGAGGTAAGAGTAAGGATAATAACCGAGAAGAACAGCAAAGGTATTATTGAGCAGTATATACTGTTTACGAAGGTTCTCGATAAACAGGTTAAAATGTACGGATATACAAGAAAAGCAGTTGAGGAAACCTTGAGGATTTGCGAAAGCTATGATATTCTGAAAGAATTTCTCAAAGAGCATGAAAAGGAGGTAGCGAATATTATGATTAGTTTATACAGTCAAGAAGAGATTTACGAAATGTATATACGTGATCTTAAAAAAGAGAGCAAAGCAGAAGGCAAGGAAGAAGGCAAGGAAGAAGGCAAGGAAGATGTTGTTATAGAAATGCTCAAAGATAATGAAGATCCTTCAAAAATCAGCAAGTTTACACACTTTTCTTTAGAAAAAATTAACGAAATCAAGGAACGTTTAACAAACAGCCTTCAATTAGCAAGTGAATAATTTTCCCACTTAAAAAAACAGCTGAGTTCGGAAGAATTTTAGTTGAAAATAAAAAGGAGGTTGCGAATATTATGATTAGTTTATACAGTCAAGAAGAGATTTACGAAATGTATATACGTGATCTTAAAAAAGAGAGCAGAGCAGAAAGCAAGGAAGCTGTTGCAATTGAGATGCTTAAAGAAAATGAGGATCTTTCAAAAATCAGCAAATATACTCATTTATCTTTGGAAAAAATTAATGAAATTAAGGCTCGTTTATCAAGCAGCCTTCAATTAGCAAGTGAGTAATTGTCCCAAAGAAAAAACAACCTAAAATTTGCCAATGAATAACTGCAGAGGTGCAGCAGCTCAACCGCTGCACCTTTTTCACAGTGATGAACATATTCACAGTTCTTGAAGAGGAACTTTAAAAACTACTGAATACATTATAATAGGAGCTAATACATTTTGGACGAAAAAAACAAAAATAAAAAAAATAACATAAACCTTACAAACGCAGCGGTTTCAGCCCTGTTTGCCTTTATGATAGCGGTTGTTCCCCTGATTGTAAGGCTTGCTTCCGTTAAAATATCCTCATACGAGCAGGGAACAATTAGAAGCAGCACAGTCAGCAACGACGTTTTCATCTATATGAAAAGCTGTGCTGTAATTTTGACTGTAGTTATAATGCTTATTATAATTGCCCTTGACTTTTTAACTAACTTGGAGGGAAAGAAGCTTCAGTTTAAAAACCCCGTTTTTATATGTCTTTCCGCCTACATGGGCTTGGGGCTGCTTTCGGCTCTCTTTTCCTCATATAAATATGTGGCGGTTCACGGCGTAACGGAAAGATATGAAGGCATTATAATGCTTTTGTGCTACTTTGCCCTTTTTGCGGTAGCTCTTCACTATGTCAAAAACCCCAAAAGGCTTAAATTCATTTTCGGCTGTTTTATGGTGTCAACCCTTTTATTGGGGCTTATAGGCGCAGGTCAGTTTTTCGGCTTCGACATTTTCAAAACCGACTTTATGGCTAAGCTGGTTTACGGCAGTAAATATGTTGAAGGCTATAAGCTAACAGTAAAATATCAGACAATTTATTCTACACTTTATAACCCCAACTGCGTCGGCAGTGCCTTTGCTCTGCTTCTTCCCATATTTGCCGTTGCCGCAGTGGGGCTGCCTGTTAAAAGTCCATTTAAATACTGCTCGGCGGCTTTGGCTCTTTTAAGCCTTTTAAACGTAATCGGCAGCGGTTCAGCCGGCGCTGTTTTGGGTCTTTTGGCTTCAGCTTTTGTTATGGTTATAACAGCCGTTGTTTTAGCCTTTAAGAAAAAAATGTTTAAGGGCTTAAGTGCGGCAAAAGTCGGCACATTTGCAGTGGCTTTCGTTCTTATATGTATATTAGGCGCAGGTGTTTTAAGCCTTGACAGCGGCTTCAGCTTAAACAAGGTGAAGGTTATTTTTGACACATTAAGCGGAAAAACCACTCAGGAAAGCCCTTATTTTTGGAAAACATTTTACATCGACGGGAATGAAGGAGCAATAGTTTCGGAGATAGGCGAAATAAGAGTTTCTGAGGTCGGAGACGAGCCTGTTCTTAAGCTTAACGGAGAGGAGCTTTCCTACAACGATGTAACAGAAGAGGACGGAGTTATAACCTACAGCTACGATGTTTCGCCGCTGCAGAGAACCTCTGTTATATTCTCAAACGATATAATTTATTTTGAAGCCTATGACGGGCTTACTCAATATGACTTTATGTTCAGAGAAACGGAAAACGGTTTAACCGCCGTAATAAGAAACGGCGACAGCTATGACATAAACACAGAGGTCAAACACATAGGCTTTGAGGGTCTTGAATATTTGGGTTCAAGCAGAGGTTATATTTGGTCGAGAACTCTTCCCCTTCTGCTGAATGTAAAAACATTCCTTTTGGGAGCAGGGGCGGACTGCTTCGTTTTGGAGTTCCCTCAGACAGACCTTGTTGGCAAATGTGAATTTTTGGGCAACCCTTACACAATCGTTGACAAGCCCCATAATATGTATTTGCAGATTGCCGTAAACACAGGCGTATTTTCTCTTATTGCTTTTATCGGGGCAATGGTTATATACTTTATAATGACGGTTAAAAAGCTTATTCAGACCAAAGGCGTAATAAACGTAATAAGGTTCGGACTTCTGTGGGGAATTTTGGCTTACCTTGCCACACAGTTCACCACAGACAGCAGTGTCAGCGTAGCGCCCTTTTTCTGGATATTATTAGGCGCAGGCTGTGCCCTTAACAAAATAGATTTTTCGGAGGAATAAGCTATGGAGTCCGAAGGATTATCAAAGCTTGAAAAGCTTAAAACAGTGGGGCTTTATATTGCCCTGGATATTATTTTTATAAATTTGTCTCTTCTGTCAGCGTTGGGGCTGTGGTACGGCGGATCTATCCCCGGAGGGGGCTATATTACATTTAACGCCTCCGTTTGGCAGTGGTATCTTTTCGCCCTTCCCTTTGTGAGCCTTTTTACGCCCCTTTGCTATGCCCTTTTCGGCTTTTATTCGAAAATTTGGAAGTATGCCGACATTGAAGAGCTTATTAAAATTTTCATTTCACAGGTGGTTATTTTTGTAGGTCTGTTTTTGTTCGACAGGTTCTTTATAGTTCCCGTCGGGCTTATCGACTTGCCTAAGAGAATGCTTGCCCTTGCCTTTGTTTTTAATATGATTTTGTTTGTTTTTTCAAGGTCGGGCTACCGCTTTTTAAAGAGAATGTACATTCACATCGAAAACAGGCTCTTTAAAAAAGCAGGCGCAAAAAGAGTTATGATAATAGGTGCAGGCTACGGGGGCTATAATGTTGTCAGAAGCATAATGCAGTATGCAAAGGGCTATGAAAACAGAATTGCAGTGCTTATTGTAGACGACGACATAACAAAAAGCAACACAACCATTCACGGAGTTCGTGTCACCTATAATGTAGACAACGTGCCGAGACTTGCGGAAGAATATGAAATAGACGAAATAATTATTGCCATACCCTCCGCCGACAATACGGAGCTTAGGCGAATTATGGATAATTGCACAAAGACCAACTGCGCCCTTAAAATGATTCCCCCTATAAGCGATGTTCCCGAAAACGGCAGCTTTCAGAGGGTTTTGCAGGACGTTAAAATAACAGACCTTCTTTTCAGAGACGAGGTTGAAATAAACGTTGCGGATGTCAGCGGCTATCTTAAGGGAAAAACCGTTTTAGTCACAGGGGGCGGCGGTTCAATAGGCTCTGAGCTTTGCAGACAAATTTCAAAGTTTTCACCTCAAAAGCTTATAATTTTCGATATTTACGAAAACAATGCCTATGAGCTTATGAATGAGCTTAAAAACAAATATGAAGCTATGGAAATCGAGGTTATTATAGGCTCTGTCTGCGACAAGGCTATGGTGGACAGGCTCTTTGAGAGGTATAAGCCAAACGTTGTTTTCCACGCGGCGGCTCACAAACACGTTCCCCTTATGCAGACTGTGCCCAAGGAAGCGGTTAAAAACAACGTTTTCGGAACACTTAATATAGTAAACGCCGCAGACAAATTCGGGGCGGAGCGTTTCGTTCTTCTCTCTACCGACAAGGCTGTAAACCCCACCAACGTTATGGGAGCAACAAAGCGTATAACCGAAATGATTATTCAGTCGGCTGCTGAAAAAAGCTCCACTAAGTTTATGGCTGTTCGTTTCGGAAACGTCTTAGGTTCAAACGGCTCGGTTATTCCCCTTTTCAAAAAGCAAATCGAGGAGGGCGGCCCCGTCAGGGTAACCCACAAGGACATAACGAGATTTTTTATGACTATTCCCGAAGCAAGCCGCCTTGTTTTACAGGCAGGGGGTATGGGCAGAAGCGGCAGAATTTTCGTTCTTAATATGGGAGAGCCTGTTAAAATAAACGACCTTGCCTTAAATCTTATAAAGCTTTCGGGCTTGAAGCCCTTTGAGGACATCGACATAGTTTATACCGGGCTGAGACCCGGTGAAAAGCTCTATGAAGAGCTTATTATGGACGAGGAAAAGGACAGTATGCAGGCAACCTATCACAAAAAGATATTTATTGCAAAGCCCATTAAAATCAATGACAAAAGTTTTGAAGAGGGGCTTGAAAGGCTCAAAGCCTCCTGTTATAATGACAGTGACACAATAGCAATAATTAAGGAGCTTGTACCTAATTTTGACAACAGAAACAACGGAGAAAACACAGAGGTTCTGTATTAATATTAAATATTATGGAAGAAAAATTATGTAATAAAAGAAAGCTGGGAAACAGTGATATTTATCTTTCCCCTTTGGGCTTCGGCTGTGCCGGTGCGTGGGGAAAAAGCCTTTTCGGCAAGCCTATGATAAGCTATGAGGAAGCGAAGGCTCTTATTTTGCGTAGCCTTGATTTGGGCATAACCTATTTTGACACAGGGCATAACTACGGCTTTGCGGAGGAACGGCTCGGTCAAATTTTAGCCGAAACAGGCATAAACCGTAAAGATATTATACTTTCCACAAAATTCGGCGAAAGAGCAGTGGGCTCTGACTGGCTTAAGGATTTCAGCGTAAACCGGATGAGGGAAAGCTTTGAATTAAGCCTTAAACGCTTAAAAACGGACTATATAGATTTGTTTATGTGCCATGGAGGAGATGTTTCGGACTTAAAGACTCAGCTTCTTGAAGCCCTTTTCGATCTTAAGAAAAAGGGCGCTGTCCGTGCAGTCGGCATAAACACATTCAGCGACGAGGTTATAAACTATGTCAAAAACACAAAATGCTTTGACTTTGTAATGCTTGACTATAATATAATGCGCCGGGACAGAGAGCCTGTAATAAAAGAGCTTTATGACCGCAAAATCGGGGTTATTGCCGGGGTGGCTTTGAGTCAGGCGCTTTACAGCAGAAGCCTTTTTAAGGTGAGACACCGTAAGGATTTATGGTATATTGCCCGGTGTTATGCCCGTTTTAAAGAGCAGTTTAAAAAAAGCGGAGGCTACCGCTTTATAAACGGTCACAAGGAATTTTCAGCCGCTCAGGCAGCTTTAAACTACACTCTTCAAAACAAATATATAAGCTCAGCCCTTTTCGGAACAACCTCTCTTAAGCATTTGGAGGAAAACGTTAAAGCGGTGTACATTGAAATTCCGAAGGAAATTATTGAAAAAATAAAAAAACAAGGAGAATAAAATTATGAACAAAAAATACAACATTGCAGTTGCCGGAACAGGCTATGTAGGGCTTTCAATAGCCGTTCTGCTTTCACAAAAAAGCAGCGTAAAAGCCGTTGACATTATCCCCGAAAAGGTGGATTTAATAAACAAAGGCATATCCCCTATTCAGGATGAATATATTGAAAAGTATCTTAAGGAAAAGGAACTTGACCTTGAAGCAACCCTTGACGGCGAAAAGGCTTACTCCGAAGCGGATTTCGTTGTAATAGCCGCTCCTACAAACTATGACAGCAGACGAAACTTTTTTGACACATCGGCAGTTGAACAGGTTGTTGACCTTGTCACAAGGGTAAACCCAAACGCCGTTATGGTTATAAAATCCACAGTTCCCGTAGGCTTTACCGAGAATTTAAGGGCAAAAACAGGAAACAAAAACATTCTCTTTTCACCTGAGTTTTTAAGAGAAAGCAAGGCTCTTTATGACAATCTCTACCCTTCAAGAATTATTGTGGGTACGGATTTGGAAGATGAAGCCCTTTACAACTCCGCAAAAACCTTTGCAGAGCTTTTAAAGGAAGGCTCTCTTAAGGAAAACCCCGACATTCTGTTTATGGGCTTTACGGAAGCTGAAGCCGTTAAGCTTTTCGCCAACACCTATTTGGCTCTTAGAGTAAGCTTTTTCAACGAGCTTGACACCTACGCCGAAATGAAAGGCCTTGACACAAAGCAGATTATAGACGGCGTTTGCCTTGACCCCAGAATAGGCTCTCACTATAACAACCCATCCTTCGGCTACGGCGGATATTGCCTGCCAAAGGACACAAAACAGCTTTTGGCTAACTACCGTGACGTGCCTGAAAACCTTATTGAAGCTATTGTTGAAAGCAACCGCACAAGAAAAGACTTTATTGCTGAAAGAGTTCTTTCTATGGCAGGCTATTTCAAGGGCAGCTTAAGGGACGACGCCCAAATTAAGGACTGCATTGTGGGGGTTTACCGCCTGACTATGAAGAAAAATTCAGACAACTTCCGTCAAAGCTCCATTCAGGGGGTTATGAAGCGAATTAAGGCTAAGGGGGTCGCTGTTGTTGTTTATGAGCCAACTTTAGAGGGCGGAACAACCTTTTACGGCAGCCGTGTGGTAAACGATATTGAAAAATTCAAGCAGATGTGCGGAGCGATTATTGCAAACAGATATGACAGCTGTCTTGACGACGTGAAGGACAAGGTTTATACCAGAGATATTTTCAAAAGAGACTGATTAAGTAAACTTATTAACAGGTGGTCGTTATGTATAAGCATTTCAAAAGAGGCTTTGATTTAATACTTTCTCTTGTAGGCACAGGGGTTTTGCTTGTGCCTATGGGGGTAATTGCGGCGGTTATAAAAGCCGAGTCAAAGGGGTCTGTGCTTTTTAAACAGGGCAGGGTCGGGAAAGACAAAAAGCTTTTCAAAATATATAAATTCAGAACGATGTATACCGACGCACCGAAGGATGTCCCAACCCATATGCTTAACAACCCTGAAGCCTTTATTACAAAAAGCGGCAGATTTTTGAGGAAAACAAGCCTTGACGAGCTGCCTCAGCTTTTTAACATAATTAAGGGGGAAATGAGCATTGTTGGCCCTCGCCCTGCCCTTTATAACCAGTATGACCTTATAGCCGAAAGAGATAAATACGGCGCAAACAGCATTACCCCGGGGCTGACGGGGCTTGCCCAGGTTATGGGCAGAGACGAGCTGCCCATAGACGTAAAGGCAGCCTATGACGGGGAATACGTCAAAAAAATGAGCCTTTTAACCGACCTTAAAATAATAGCCAAAACCGCCCTTGCCGTAATTAAAGAGGACGGTGTCAGAGAAGGCTCTCAAAAAAATTGATAAGACTATGAAAAAAGGAGATTTACATATGAATAAAAGAGTGAAAAGGATTTTATTAATCCTTACGGGGGCTGCGCTTTTGTTATGCATTTTGTTTTTATGCGAACAGAGGGCGGCTAGAAAAATATCCGATGAGTTTGCTTTGGGAAACAGCGGAGGAAAAATTTTAAGCGACGGTCTTGTCACCGAAAGCGACGGACAAATTTACTATTCAGATTTAAGCGGCAACGACTGTATTTATTCCTTGGACACTGAAAGTGAAAACAGAGAAAAAATCACCGACCGCCGGGGTTACAACATAAACGTATTTGGCGATTTTCTGTTTTATATAGACGGAGCACCCGGCAGTATTTATAAAATGAACCTTAAAACAGGCTCTGAAAGGTGTATAAGTTTAAGCAGAGCCGAAAATCTTATTGTTACAAACGAGTTTGTATTCTATAAATATTGTGAAGAAAACAGTAAATACAGCAGACTTTACAGGACGGATTTTTTGGGCTTTAATAAAAAGGTCTTGGTTGAGTCAGTAGACCGGTTTACGGTAACGGAAAACTGCATTTATTACATAGACAGCAGTGACGGTTATTTATATAAAACCGATTTTGACGGAAGCTTTAATGAAAGGCTCAGTGATGTAACAGCGGGGGATTTTGCCTTAGAGGGCGAATATTTATATTATACCGATAACTCAGAAGAAAAGTCTTTTCTTTACAAAATGAAAACAGACGGCAGTGAAAATAAGCTTATTTCCGAGGATAAATGCTGGAATATTGCCGCTTGTAACGGTTATGTTTATTACCGAAATATGAGCGATAAAGGAAGGCTTTACAGAATAAACTCAAACGGTGAAGAAAAATTCCTTTTTGTTGACTGCGAAAACGCAGGTATTGACGGCATAGCCGATAATTATTTATTTTACTCCTGCGGAGAAAATTCCGAGCTCAAATGTTATGCCGGAGATTTCGCAAATGGCGATGACCTGCTTCTTTTCAAATACAATTAAGTCTTTTTTTCAGTTATTGAAACACTGGGCTTATAAAACAAACATATAAAATCAAAAAAGTTCTCAAAAACGCCGAATTATCAGCCTTTTGAGAACTTTTTTCTGATATTATTTAACTTGTGTTATTCGAGCTTATTTATTTTTCTCCGCCTTCATAGGTATAATTTCCAGCTTATAAACATATCTTAAGAAAGCAATGCTGAATATGCAGGCTACAGCCTCAGATATGGGGAAAGCCAGCCAAACGCTTGTAAGGGTAGCCACCTTTGAAAGTATAAAGGCACAGGGCAGAAGCACCACAAGCTGACGCATTACCGAAATAATAAGGCTCAAAAGTCCGTGGCGGAGAGCCTGGAAAACAGAGCTGCACACAACGCCGAAAGCCGCCATAAGGAAGCTGAAGCTTATTATTCTCAGTGCAGGCACGCCTATTTCCATCATATTTTCGGACGCATTGAAGAAGCCCAAAAGCTGTTTGGGGAAGAACATAAAAATGCCGAAGCCTATAAGCATAATAATCATAGCATAGCTTATGCTTAAGAAAATTGTTTTCTTAATTCTGTCGGGCTTTCTTGCTCCGAAATTATAGGCTACAATAGGCACCATTCCGTTATTCAAGCCGAAAACGGGCATAAACACAAAGCTTTGAAGCTTATAATATACGCCGAAAACAGCTGTTGCCGTTGTTGTAAAGGCAAGGAAAATCTTGTTCATACCGAAGGTCATAACAGAGCTTATGGCAATCATCAAAATCGAGGGAATACCTACTGCGTAGATACTGCCGATAATCTTTATGTCGGGTCTGAAATCCTTAAAATTGAAGTGAATTTCCTTATTTTTCTTAAGGTTAAAATACAGAGCCAAAAGACAGGCTGTACACTGCCCTATAACCGTTGCTATGGCTGCACCGGCTATTCCCATCTTGGGAAAGCCGAATAAGCCGAATATAAACAGGGGGTCTAAAATTATGTTTATAATCGCCCCTGTTGACTGTGTTACCATAGTGCAGAGGGTTTTGCCCGTAGCCTGCAAGAGTCTTTCAAAGCAGACCTGACCGAAAGAACCTATTGAAACCATACAAACAATACTCAAATAGCTTGTTCCGTAATCTATGATTTCTTCAATATCGGTCTGCATAGCAAAAAATGTGTGTGAGAAAAACAGACCTATAAGGGCAAAAACAACAAAGCTTGAAAAAGCCAAAAATACAGCGTTGTTGGCTGCCTTGTCGGCGGTTTTAAACTTTTTTTCGCCTAAGCTTTTTGAAAGAAGAGCGTTTACGCCGACGCCTGTTCCCGATGCAACCGCAATCATAAGATTTTGAATCGGGAACGCTAAAGAAACAGCCGTCAAGGCGTTTTCGCTTATTTTTGCCACGAATATACTGTCAACAATGTTGTAAAGAGCCTGAACAAACATTGAAATCATTATGGGAACAGACATAGATATTAAAAGCTTGCTGACAGACATTGTCCCCATTTTGTTTTCAGACTGAACTTCGCTTTTATTCATTTTGCATTTTCCTTCTTTTGTTTATTAATTTTTGTTCTCGGGGTTAAAGTCACAGACTATATTTAAGCCCCCTGTGGAATAATCAGAGCTTGAGTATGTGCTGCCGTTATGCTCGGCATTTACTACTTCAACGGATATATCGGTGTCTCCTCCGCCGATTACCTCGAACGAAAGGGTTGTAAGAACGCCGTCGGCATACTCGTTTTCGCCGTCAATGTTTCCTTCGATTAATACAGAGCCTTCTGCGTCTGTTTCCGGAAAAACAAGCCTTAAAATATCGGAGTCATAGCTTACGGCATAGCTTAATTTGCTTAAGCCGGGGTTGTCCTTTACGTTTACGGTTACGTCAAAAACCTCTCCCAGTTCGTCGTGAAGAGTTGTCGCCGTTTCCAAATATACCGAAAATCCCTCTAAGCTGTCTAAAGCAACCTCATCGGTAGTCTTTCCGTTAATTCTGGGGTCTGTATAGGCTTTAAGATATGCCGAAAGAGCCGAAAGAGTACCCTCCGAGCTTTCGCTGTAAACAGGCTTGCAGTCAGCACCTGTAAGAACTGTGTCTGTTCCCTTAATAGCTTCAGCCATAAAATAAGCTATTGTTTTAGCCCCGTAGGAGTTAAGGTGGGTATTGTCGATACGATAATTTTCGTCAAATGAACCGTCATCGTTCAAAAGGTTCTTAGTTGTCATATAGTCATCACAGTAAAGAGCGTGATAAACTCCGCAGCCCGACGAGCCGTCTGTTGCGCCCTTTCCCAAAGCAACATATTCGTTATATGTCATCTGAGTATTGTCTATGCAGGCAACATCAAGATCTTCAGCCAAATCTCTTATTGTCTGGGCATAGTCGCCGAAGCCCTTTGATGTCAAATTGTGAACATTCGAACCGCCGATATAATCTGTTGTACGGTCACGGCGTGAAATAGGCGTAGCCAAAATTACATTGACCCCTGCCTCCTGTGCAGGCTTTATGTAATTAGCATAAAGCGAATTTGCAAACTGACCCTCTGTGTTTATGCCCTCTGCTCCCATCGAAGCGTCAGTGAAGCGGGCTTCGTCCTCGTTCTTTTCGTCATTGTGGCCGAAGGCAATAATTACATAGTCTCCTTCTTTCCAGTTTGAAAGAAGTGCCTTATAATAATCGTTCTGTAAAAAGCTCTTTGAGCTTATGCCGGAAATAGCATAGTTTACCAAATTGATTTTGCTCTCGTCAAAATATGTTGGGAAAGCCATTCCGAAACCGTTTCTTACTTCAAGATAATTTCCGCCGTTTTTATAATAGTCGGAGGAAGTATAGGGCGAGCCTGTGGAGTCCCCCAAAAGATAAAGTGTGGGAAGATTGGGGTCAAGCCCGTTTTCCTTTTCCTCTCCCTCATAAACATCAACTGCGGAAACATATATCTTTGTGGAAAGAGAAGCCTTGGGTGTTTCGAAAACAACTTCCGAAATATTGCCGGCGTCAAAAGCCGTTTTTGTCTCTTCAGAGCCTAAAGAAAGCTTTGCAGAATTGTTCTTAAGGTCAAGAGTAAGCTTAAGAGCCGTCAAAGATCCCTCTCCCACAAGAGATTCAGCCCCGATTGTGTCTGAAGAAGCGGAAGAAGTTATAAGGCTTATGCCCCCTTCGGGGTTAAGAAAACAGCGGACAGCGGTGTTTCCGTCGCTGTCGAGAACCTTAAAAAGATTTACGCCGTAGCGGTTTGACGCCATAGTTGTCTCTATGGAAATTACGCCGTCGGAAACAGCCTTAAAGGGAATGTGAAGAGCTGTTGTGTCATTTGACGATGTGTCTGTCAAAGCGGCGCAGATTGTTCCGCCTAAGGCTTCGTAAGAAGCAAAGTTAGTGGCTTCGCTGCCTGTTGTTAAATAATAATAGTCTGAACCGGTGTCTTTGGTTAAAACATCCCCGGAAGAGCCTGTTGAAAAGCTTAAAGCCACATTGGGTGCTTCTCCCGAAAAAGCGGTTATGTTAAAAATAGAAAGCATCATAGTCATCACCAATAAAAAAGAAAGAATTTTTTTCATATATTACCCCCGTTATACGTCAGAACCGCAGTGTGCGCATTTTGTAGCTTCAATATGTATCTCTGACTTGCAGTAAGGGCAGGTCTTTGTTGTGGGAGCCGCAGGTGCCTCTTCCTTCTTGTGGAAGTTGTTGATTGCCTTAACAATAAGGAAAAGAACAAAGGCAGTTATTACAAAATTGATTATTGCCCCTACAAGAGTGCCTACGTCAAAAATGCCTATTGTGCCTACAGCTGTGGCAGCGTCCGCACCGCCTGTCAAAAGTCCTATAAGATAGTTAATCAGCGGCGTAATAAGACAGTCTACAATGTTGGTTATAATGGAGTTAAAGGCAGCGCCTATAACAATACCAACGGACATATCGACCATATTGCCCTTAACGGCAAAGTCCTTAAATTCCGTCAAAAATTTTTTCATAATTTTTAAATACCTCCTAAGCTTAAAAAATATTTGTTGGTTTATACATTATTGTATCATAATCTCAAACCCATTTCAAGACTAATAAACGCACCTTTGGTAAAATCATAGAATAAAAACATTTCAAATATATTACATTTCGGCTTTATTAATTGACATATTCTGACAGATGTGTTAAACTTGTTTCAAGAGCCTGTTAAAGGCTTCAATAAGACGTTATTGTCTTTATGACAAAGTCTTGTCGCAAATGTGACTGGTTTATTGCGGAAACGAAATTTTTGCAAAACAGCAATTCAAGATATTTATTTGAGGATAGAAAGCGGAGTTATAAAATCCTTGCTTCTGTCCTTTTTTTGTGGAAAATTAACAGAGTTCTGCATTTTGACATATTTGACTATGGAAAAATAAAAATAATTAATGTGATTTTAGATAAATTTTGAAGATGTGAACGCAGCGTTCATAGACTTTATGCAAAAACTCCTATATCCTTTATATTACGACAATACTGTCGAATAAAAACTAAAGGAGAAATTAAAAATGAGCTGCTTATTGTCAGAAAAACTTAGGAAAAATTTGGGGAAGTCAATCAGAAAATTGAGATTGTCCCGAAACTTAACACAGGAAGAACTCAGTGAGAGAATAGGCGTTTCAAGGGAATGGATTTCCAGGATTGAGTGTGGAAAATCTGACCCTAATTGGTATGATTTAATTAATTTTATGAGGATTATTGGTTTTAAAACTATGGATGAGGTTTATTCATTTTTTAAGGAGGCGACATCTGATGTATCTGTACATACCGATTAAAGAAAGTTTGCGTAATTCATATATCGGAAAATACACATCTTATGGCATTGAGTGTATAGAGATTAAAGCAGGACAAGCCAACCAAACTGCATTTATTTCCGATATTTCGGTCGATTTTGATTTTACTGCCGATTTGGCATTGAAATGCACTTTAGGTCAACTATCGCCCTGTCATCTTGCAGACGTGGTGGAAGATGAAATTTAGGCTATGAAAAACTGCGGAGGTATTATGACAAACTTCGGATTTAACATTAAAAAAATAAGGGAAAGCAAAGGTCTTTCACTATCGGACGTTGAAGAAAAGCTCGGCATAACCAAAGGTCTTATATCAAGGTATGAAAACAATTTGGTAGACCCGTCTTTAAGCACTGCGGTAAAATTTGCCGAGTTTTATTCGGTATCACTCGATTATTTGGTTAGCCCAAAGTGAAAAATCATTTTGTAATATAGATTTTATTGCCGTAATAGAGTATCTTTACAAAATGCTGCTGATTTTATTGGGACGCATTCAAATTTGGGTAATAAAATTTGTTTTAAGCTTAAAACAGAGACAAAAGCGGCTGACCGTTTAAGGGTGAGCCGCTTTTGAATGAAAGGTAGGAAAATCAAATTACAGTGTTTTAGCTTTAAACATTAATAATTGACAATGGTTTTTGAACCTATGTTTAAGGTTTTGTATTCACTCTGTTTCGGAGAAACCGTTGAAAGAAGAGTAGCAGAGGCAACGGCTTCGGTGTTTATAACAGCTGTTTCAAGCTTTGGTTTTTCATATGATTTTTTCACTGTGTTCACCTCCGTCACTCTGCTTCACTGTTTGTATCTTCGTCGGAAACAGGCTTAAGCTCATAATATACGAAATCCGCAATATCATCAACGCTTGTATAGCTGTCGTAATCGTCTGTGGTTTCATAGCCTATTATGTATTCACAGTTCATTTCGCCTGCTTCAAACTCAACTCCGTTGATTACAAAACCTGTGTAAACTGTGTCTGAGCTGTCTATAGCTGTTGTGTCATCGCCGTAATAAAGCTCAGCCTTTGTATAGTTTTCCAAAGAGTCACCGTCTGCAAGTCTGAAGCCCGAAATTAAGTATACTTTATCGTCGGAAGTTCTCACTGCCTTGCTGTCTGCATATACAAGGTTTACACTGTTTGAATCGGGATAGAGTGAAAAATCATCGGCTCTTGAACCGGAAACACAGTAAACCTTTTCAATAGCTGTACATTCGGTAAAATCATCATCACCGAAAATATCAAGGCTTGAAGGAAGGGTTATGTTCTTAAGGCTTGAACAATTGTAGAATGTTCCGCCCTCTAATTGTGTAACTCCCGTTAAATCAATGCTTACGAGGTTTTCAAGATTGCTGAAGTTCCAGCCGCCTATAACAACATCGGACGCACCTTCGGCTATGGTAATGGTTTGAATATAGGGATTGCCGTTGAAAGCGCCTCTAACATACTTCACTGTGTTCGGAATAACTAAGTTTACTACATTGGGGTTAGCCGTACCGCAGGCAACTATTTCCGTCATATCAATAGTATAGATTAATCCGTTTTCATCGGAACAGAAGCTCGTGTTTCCGTCGGCAACGGTTATTGCTGCCAAACTTTTACAATCATCAAAGGCACCGTCTCCTAAATAAGTCAAATTTTCAGGCAGCTCTATACTTGTGAGATAAATACAGCTTTGGAAAGCGAAGCTTCCTATTGAAGTAAGTGAAGCGGGAAGATTTAAACTGCTGATATGGCAGCCTTGGAAAGCAAAATTACCAATGCTTGTTATATCTCCCTGTATGACAACACTTTCGACAGACTGACTGTTTGTGAAAGCATAGTCGCCTATGGCTGTTATACTGCTGTCAACTACTATAGTTTTAACCTCTTTTTCTTCGCCGTCATAATAGTCATACCATGGGGCATGATTATCCCCTGTATAATTCGGTATAGAAAGACCTCCCGACAATTCTGTGTAAATTGTAAGCACATCGTCGGTAATATCCCATTTCAGATTGACATTAGCATAAGCATTTATAAGATAATCGTTGCCCCCGCCGAAGCTTATATCGTTCCAGCTGTCTCCGTTATAGATTACGGTTGTAATGGAAGAACAGACACCGAAAGCGTCGTCTCCTACGCTTGTTAAGCCGGAGGGGAGAGTTACCGTTGTCAGGCTCGAACAGTTATAAAATGCGGCACTATCTATTTCGGTTACGCTTTCGGGAAGTACAACAGTTTCTATAAAGCTGTTATTTGCGAAAGAATCTCGACCTACAGATGTAACGCTGTCGGGCACACTGTAACTTGTAACGTCCAATTTTGCAGCGGGATAAAGCTGAAGCTGTGTCATATCCGCATTGAAGCCTATGCCGTCTTCTGAGCTGAAAAGCTCATTGCCCTCGTCTACGGTTATAGATTCTAATGAATAACAATCCCGAAGAATATTGACAAGTAAGTTGTCTGCGCCTGCTTCGGTTAAGGTTGACGGTATATTTATTGATGTTATTGCACTTACCGCAAAAGCATCTTGTTCAATACAATATAAGCCGTCGGGAAGTGTTACCTTCTGAACCGTTGACTTGCAGAAAGCACTGTCCAATATTTTTCCTACAGTTGACGGCACTTCATAGTCCTGTGCTGCTTTTCCTGCGGGATATGTATGAAGGTCTGTCATATCCTTGTTGAAAAGAACGCCGTCAACACTGCAGTAGCTTTGGCTGTCCTCGCTGACTTCTATTGACGCAAGGCTTGTACAGCTGAGGAACGCACTGCTGCCTATGCTTGTTGTTGCCGCAGGTATTGTTATTGATGTAAGACCTGTACAGCCTTCAAAAGCTCTTTCTGCTATACCCTTTACTTTTTCGGGAATATCAATCGCCGTCAATGATGAACAGTTTTCAAATGCAGTACCGCATATAGTTCTCAAAGTAGAGGGAAGAGAAACGCTTGACGCATTGTAAAGACTGTTGAAAGCATTGTTGCCCAAAGATGTAATTCCTTCTTCAACAACTATAGATGTTATGCTGTCTTTGTCGTCATACCAAGGCGCATCGCCTGCATCATCATAATCAGGCATTTTTCCTGTTCCTGAGACAGTCAGAACGCCGTATTCATCAACAGACCAGCTTATTTCAGCCGTAATTGTGTTGTTATAAGCATTTGTAAGGGGGTCGTTATAGCCTTCGATGTTTATGCTGTCCCAGTCGTCTTCCGTACCTTCATAATATACGGTGGTTAATCTGTCACAGCCGTCAAAGGCAGATTCTCCTACATATGTTAAGCTTGTGGGAATTGTTACGGTTGTAAGGCTTGTACAGCCGTTAAATGCTATTATGGCTATTTCATTGCCCGAATACATATCGGCGCTTACAAGGTTTTCACAGCCGCCGAAAGCACACTCACCTATGTAAACATATGATAGCCCTTCGGGGATTGTAAATGTTTCAATAGTGCTGCAGCCTATGAAGGCGTTAGACGCTATATATTCTACCGTATCGGGCAGAACGAAGTTTGTAACATTGGGGTTAACAACACCGCAGGCTACAATCCTTGTCATATCCTTTGTGTAGAGAACTCCGTCAACTGAGCAGTAGCTTTCGCTGTCTTCATCGACGGTTATTGTTTCGAGATTTGCACATATACAGAATACACAGTCTTCAATATCTGTAACACTTGCAGGAATGTTTACCGTTGTTAAGCCGTTGCAGTACTGGAAAGCATAGCTTCCAATAGATGTTACGCTGTTGGGAAAAGTTATGCTCTTTAAGCCTGAGCTTATAAAAGCACCGCTGCCTATACTCTTAACGGTATCGGCTATGGAAATGCTTTCAACAGACCAGCTGTTGTTAAAGGCATTGTCACCTATGGATGTTACGCCGCTTTCAATTACAATAGATGTAACATCGTCATAGCTGTCTGCCCAGGGAGCACGGTTTTCATCGTTGTCATAGTTGGGCATTCTGCCTGTGCCCGAAATTGTAAGCACGCCGTTTTCAATTGTATAGGTTATGTCTCCTGTTTCATAAGCGTTTGTAAGGTATTCGTTGCCTTCATAAATGTTTATGCCGTTCCAGTCGTCCTCGCTGCCGCTGTAGTTTACAGTTTTAAGGCTTGAACAATTTTCAAAGGCATACGCTCTTATGTTATTTACGCTTGTGGGGATAGTTACGCTTTCAAGACCTGTACAGCCGGTAAAGAGCCAGCTTGTAAGCTCATAGGTTGTTCCGTAAATATCGGCGCTTTTAAGGTTTTCGCAGCCTGCAAAAGCATTGTTTGCCAGATAAATATAAGCATCGGAACCCTCTTCGTGTATGATAAGAGTTTCAATAGCCGAACATCCTTCGAAAGCGTCCTTGCTGATATATGATACAGAATCGGGTATAACAAGGTTTGTTATGTTGGGGTTAGCCATACCTGTGGCATATATCCTCGTCATATCTTTGTTGTATAAAATACCGTTTTCGGAACAGAAGCTGCTGTTATTTTCGTCAACCGTTATAGATTCAAGGTTTTGACAGGTAACAAAAGCTCTGCTTTCAACTGAACTTACATTTACGGGTATGTTAAAGGTTGTTAAATTATTACAGGACTGGAAAGAATAATCACCGATTGACTTTAAGGAATCGGGCAGGGTTATGCTTGTTATTGCACTGCCTCGGAATGCTGCGTTTCCTATGCTTCTTATGCTGCCGTTAATGGTTATTGTTTCCACTGTACCGCTGCCGTCAAAGGCAAAGCTGCCTATTGAGGTTATTCCGTCTTCTATTACAACAGAGTTAAACTGATCATAAGAATTATACCAGGGTGCTCTGTTATTATCGTCTTCGGAATAGTCGGGCATACTTCCCGAGCCTGTTATGTAAAGAACTTCGTTTTCAATGTTCCAGTCGAAGGTGCTGTAGGTAAATGACGCATTATTAAGAGCATCGTTTCCGTCGCCTATGCTGAGACTGTTCCAGCTGTCTTCCGTTCCGTCATAGCTAATATAAGTCAGGCTGTCACAGCCGGAAAAAACATTATCGTCTATCCGGTTAATACTTGAAGGCAGATATACGGTTGTTAAAGAAGAACATCCTGAGAAAAGCTCATTATATAAGCCGTTTACTCCGTTGGGAATATATATTTCCTTTAAAGAAGTACAGTCTACAAAGGCATGGAGATCTAAGGTGTTCACTGTTGAGGGGATTGTTATGCTTGTAAGGTTTTCACAGCCCCAAAAAGCACTGTCGCCTATGTGGCTTAAGCCCTCGGAAAGAGTTATGGTTTTAAGGTTTGTACAGTAGTAGAATGCCCAGCCGTCAATATAATTCACTGATGAAGGCACTGTTACCGATGTTAAATAGGTGTTATAGGCAAACATATATTCGTTTATGCCTGTTACGCCGTCGGGAATGCTGTAGGAAGCGCTTGTTTTTCCTGTTGGATAGCAGATAATTTCCGTACAGTCGATATTCAAAAGAACACCGTCAATACCGCAGTAAGCTTCATTGCCTTCAGCTACGGTTATTTCAGCCAAATGAGTGTTTGAAGCAAATGCGCCTGAATCGATATATGTTACACTTGCGGGAATTTCAAATGTTGTGGCTGTTAAACTGTTAGGATAGAAAATTATCTCGGTTTGGTCTGTATCCATAAGAACACCGCCGACCGTGCTGTAGGTTTCATTTTCCGGGCTTACAGTAATTTCAGCAAGAGCGCTGCAGCCGGAAAAGGCATATTCACTAATTGCCGTCACTGTAGAAGGAATATATATGCTTGTGAGACTTTCACAGTCTGAAAATACTGCGTAGCCCAAATATTCAAGACCTTCCGAAAGATTTACTTCGGAAAGTGAAGTACAGCCGTAAAAAGCATATAAGTCAATAGTTTTCACTGTTGAGGGAATTGTTATGCTTGTAAGGCTTGTGCAGCCGGAAAAAGCGCTGTCGCCTATGTGGGTTAAGCCCTCAATTAATGTTACTGTTTCAAGGTTTGAACAATTTTCAAATGCCCAGCCGTCAATATATTCAACGCTTGAAGGTACAGTTACGTTTTTTAAATAAGTGTTTCCGGCAAATGTGTCTTCATCTATACCTGTTACACCGTCGGGAATTGTATATTCACCGTCTGTTTTCCCTTCAGGATATAAGGCTATTGTTACTGCGTTTACCTCGTTATCCTCTTCGTCTGTATAGGTATATTTTTCAAATAAAACATTGTCCTCGGCATAAAAATATTCTCCGCCTTCCGCAGTTGTAATTTCGGCAAGGCTTGTACAGCCGTCAAACGGTTTATCAAAGGCTTCAAGAGTTGACGGAAGCGAAACCGATTTAAGGCTTGTACAGCCGTAAAAAGCGCCGTAGTATAAAGCCGTCAGGTTTGTTCCTGAAAGATCTACTGTTTCGAGGCTTGTGCAGCCGTCAAAAGCCCAGTAGCTTATTTCCTCAAGAGTTGAGGGAAATGAAATTTCTGTCAGATTGGTAAGGATAGAAAATACCTCGTAGCCTATTGAGGTTATACCTTCCCCTATAACAAGCTTCGTTATGGTATCTTCCTGCCAGTCGTCATAATATTCAATTTCGCCGGTTCCGGTTACGGTCATAACGCCGTCCGTTATTTCCCAATATGCATTTTCACCGCAGTAACCTGACGTATTTCCGTCAGCCCAAAGGGTAACAGGAGGAACGCAGGATAAAATCATTATCACACTTACAAGCATAGCACAAAGCCTTTTAAGCCTGTGACGCTGCCTTCCGCCGCCTCCCCTAAAGTTTTTGTTTTCGTAAATCATTGGAAAAATCCCTCCTTTTTTTGGCTTTAAGCCGCTGTGACCGCTTATTTAAAAATCAAAGATTTTCCTACTAAAGTATACTTTTGCGAACCACATTTTTTACAGAAAAATTTCTGGTTTTTATATTGACTTTTATACAAAAGACAAGGTATAATAAAGTTATAAATTGTTTAAAGCTGCTATGACTACTAAAGTATACTTTTTTAGGAATTGTTAGACAGTATTGCCAAGAAAGAAATTTATCATTTATAATTCTGTCTGAGCATATTCAAGCATTTTTAAGGCTCTTATATCCTTCATCAGACGATAATATGTAGTTTTGCAGCAGCCTATAAGCTCCATAGCCTGCTTTTGGGTTAATTCCTGCCGTCTAAACCTTTCGTAAACATCTATATAGTCCCGATAATCATATATCGGCTTTCTTCCGAACTTTACACCTTTGGCTTTGGCAGCGGCTATGCCCTCAGTTTGTCTCTGCTTTATGTTTACTCTTTCATTTTCAGCCACGTAGGAAAGAAGCTGTAAAACAAGGTCGCTTATAAGTGTCCCCAACAAATCCTTGTTTTTCGTTGTGTCCAAAATCGGCATATCCAAAACAATTATATCGGCGTTCTTAACCTTTGTTATCTTCCGCCACTGCTCAATAATCTCGTTATAATTTCTCCCCAGTCTGTCAATGCTCTTTATAACAATAACATCACCTTTTCGGACTGCCTTAATCATTTTGCGGTATTCAGCCCTGTTAAAGTCCTTTCCGCTTTGCTTTTCAACAAAAATCCTGTCAAATTTATAGCCGCTTTCTTCAAAGGCTATCAGCTGTCTGTCCTCGTTCTGGTCTTTGCTGCTGACCCTTGCATATCCGTAAATCATTTATATAATTCCTCCTTCCGATAAAATAATCTATCATCTCCCTTCATTTTCAAACATTGTTTATAATTTCCTCGGCTTTTAACCAAATCAGCTAAAAACCGAGGTTTTATTTTTATGCTATTACCAATTTTTTATGCAGTCATAAACTGCTCTTATAACCATAACCGCTATATCTGCTATCATAAATAATACTATAAGATTTAATTTCAGACTGCCTTTGATATTTACAATATCGGCAAAGCAGATTAACAAGCTGATAATAATGATTGTAATTGCAGTTTGGGTAAAATTTCAATATGTCTTGAAAAAGAGTATTAGGTTTTTATTAAGTAAAACAGTATGCCGCCTATAAACCCGATTACCAACAACAGAAAAAGCATTGATGTAATCCAATATACTGTCCTTGAATTAGAAGCTGTTCCGTTTTCTCCGACAGCCGCTTGTTGGTTTCGTGCAGAGTTTTGTTTTTTGTTTTCGTTGTCCAAGCTCATCATCAATCTGTCTGTTTCTGATTGAACACTCGATTGAGTTTCTGAGGGCTTGGACTGTTCCGGCAGCTTCTCTTTCATAATTTGACATCAAAGACTATGCGCGTTTTTTCTAACGAAAAAACACTTATGACCAACGGCGTTTATCAACGCCCCAATCAGTAGGGCTTGAAACCCCTACTGATTGGAGAGTAAGTACCCACCGCCTGCCAACAAATCGTTTTTTCCCAAAGACCAAATTTGTTAAAACGATTTGTCGGTGGGCGTGGGACTTCCTCTGTTGGTTAAATTCATTTAATAGCACCTCCTTGTCCAAATTTATTTTAAAGGTTTCGGATATTTTTTGTTTCTGACCTTGTGATTTTCACTGTCAGAAAATGTTATGTACTTGCGGTTGTCCTGCCATACTGTTTTTATATTCTGCTGTTCAAGCAAAGAGATAAATTCACTCTGTGAAGTCGCCTTGACTTTAGTTGTCATAACGGCAGTAACCATATCTAAAAGCCGGCTGTCATATACTTCCTGCGCAGCTTTTTCTATAGCTTTGTAAGCTCCAATATTGCTTGTTGTGATTTCATCATTCTTATGACAGATTTCCTTGCCGTGTTCTGCTATAATTTGATCTGACAAGTCTTTGAACTGTTGTAGCTTTTTTTGGAATAGTTGAATTTCTTGCCGTTTTCAAAGCTAACAGAGTTTACCACGATGTGGGTGTGGATATGATTTCTGCCAGTATGGGTTGTAAAGCAAACTTCATAGCCCTTAAACTTGTAAATCCGTTTCTCTGCCGCAGAAATATCTTTGTGGTTTCGGAATAACATTATTGCAAAGATAATCTTTGAGATTTTGTGACTTTTCGTTGTAGTCAATAGGCTGCCCTGTTTTTGGATTATACAGCAATTTATTCTGCTGTAAACCCAAAAATACTACTCTGCCCACAAATGCAGCTTTGTCCTCTTCGCTGTTATAAGGATAGCCTTCGGAAATTTCACATTTTTTACTTTTCGAAAGACTTAAATCATTTTCAAGCAGAGAATATAGCTCTTCAATTGCTTTTTCCTTGTCATATGGAAGCGGGAAAATATTATATTGAATATCGAATACAAGTGCTTCCATATTTTCCATAGACCCATAAAATTTTACAAGAGAAGGCGACTGCCTATCTTCACCACTGAACCATTTGCTGACGTTTCCCTTATCAAATTCAAAATCTTCTTTTCCGTTTTTCTCTTTATACTCGGCAAAAGCGACATTCATCAGTGTCATTTGCTTGCCGCTGTTGCTTATGGTCATATATTTCAATAATGTATTCATTATTGTGCTGAAACAACGAGGCTTCATATTCTATCACCTCTTATCTTTTGCTGCACGTAATTTTACAACTTTGGGAAAAGACAACTTTAAAACAATAGGAACTCGAAAGATGTCGAGCGCCTGAAGGGCGTTTTGCGAATTATTTGGCTGAACTGTTACCATTTATCAGTACACATAAAGAAAATCACTGCAAAAGACCTTTACAAAGCCCAAAATTACTGGTAAAATTAATATAAATCTTGAATTGCTGTTTGGAAAGGACAAGATATACATATGAAAAAACAGCAATTTAATAATATAACGGCTCTTTACTGCAGGCTCAGCAAAGATGACGAATACAGCGGCGATAGTATGAGCATACAGATACAAAAGGCAATGCTTAAGCGTTATGCTGAGGAAAACAACTTTATTAACTGCGAATACTTCATTGATGACGGTTGGAGCGGAACAAATTATAACAGACCCGATTTTCAAAGACTGCTTTCTGAAATCGAAGTGGGCAAGGTTGAAACTGTTATAGTAAAAGACCTGTCACGTTTGGGCAGAGAATATTTGCAAACAGGCTATTATACAGAAGTTTTCTTTACTCAAAAAGATGTTCGGTTTATTGCAATAAACGATAATGTTGATACAAAAAACGGCGACAATGAATTTGCTCCATTTAAGAATATTATTAACGAATGGTACGCAAAAGATATAAGCCGCAAAATTCGTTCATCATTTAGAACAAAGGGACTAAACGGGGAGTTTTTCGGTTCTAAAGCTCCGTACAGCTATATGAAGTCACCTGATGACAGGCACAAGCTTATTCCCGATGAAAATGCTCCTATCGTACAACGTATGTTTGCTATGATTTTAGATGGCAAAACCTGTTTTCAAATAGCAAATGCGTTCAAAAAAGAACACATACTCAAACCAAGAGCCTATGCACAGTATGAAAAAGTGAAGGGGCAAGGCACAAATGACAAGTTTGCATATTATTGGAGTGTTCGTACAGTAAGGGAAATTTTAAGTAATCCGGTATACGTGGGAGATATGGTAAGTCATAAATATGCAAGGCGTTCATTTAAAGATAAAAAGCTTATTGTACTGCCTAAATCCGAATGGATTACAGTACCGAACACTCATGAACCGTTGGTAAACAGGGAAGATTTTGAAACCGTTCAAAAACATCTGAGTGTTAAAAAGCCTTTTTCCGCCTCAAATCCGAACAATATTTTCAGAGGACTGGTTAAATGACTATGCGCATTTTTTTCTGACGCAAAAACACTTATGACCAACGGCGCTGCATTTAACAACGCCCCATCCAGTAGGAGTTTACACTCCTGCTGAATGAAAAGGAAGCCCCGTCACCTTAAAAGGCGTGGGACTTCCTTTGTTAGTTAAAATGCGGATATTCATTAATCTAAAAAAGATCAAAGTACGGTGCAAAATTTGAGTGCGGTGCTTATACAAGACATGGTAAATCAATCTGCACTGCCCACAGCATAAAATTTGATGCTCTATACGATATAGTTTTGGACGATATACGCAGGAATGCCCGACTTGTTTCCGCTGATAAAACCGAATATATTAACCGTCTTATAGGTATTTCGGCTGAAAAAAGCGAAAACAAAAAGAATATCGCAGAAAAGGAGCAGACAAAAATGAAAAAACGCCTTGCCGAAATAGACAAAATTCTTCAGAGTATGTATGAAGATAAGGTTTTCTGCAAAATTTCCGCCGACCGTTATGCTTCAATGTCTGCTGCCCTTGAAAAGGAAGAAGCCGACCTTAAAAGGAGCTTGACGGAAATACAAACTGCTTTATCACAAAAAGCCGAACAAAGCCGCTCCGCCAAAGATTTTGCGGACTTAATAGAAAACTAAAACTATGCTCCCATAACAAAGCTTGACGAAGCAATTTTAAACACACTCATTGATAAAATCACTATTAACGAATTAGACGGCGAAAATGAAACCAACGGCAGACAAATAAAAGTTGAAATCTACTACCGTTTTATCGGCAAAATCGCTTGTTAATACCCTATAAGCAGCAAAAAACAGTTTATCATTCAATCTCGTTTTTTTACCGCAAAAAACATTTCGCTAAAGGGAATTGCAACGGTTTCTTAGTTACTTCTCACCTGTTCCCCGGTGTTATCTGATATGTCCTTCGGAGGCATAATGCACTGCGGAAGGAGGTGGCGTTATGATAGAAATTATTTATGACGTTAATGTATTAATTATATTAATATCCATTATAGTTATAAGAATTGTAAAACGTATCATAACAAAAAAAGATAACCGTTCAGATTTCCAAGCTTAACGGTTATCTTAAAATAATTGTCTAAGTGATGAGTAGCTGCAAAGCCACTCCCTTTTGTGTTTAAATAATAGCACATTTTGCCCGGACTGTCAATAAAAAATCAAACTGTTTTGCTGCAAAATTTTTCGTATATTCGTTCTGCAAATTTTATTGACAACTCAATCTTTCGGGTATATACTTTATTTAAGCAATTAAAATATTTATAACAATGCGAGGAGGAAAATCAATGAAAAAGAAAATTGCTTTAACTATGGCTATATCTGCATTGGCTGTATCTTCATTGGCTTTAAATGTATCTGCTGATGAATACACTGAAGTAAGCTTATATATTGCAGGACAGGAGGTTGTAACTGATCAGCCTGCTGTAATCGTTGACAACAGAACTATGGTTCCAGTAAGAGTTATTGCAGAATCTATTGGATGTCTGGTTGACTGGGATGAAACAACTAAGACTGTCACTTTTACTCAGAACGGCGTTGTAGCTTCTATGGTTATCGGTGAAACTTCAGCAAGTATTGCCGAAGGCGATGTTGTAAGCGAGGTTGAAATTGACTCTCCCGCTGTTATCATCAACAGCAGAACTATGGTTCCCGTAAGATTTATTTCTGAATTATTCGGCTGTGAAGTTGACTGGAATGCAGCGACTAAAACTGTAAGCATATCTGTTGCTGACTATGTTGAAAGCGATGCAGATGCATTTGTTGAAGAAACAACTGAAGATAATATAGCAGAAGATAAAATCGAAGCTGATAATGATACAGACAATGCGTCCGGTGAAACTTCATACAGCTCTGGAACATACTACATCGGTGCTGAAAACAATACTGAACATATTTATGAAGACATGATTTTTATTGACGGTGTGCTTATTTATGAAGATTTCTCTAATGATGCAGATGGAAAGGGCAGCTATGGTATATATCCCGGAGAAACAGAACCCTATGACAGCCCTATTGAACAATCTCCCTATTATGGTATGACAGTAGAAGAGGTTATAGCTGCTCTTGAAGCAAATGGTTGTGAGGTTACATTCAAAGACAGCTTTTTTGGATAAATTATTGACATAACGTTATTGAATTAGAAGCACTTGTTGAAATATACAGGTGCTTTTTCTATATGAGAATATACATAAAACAAAAGTAAAACCTCACTGCGGCTGATTCACAGTGAGGTTGATTATTTTACTTCTTATCCTTCAAAAGCGCCGAACAGATTGTAGGAATAATAACCAGTGTAAACACCAACGACGTTGTAAGCCCCGACATAAAGGCTATTGAAAGCCCCTTAAAGATTACGTTCCCGAACAAAGCAAGGGGGAAAAGCCCCAAAACCGTTGTGGCTGTACTCAAAAGAATAGACCGAAACCTCATATCCACGGCGTTGACACAGGCTGTGTCTATATCGTCATTTTCCTTAAGTCTGCTGTCGATATAGTCCAAAAGGACAATAGCATTATTTACAACAACACCTATAAGGCTTATCATACCTATCGCCGCAAACATAGACAGGTTTTGGTTTGTTGCCCAAAGACCTATTGCCGAGCCTATTACAGCAAAGGGAACGCTCATAAGAACTATGAAAACCCTCTTAAATGAATAGAACTGAACGAAAAGCACGAAAAGAATTATAAAAGAACCTAAAACCGCGCCTAAAACAAGAGCCGCCATAGCGGTGTTAAATGTATCAAGATCGCCCTGATACTTTACCTTAAGCCCCGTTGTGTCGAGCTTATCTATTTCGGCTTTCAAGGCGTTGGCAATTTCAACGGTGCTTTTTCCGTTTTTGTTATAACAGCCCACAGTTATGCTTCTTTCGCCGTTATACCGTGAAATAATGCTGTTTTCGCTGTCTACCCCTACGTCAGCAAACTGGCTCAGCTTATAGCTGCCCCCTGTTGCAGACGACACGAATTGATAATCTCTGAGATCCGCCGTATTGCTTATATTGCTTTTCACAACAACGGGATATTCCTCGCCGTTTTTCCTGTATGTAGTGGCTTCGCCGCCCATTATGGCATAGTAAAGCTCATATTGAACCTGAGACTTTGTTAAGCCGCAGGTATTCAGCTCGTCATTATTCATATCTATGTAATAGTTATAGGTTGAATATTTTCTGTCTGTATGAACGCTTGTCGCACCGTCTATGTTTTCGAGAATTTTAGCGGCTTCGCTGCCGACTTCGTTCAGCTTTTCCGTTGTTCCGCCGTAGAAGGTTACGCTGACGGGGCTTGTTTTCGCCGGAACTATGGCAAGCTCCGAAACTATAATTTTAGCCTCGGTTATATTCTCATCAATAACACTCTGAAGATAATCGCAGTATTCCGCCTTTGTTTTAAAGCGTCCCCCTTGTTTAAGGTCTATGTTATAAATAACACTGCCCTTGTTTACGGAGTCCGTTGCCGGCTGTGTTCCGAAGTCATATTTGGGAACGTGTCCTCCCGTTGAAGCAAGATAGCCTGTGTTTTCAGGCTCAGCCTGTAAAATCTCCTCTATCTGCCCCATAATTTCGTCTATTTTTCTTATGTCGTAATAGTTATAGGCTGTTACGTCAATATCCAGAATTTCCTTATCCGAAACGGGAATAAGCTCCATATCAAGACTTGCCAGCAGAGCTATAGCCGCAGCTACGCAAATTCCCGAAGCAATAAATGTCACAGCCTTATGATCAAGGCATATAATAAGAAGCTTTTTAAATATGCCTTTTAAGCCCTCTCTCGAAGCCTTCTTCTCGCTTGTTTTCTTCATAAATATATAGCACATTGCCGGAGTTACAAAAAGAGCGGCTATATATGAACAGGTAAGAGCCGAAATAACTATTGTAGGCAGAGGAAAGGCAAACTCTCTCATTGACCCGGGCAGCATATAGAAAATACTGTAAATAATAACAGTTGTAAGGGTCGAGGTCAAAACAGGCAGAGCCACCTCTTTTGTGCCGTTTACACAGGCTGACATTCTTTCCTCGTCATTGTCAATTCTGACCTGAATGGCGTCGCTGACCACAATGGCGTTTGAAACAAGCATACCCAGTGTAAGAATTAAGGACGCAAGGGAAATAAAGTTTATTTCAACCCCCAAAACCTGCATACATATAAATGAAGCAAAAATCACAAGGGGAATAATTACTGAAACGATTGCACCGTTTCTTATGCTCATCATTATCATAACCACTGCCAAAACGATTATAACGCTTTCTATAAGGTTTAAGAGAAAGTCATTAACAGAATCGCTTACGTCATCGGGCAGCCAAATAACGCTTTCCATATTTATGCCGTCTGAAAGAGTGGTTCTGAAATCCTCGATTTCCTTCTCTACATCTGCCCCTATGTCAAGAACATTTTCGCCGTCGGCAAAGAAAAGGCTTAAAATAACAGCGTCCTCTCCGTTAAAGGAATATCTCTTGCTGTCATCATCAAAGCCCATTTCAACATCGGCTATGTCAGAAAGCTTAACTACAGCCCCCGAATCTGCATCAACGGAAACAATTATATTTTTAATTTCATCAAGGCTGTCAAGCTTTCCCGAGGTGTTTACATTTATTTCATCATTTTCAAATTCCAGCGTACCTACGGGAATTGTGCTGTTTTGGGCTGAAATCATAGAAGCGAGATTAGTAAGGGTTACTCCCAAATGGTTAGCCTTTGCGCTGTCTACGATTACCTTAACCTGCTGTTCCAAATCTCCTTCGATTTGGACGTCGCTTACCCCCTGCATTTCCAAAAGACGGGTTTTAAGCTCCTCAGCCCTTTGCTTAAGCTCTCGGTTTGAAATTCCGTCACCTGTAAAGGCAAGTATAAGCCCGGCTGTGTCGAAAATCTCGTCGCTGAAGGTTACACTTGTGACACCGTCCGGCAGATCTGCGTCTTCAATGTCCTTCCGCAAATCGTCCTGAACCTGTGTCATTTCCTCTTCATTCAAATCCTGATCGAAATACATTTTTATAACGCTTGCGCTGTTATATGATTCGCTTGCCACATAGTCAAAGCCGTCGGCAGCCATACAAATATCCTCAAGCTTTGAGGTTACAAGCTCTTCCATATCCTCAGCACTTGCCCCGGGGTAAACCGCACTTATAATAACCATAGGCAGAGTTACAACGGGATACTGCTGTTTGGGCAGACTGTTAAAACAAACTGCTCCGGCAAGGAATATAAGTATAACCACGAATATAGTAACTCGCCGTTTGTCCACCGCCATAAAAATAGGGTCTTTTTTATTCATAAGCCACACCTTCTTTTATGCTGACCTGCTGATTGTCATATATGTCCGTTACTCCGTCAGTTACCACATAAACACCGGTTTCAAGGTTTTCCGCTAAAATTTTGTCACTGTTTAATGTTCCCAAAATAACCTCGGTTCTGACGGTGCGGTAATAGCCGTAGCCGTCCTCTTCCAAAACGTAAACATAGTCAACGCCGCCGGAGTTAAAAACCGCACTTATGGGAATGAAGCACCCTTCCGACTGTCCTATGGGAATTTGAACATTAACCAAAGTACCCATTGCCACATCACAGTTTTCAGGCGTAATCTCTACATTATAGGTTCTGGTTGTTTCGTCGGGATAAAGGGCAATGTTTGTAACAGAAGCTTCGTAGGTGTCGCCATTATAGCTGACTTCTGCCTTCATACCTGTCGAAAGCTTGGGATAATCCGCCGTTCCCACACCTACGTTTATAACCTGGTCTCCCGATTTTACGCATACAACGGGAGTTCCTGCGCTTGTGACCTCTCCCGCCTTCAAAACCACCGCCGTTACATAGCCTTCAACCGTGGAATAAAGAGTTGAATCCGTAAGGTTTTTGTTTGCGCTTTCAAGGGCTGTTTTAGCCTGACTTAAAGAAATCTGAGCCGCCGAAAGCTGCTCCTCTGAGTTTTTGACAGCCTGCTCCTGAAGCTTATAGTCGTTTTCCATACTTTCGATTGACTTTTCTTCAAGCCCTACATCGTTTTCCATATTGGATTTTGCTGTATTGAGGGTTTCGGTCACTGTGTCAAGGGCATACTGGGCGTCTTCAAAGTCTGTTTCGCTTATGTAGCCGCTTTCATAAAGCTCCTTAGCCCTGTCATAATCTGCCTTAACACTGTTGTAGTTTGTCATAATAGTGTTAATTTCGCTGTTGTATGAGTCCTGAATTTTCTTAAGGGTCAGCTTTTCGGCGTCAATGCCTATTTGGGTCTTTTCAAGGGTCGGCCTTTGAACCGCTATGTTTGTGTTTACCTGTGAAATTTGGTTTTCCGCAAGACGGATATTGTCGTTGGCGGTGTCTATGGCAAGCTGTACGCTTTCTGTGTCAAGCTTAGCCAAAACCTGACCTGCTTTAACGGCTTCGCCCTTTTCAACGCACACCTCGGAGATTTTTCCCGAAAGAAGAAAGGAAAAGTTTTTGGTTTCGTCCGCTGCGGCGTAGCCCGTATAGCTTAAGCTTTCCGTATAGCCGGTAGCCTCACTCATTTCGGCGGCTACCACAGTAGGCGAGCTTTCAACTGCCGAGCTTTCACCGCAAGCGGCTAATAATAAAGCAGAAATTAAAATCAAAGGAATTATTTTTTTCATAATCATCAAACCCCTTTCTTATAGATTTTTTTATAAAGCCGGAATAAATCCTCTTTGTGAATTTTTTCCGCAGTTTCAAAAGGAATGTCAAAATAGCTTTCCGCCTTGTCGATTACGGCGTAAAAGTCTATGGCTCTTAAAATAAACATAAGTCTTAAATATTTATCCTCCTGGTCGGTTTCTTTTTCGGGATATATATTATCAAAGCAGTTTTTTGCAAGCTCCATAAGCACATTTGTTTTGTTGTCGTCTACAAGAACGTCCAAAAGCGCAATAACCAAAACGTCCTTTTCTTCCTTAATACCGTTATAAATTATTTCAAAGGATGTTTCCAATCCCGCTTATCAGGCTTCCGGCACGGTTTTCATAATTCTATTAAGTCTCTCTTCCGTCAGACCTATATAAATATCTTCCTTGCTCTTAAAATAATAATATAAAAGCGACTTTGTTATGCCTGCGGTTTTGGCAATATCGTTTATAGAACAGCCGTAAAACCCCTTTTCTTTAAAGCGTTTTTTAGCAGCCTCTAAAATCTCCGTTCTTTTGCTGTTGTCCTCCATATGTCTCACCTCTCAAAAATCTCATTCAAAATTTTATTGACCGTTCAATCAATTAATATTATAACTCTTTAGGAAGCTTCTGTCAATCATTAAAAAAGAAATTTTTTGGGGTTTAGGAAAACTTTTTGTTGTTTTATCCGCAGTCTTATGTTATACTTTATATGAAATTCTTTTAGGAATTTCGGCAGATTTTTATTCTGTCGCATAGAGGACTGAAAAGCGGTAAGAACCCGAAAGATGTCGGGACGGGCACTGCGAATTTTTTCTGTGAAAAAATCGCAGCAAGCCCGGCTTTTGACGCAGTCAAAAGTTCTGAAAATCCTCACCTGCCTATTGCATATGAAAAGAGGTGTTGCTTATGATTTAAGCGGTTATCTTCGGGATTATGTCAAAAGGAGGTGAACGTGGATTATGGTAACGATTATTTATGATGTATATGTACTCGCAATACTTATTGCTGTATTAGTACACATAATAAAAATAATCATAAACATAACAAAAAAAATAACCGTCTCTGGGCTACCAATCCAAAACGGTTATTTTAACAGTAACTTTTGGTGAGGAATAAACTGCCTTAAGTCAGTCCTCTTTATATTTTTATAATACCATAAAGGCTATATTATGTCAAGTTAAAAATGTGTATTTTAGTGGGGAGAAATGTTATGAAAAAGAAAAGACGGTTATATATTTTAGCGGCAATTTTGGGAATCGCTGTTTTAATTGTTTGTATACTTCTTATAGCAATTATAATCGGTGTAGGAAGTTTATCTAAAAAAGCAAAAGCATTTGCAGAAAATTTTCTTTCAACTAAATATCAAACTCAAATGGTTTATGAAAGTATAGACTCTGATTTTATAAACGGAGGCTGGCGTGTATATTTTCATCCCGAAAACAATTCCGAAATAAATTTTAATGTTCGTGTATTTAACGGTAATAATGGTATTACTGTTTTCGACGGTGAAGAAGGTAATTCACAGACGGGTTATATTTATACAGCGGACAACTATCTTTTTTCATATATGGCTTTCTATATAAAGAAAGAATATGAAGAATTAACAGAAAAAATATGGGGAGATGAAATAAGAATATCGGTTACATCACTTTATTACCCTTATCCAATAATACCTATCGGAGCAAACGAGGAAATGACACCCGAAGAATTGTCTTTGTTATGGGATTATCGTGTAAATATAAGCAGTGATGTGCCTAATATTGATTATATATATGATGAAAAGACTGAAATATCCGAAAAAATATTTAAAACAATAACGGAAATGAAATCTTTTGACTATACTCCCAATAAAATAGACTTTTCTTTTTATTCTCATAAGGGAATTTTTTACAAAAAAATCGATAAAAGTGTGAGTATAGAGTTCGAAAATCGGCGGGATATTACATCTCTGAGCCAAGTGGAAGAAATAGTAAATGCGGAGTTAGCTGCGGAAAATTAAAAAATGAATTATTCCCTGCTCTTTATTTTCTGTTTTGCCCAAATATATAAAAGGGAGGATCTATTATGAGAATTATGATTGTAACATTGGTTTTGGCAGCTTGTCTGTCGGTATTCAGCGGCTGCGGCAAAGCCGACAAAAACGAATACGGACGTGTCGGGCGTGATACTGTTGAGGTAATCGGAAACGGAAAATATAAAATAGCCCACGTTGCAGATGCGACTTCTTTAATTATGAGTTATGAAGATGTAGGGCAAATTACTTTAATAAAAAATGTTGTTGATTACAAATCAAATGACGGAGTATTTTACGTATACGGAGAAGAAGGGTACGGCGTTATAAATATTGAAAACAACACTTCAAAAATATATATAACCGATGAAGCCTATTTAACTGAAAGAGAAAAATATTTTTATAAAGATGAATATACCGAATATGTCGCCGAGTTAAGCGATTTTCTTGATTTTTCAACTGCCGAGAGAAAAATTCTTTCGGAACTTGAAGAAAAAAATCGGGGATGTGCCGAAGCTGCTTAAAAGACCTAACGAATTATTCTTTATTCTTTGCTCTTAATTTTCTGTTTCCCTTGACATTTTAAGACATTTGGGTTAATATAAAGTGAGAAAATTTTTAATAACCCCCTGATGAAACAGGGCTTTCATAAAATGACATTTTAAAGGAGAAATCAGCAATGAGCTTTACAAGAATAAGGAAGATGCCGACGGTGGAAGAAGTCAGAGATATGATGAGTATGCCGACGGAGCTTCAAAAGGTTAAGGAAAAAAGAGACAGGGAGCTTAAGGACATTTTCGAGGGCAAGGACGACCGTTTTATTGTTATCGTCGGTCCCTGTTCCGCCGACAGAGAAGACCCTGTCTGTGAATATATAACAAGGCTTGCTGAGGTAAACGAAAAGGTTAAGGACAGGCTTTTTATCGTTCCGAGAATTTACACAGCCAAGCCCAGAACCACCGGCGAAGGCTATAAGGGCATTTTCCACCAGCCCGACCCCGAAAAACAGCCCAATATGTTTGAGGGTATAATCGCTTTGAGACAGATGCACATAAGAGCAATCAGAGAAAGCGGCTTAACCGCAGCTGATGAAATGCTCTACCCCGCCAATCTGCCCTATGTTGACGACATTCTCTCTTATATTGCAATCGGCGCAAGAAGCGTTGAAAACCAGCAGCACAGACTGACCTCAAGCGGTATTGATGTTCCCGTAGGAATGAAAAACCCCACCTCCGGCGACTTAAGCGTTATGTTTAACTCAATCAAAGCCGCTCAGGCAAGCCACGAGTTTTCATATTCCGGCTATGAGGTTTCCACAAGCGGCAACCCCTACGCTCACGCAATTTTAAGAGGCTCTACAAACAAGCACGGCAACAATCAGCAGAATTATCACTATGAGGATCTTGTTTTGGCTGCGGATATGTATGCTAAGGGAACATATCAAAACCCGGCTATTATCGTAGACGCAAACCACGCTAATTCAAAGAAAATGTATAAGGAGCAGCCCCGAATTGTCAGCGAGGTTCTCCACAGCAGAAACTGCAATATTATTCTCAAAAACGTTGTTAAGGGCGTTATGATTGAAAGCTATCTTAAAGAAGGCAATCAGCCTATCTGCCACAATTATATTTACGGAAAGTCAATAACCGACGCCTGTCTCGGCTGGGACGACACCGAAAAGCTTCTTTATAAAATGGCAGAGGAAGTTTAAAAAATATTTTAATAATAGTAAAGAAGAAAGCCTGTCGGGGATAACCTCGGCAGGCGATTTTTAATTTTAAAGAAAACCTTTCGGGTGTCACCAAGCCTCCCCTTGAGGGGAGGTGGCACACGAAGTGTGACGGAGAGGTGATAACCCCAATCAGAACCCGTAATACATACTCTCTCCGTTATACTTCACCGTCAAAACAGGTGAGGAGGAGCTTTTTTCCGCCACGTTCACATAGCGGACACCGTCTTTAATATTTATGGAAGAAAGGCTGCCGCCGTTAGAAATGACGATTATATTCTTGTCCTTCAAAAACTGTTCCTTTAATATATCATGAACAACAGTGGCTTCTCTGCTGTCTGAAAAACCTCCGCTGCTTGTAGCATACATATCGCTTTTAACCATAACAACAATATTATCCGCCGCAAGTCTGTCAACATAGTCTGCAAAATACCTTATCTGTGTATCATTTGACTTAAGAAGCGTTCCGTTTGAGGTCGACAGGTTCACAATAGAAATATTCTCATTTCCGGCTGTTGAATAGTTTGAATACCAGCTTGTGGCAAAGTCAAGCCCCAGTGAAGAAGCGTTAACCCCTTCGGACACAATATAAAGGTTAGAGAGGTCGCCCTGAGCATTTTCAAGCCCCATAGAAATATCTCCTTCAAGACTTGTTGAATAGCTGCCTACATCCGCAGACAAATCGTCAAAATAAAGTATTCCGCTTGGAGCTGTTTCCCCTGTGGAAAGCACTGCCGTATAAACCGACATTACCTGAATTGGGTAGGTTACCCCCTGAGGAACGTCGCCGCTTAAATACTGCCAGCCCTCAAAATCAACGCTGTCGGTCAGCGAAATATTATAGCTTGCTTCATTGGCGTCTCTTATGTTAATTTTAACGATAGTTCCGCCGTTGTTGCCCTTAACGTACATTCCCAGCTTTGAGGGCGTTCCCTCAACCTTTATTCTGTCCGTAAAGCTTGCGTAAGCACACTGAACCGATGACGTGTTTGCCGCAAAGTTGTAATTAAGCCTAATGCTTGCGTTTCCGCTTGTGCCTACGCCGTACTGAACCGCCGCATCTCCCGTAAAGCTTCCGTTTTCAGGGAATTTAAGGAACATAACATTTAGCGGCGTTTCGAAGTTGTTAATTACCTCTGTGGTTTTGCCTACGTAAACACTGCCGCTGCCGCTTACATCGCCTGAATAAGCCGTTACCTTAACCTGTCCGTCCCCTGTAGCCACAAAATAGCCCTCATCGGTCACATAGCCCACTGTAGGGTCGTCTACGTCATAGGTTAAACCGCTTTTGTCAACTGTTCTGCCGCCGAAGCCGTCCTTGTTAAACTCCGTCATGGTAAGCTCCGTAGACCGCCCCACCTCAAGATTTTGAGTGTTGGCTTCCACCTTGAGATATGAAATTCCCGAAAGGACAGTCACTTCACATTCTCCTGTAATTTCTCCCCCTGCGGTCTTAACAATAATTTTTCCCGTTCCCTCTGACTGAGGCGTAAAGCTTAAGCCGTCAAAGTCCCCTTCTATTCCTTCAAGCTCAAATTCAAGGCTGTCTGTTGAAACACCCATAGCGTTATAGAGATTGTCATAGCCCTGAACAGTCAAATTATAATTCAAGCCGTTGACCAAAACATTGTCGGTCGCTGAGGTTGACACCTCCAAATAGCCTAAACCCGTTGAAGTCCCGGCTGACTTAACCCCTACTGCATTGGGAACAGCCCTCTGTGAGCCGTCCGACGGAGTGTTTACAAGCTCCAATGAGTCACCGTTTTCTGACTTAACGACCATAGTGGTTGAGCCGCCGCCGTCAAGCTGAATTGCGTCATATGCCCCTAATTCCTTCATTATAGTTGAACATTCGCAGGTAGTCGCCCCTATGCCTTTAACTCTTCCGTCAATTGCCAAAATAATGATTTTGCTCTTATCCTGACTGACGCCTATACAGGTTCTGGGGTTACGTGCCGAGGGGCTTATAATTTCTCCCTGAGCCATTGTTTCGCCGTTTCTCAAGATTTCACCGCCGCCGGAAATTCCGAAATTAACGGAGGAAGTGCTTTTCGCCGGTCTGAAAACAAATGTGCCGTTTTCAACAAAGCTGACCGCCTGACCAACGGAGTAATAAGAAATAACCTTTTCTCTGGTTGAATTATTCATAACGATTATATAGCCGTTTTCAGGCACTTCAACTGTTTCCCCCGGTGAGGATATGTAAGAAATTGCACCTGTGTCTACCACAATTTTAGTCAAATTTGAGTTTCGCTTGTCCAAATCCGCTGTTGTGGTTATAGCCTGTCTGTCGAAATAAACAGGGCTTGAAAAGTCTGTGTATTTGTTCTTTCCCGCAAGCTCAATTATTGTGGCTGAGGAATTATAGAAGCCTACGGTGGTTTTAAGATAGTCCACAAAGGGCGTTCCGTCGGAGTCTATAAAAAAGCCTGCATAGTTATTTGCATCCGCATTATAATAGTTTCTGGCTTCCTCAATCTTTCCGTTGGAAAGGACCTGACCCATTGATGACTGAGGGTTTCCGCCGCCGAAATAGTCGCCGTTTACAGCAGCAACAACATCGTTCTCCTGAGAAATAGCAAGAGTGCTTTCCTTATAGCCGAACTCCGTTGTGGACTTAATAACGTCCAAATCCACATTTTCATCGGTTATGTCAAGGGTCAAAACATACATATAAAGCCAGCCGTTTTTAGTTACCCTTGTAATCTCGTCATACGTAACCCCTCTTGTCAAAACCCTGCTGTCTTTCATTTCATATAACAAATTATCATCGGCAAAAACAGCGGAGCAGCTCGCCAAAGCAAGAGCCAAGACGCAAAGCCCTCCCGCAATAAGCCTTTTAATATATTTCAACTGAAATCATCTCCTTTTATTATTTTTCTACCGCCTTATTATAACTCATTTCAAGTCTGAAAACCACCCATTTCAAAACTTTTAACATATTTGTAATAATCCCGTTACAACTCACTCGGATTTTATCGAATAATATCAAAACATTCTTTCCATAAATTAAAAAAAAACTGTTGACAAATAAATCTTATAGTGGTAATATATTTATTGTCGGTTGAGACAAAACCCCAAAACCGAATATATGCACTTCTAGCTCAGTTGGTAGAGCAGCTGACTCTTAATCAGAAGGTCCAGGGTTCGAGCCCCTGGAGGTGCATTTTAAAACCGCTTGTTAAAGCGGTTTTTTGTGTTAGAAATGTATCAGAAAAAAGTTTTTATTAAATGCTTTACTGCGATATAACGTAAAGCCCGTAAGCTCCGTCAGGGGTAAAGGCATCAGCGGCAGTTTTCAGGTTGAGAACAGCTATAACCCTGTTCTGAGCCGCAACAACGGGATAAAAACAGTGTTTCGACCGCGGAATTTTATACTCCGAGTAAATTTTTTTAATCTGCTGACTGCCGTTTTTAATTTTTAACCTGTCGCCGTCCCTTTTGGTTCTGACAATAAGGGGTAAATCGGCTTCCTCAAGATTAAGTCTGCCTATTTCTTTTTGGGGCAGTTTATTTTTTGTCAAAATAAGCTCAATACATGCTTCCCTTATGAAAATCTCCTTTTCGGGATAAAGCTCATATGAATATTCAATAGGCTCTTCGCTGAATTTGCCTATAACAAGGGCGTCTCCCTCTTTTTTAGCCTTGATGCCCTCTATAAGACTTATTTGTCTGCCGTTTTGACCCTCTGCGAGATCCTTCAGCCCCTTAATGTGCTTAAGTTCTATGTCCTGCATTTTTTTAGTCAGAGGAAGGCTTGCAAGCCGCAAAACCCTGTTTTGAAGCACCTCATTTTCGGCTGAAAGCCTTTCACAACTGAGACTTATTGAATCTTTATCTTTTTTTATCAAAACACGCTCATAGGCTTTTTTGGCTTCTTCCTCCAAAAAATTGTTTTCCCTCCTAATTATGCCCGATGTCTTAAAAAGCACCTCCACGATGTTGGGGTTTATGTCCTCTTCAATAGAAGGCAGAAGCTTATGCCTTATTTTGTTTCTGAGATATTCAAGACTTTGGTTTGTGCTGTCGGTAATATAAGGGGTATCCCCCAAAAAGGCTTCGATTTCCGCTCTTGAAAGACACAAAAGAGGGCGAATGATCTTGTCTCGTTTGGGCAAAATCCCCCCTAAGCCCTTAAGCCCAGACCCTCTTATAAGCCTTTGAAGCATAGTCTCCGCATTGTCGTTTTTATTATGCGCCAAAGCTATTCTGTTTGCCCCTACTCTTTCCGCTGTTTCGTAAAAAGCCTTATAGCGGTAGTTTCTGCCTGTTTCCTCTTCCGTGAACCCCTCCGCCTTCGAAAGCGAGGGTATGTCGTAGGAATAGACAAAAATCTCAACTCCCTCGGCTTCGCAGAGAGCCTTTGAAAAATCTCTGTCTCTTAAAGCCTCTTTCCCTCTTATGTTGTGGTTCACGTGAACCGCCCAAAGCTTCAAGTCATACTCATCCTTAAGAGCAAACAAAACCTTAAGAAGGCACACAGAGTCTGCCCCGCCGGACAAGCCCAAAACCACCCTGTCGCCCTTTGTCAAAAGCTCATTTTCTTCAATAAATTTTTTTATCCTGTTAAGCATATTCAAAACCGCCTGTTTTTTGTTTTTAAAACAGTATACCTCAGAACAGACAAAAAATCAATAAATTCTTGCCACCATTATTGTAATATCATCGGGAATACGCCCTTTATAATTCGCTTTTACGGCGTTAAAAAGAGCGTCGCAAAGCTTAGGATAGGAAAGACCGCTGTTCTTCCTGATTGCGTCGGTCAGACTGCCTGTTTTTCTGCTGTCGGGTCGAAATGAATCCGCCGCTCCGTCAGTAACCATAATTACAGTATCGTTTTTCTTAAGCTTATACTCCAAAATTTCAGGGGTAACGTCTGCCAAAATCCCCACAGGCAGAGCGGACGCCCTTATTTCCTCAACATGATTTCCCCGAAGAATATATGTGGGGCACGCTCCTGTTTTAATTATAGAGGTGTCTCCGCTGTAAAGATTGATTATACAGGCGTCAAGAGTGGCAAAGCTGTCCTCGGCGGTGTTCATTTCGAGACAGGTGTTTATAAGCCGAATGGAAGTCTCCTTTGAAAAGCCGGAGGAAATAAACTCGGTGAAAAGGTCAAGTGAAGCTGCGCTTTCCTCGCTTGCGGCAATACCGCTGCCCATACCGTCTGAAAGTGCCAGAAGATAAGCTCCGTCTTTAATTCGAGTAAATGTATGGCTGTCGCCGGAAACACCGCTGCCGTTTTTAGGCTCTTTTAATATTTTCACTCCCACTCTCAGGCGGTTTTCACCAATAAACCGCACTGTGCATAAATCCTTGTTGTATTTGTCATAAACAGCTATTCCCCCTTCCTTCATAATTCTCTCGGAGCTTTCATTGTTTATTGTCTCGATTATGCGGTCGGTGTTTTGCTTTGTGCAGTCGCAGTTTCGGAGTGTGGCAATAATTTCAAGCCTTCCCCCGGCGGTTCTGCCTGCCGAAAGAGACTTTATGCTGATTTTTTCCTGTCTCAGAGCCTCCGAAAGCCGCATACTCAAGTTTTTGTCAAAGGACATATCTGTCCGAAAGCCTGTTGATAGATTAAACAAAAGCTCCGAAACGCAGTCAAGATAACAGCGCATTACTGCCTTTGTTTTGGAATAGCGGTTCTGCCACATTTGGTTTACCCTTTCAGTCTCCCACACCTTTTCAACAGTAGAAACAAAGGTTGAAAAAGCCATACAGCTGCTTTTAAAGTCACGGGAAACCTTCGACAGGTCAACCATTCCCCTTTCCTCCATATTTATAAGCATATTATATACCGCTTCGCAGGTTATATAATAATTCTTGTCCCAGCAAAAAGTCTTAAGACTGCACCGGCTGCACATTCTGTGGGCAATTTCATCTGTCATTGTGTTGTAAATATTTTCTTCTGAGGGCTTCTGCTTGAAGTCCGAGAAAGCACTGCCGAGACTCTTAAATGAAAATGAATAGCTTTTAAGCGTGTTTTCAACCATTGTACACGCCTGTTCAATATACTCCTCAGGCTCTCTTATGCCTGTTGAAAAAACGGAATTTAGCTTATAATAGAGCCTGTCAGGCAAAAACAAAAACAGAGTTGCGGCTAAAACCACGCCCACAGTATATCGTGGCTTTAAAAGGTCAGGACTGAACCTGATAGCCAGGAGAAATGTTCCAACGATAAAGAGAGCAGAGGTAAGCCCTCTGTTTTTGCCCCGGAAAAAGCCCCCTATGAAGCCCCCTAATGACATAACGGGGAAAACCTCTGTTCCCAAAGACCCCTGCATATTAAACAGCCCTGCCGCAATTGAGCCGCAGCAAGCCCCTGCCGCCGAGCCGAATTTATAGCACACAGTCAGCATAAAAACAGCTGCCGCCATAACGGAAACATCTGCTCCGAAAACAAAAATGCCCTCTGTTCCGCAGATAATTCCGCCCATAATTACTATAAGGCTGATTATTTCCTCTGTGGTTATGAGCTTTTTTACTCTATACGGGTCAATGAGCCCGAAGCCCCTGTCAAGTATGTATGAAATAAAGAATGAAAAGGCGCTTTCCACCGTATTTATAAATATATAGTACCGTGAAAAACCGTAAAACGCCCCGAAAAGTCCTCCTCCCAAAAGACAGGATAGACATGGGGCAAGCCCTACGGAATATTCCTTTTCGGGAAAAGCCTTCGTTAGTATCGGATTGAGAATTAAGAATGCCCCGAAAACAAAGAAATATTTGCCTATGTAAAGGCTCATACCCTTTGACAATATGCCCAAAACCGCCGAAAAAGCACAGACCGACCCTAAGCCTGTTCCGAAACAGGCGCAGGCAGGAAACGCCATAGGGGTCAGAAAGCCGAAAAGCCTCATTCTTCCGAAAAGGAAGCAAATAATTACAGGCAGAACATTATAAATTTTTATGTAGTTTAATCCTTCGTAAAAATATTTTTTCAAAAAAATCACTCCTCACACTGATTATACAGATGTTGGGAGTAAACTCGTATCGAATTTTGCCTTTGATTACATAAAACTGTCAGCAAAATCCGTCAAAAAATCTATTGGCAATAATTTGTATTTTGTTTGGCAGTATATGGCACTTCTTCCTTCATAAAATAATATTAGAAATTAAAAACAAAGCAGAAAAAAATGTTGTACAAATTAATTTTGAAATTTTGTTAGATGTGCACAAATCGTAACATTTGTAATATTTCTGTAACAAAAAACTAAATACGGACAAGCTTCCGGCGAAAAATCAGCACATTTAGTTGCGGAAGGCGGTTTTGATAATTCGCAAATGTTACTGTTTTGTTTCAACTTTGTTAAAAATAGTTATTTTAAACAAAATAAATCTTCTTTTTTTAGCCTTTTAGACAATTGCTTTATGAGCAAAAAAGGACTATAATAATAACCAAGGAAAAAGGAGTAAGAAAAATGATTAATGATTTCGATGATAAACAAGATATAAACAGGGTAAGGCTGCTTTACCTTCTCTACACTATGAATATGCCTATGTCCAACAGTCAGCTTGCGGACTTTGCTGCGGAGACGGACTTTATGAGCTATTTTGCATTAAGGGATCACCTTACAGACTTATGCAAATCAGGTCTTTTGGAAGAATCCAAGATGAATAATCAGACCTATTATGCTATAACCGAAGAGGGAGAGCGCATTTTAGGCATATTTAAAAAAAGCAAGCTTTCAGAGGATACCTGCAACGCCATAAACTATTACATAGGCAAAAACAAGAAGAAGATTAAAGCCGAAACGGAAATTACCGCCAACTGGTTTTATGACCCCGACTCAAACTTTATTGTTAAGTGCGGAATTTATGAGGGCAATGCCACAGTTATGGAAGTCAATGTTTCCGTAGTCGACAGAGACGTAGCCCAACATATATGTCACAAATGGAAGGCTCACTCAAGCGAAATTTTCGAAAAGTTCTTTAACGAGCTTTCCGGCGACTTTACTTCTTCAAACGATGTTGACGATATAAAAGAGGCCTGAAATCACGGCATATAATTATAAAGCTATACCCCCGGTTATAATAAATCGGGGGCTTTCTTGTGTTTACAGCAAAATATAACCAATATAAGACAGGCTATAAAAAAGCCCGAAAAGTCAATAAAAACATCTTTAATCATAGGTGTTCTGCCCTCTGAAAGAAACTGGCTCAGCTCGTCCAAACAGCCTGTTAAAAAACCAAAGGGCAAAGAAAAAGCAAAGCACCTTTTCGCCTTTAAGCCAAAACCTGCCCAGTCACCGAAAATAAGACTTCCCAAAACAAAATATTCACTAAAGTGAGCAAACTTCCTCAGCATATGTTCTGTTAAAACCTCTCCTGCACCGAATTTTGAAAAGAAGTGCAAAATAACTGCCAACAGAGAACTGCTCAATTCAGAAGACTCGTCACCGTCAAATGATGACATAAAAAATATGAAAAAAAGCATAAAAGCAGTAAGGGTGAATAAAATCACCCTTACCGCCGGCTGCCTTATAAAAGCATTCATCATAGACTTAAATTCGGGAAGAATATATTTTTAAGCTTTGAAAGATCCGAAAGGGAGCAGTTTTCCAAAACAAGATCCTGAAGGGTTGTTTTGTTTGCATCTGAAAGAGCTCTGTACTGAGCAATAATATCATCGCCTGCTGCATCAATATCCACTGAAGCAGGATCATTCATGTAACTCTTAATATATGTTCTTACGTTTCTGATAACATTTCTTGTTGCACTATTGGGTGCAGAAAGCTGTGCGGCGTAGAGGTTGTTGTAAACCCTGTTTAATACCGTAAGGGTGTCAGAATCGATTGTAGTTGTCTCTGTTTCTGCCTCTGTGGTAGTTGTGCTTGAATCAGTTGAAGATGAGGATCCGCTTGATGAACTGCCTGATGATGAAGCTGTGGTAGTTTCACTTGATGAGTCGGTGGTTGTGGTAGTTTCAGATGAAGAAGAGGAACTGCTGCCTGATGACGAACCTCCGCCCCCTGATGAAGAGCTGCCCGACGATGAAGATGATGATGTGGTAGTTTCGCTGTCGTCATCTGTTGTGTCAGTGTCGGAAATTACTGATGAAATAATTTCGGAAATATTGTCCTGAAGTAAAAACTGTGAAGCTGCAAGGCAAACCTCGCCTCTGGTTATATTCTCGGTAGCTCTGAAGGTGTTGTTTTCTTCAAGCTCCATAACGCCCGAAGCCAAAACGGCATAAACATAGTCTGAAGCCCAGCCTGTAATTTCATCTGAAACTGTTTCGGTATATTCCTCTGAGGGTTTAAAGCCGAAAAGCTGAGAAACTATCGTACAAAACTGCTGACGTGTAATGTTATCACCGGGATGAAAGGTTCCGTCGGGGAAGCCTGCCACATAGCCCTGCTCCTGTGCTATAAGAAGGTCGTTATAATACCATGCGCCCTCTTCAACGTCTGAATATACGCTGACTGCATCCTCGTCAATCTGTTCAAACTGCAGAGTAAGGTTCATAATTCTTACAAGCTCTGCTCTCGTAATATAGCCGTTGGGGCGGAAGGTTCCGTCCTCATAGCCTGTTACACAGCCTGCTTCATACATTTTTTCAATAGCTGCCCCCTGCTCTGTTTCGGTGTCTACATCGGGAAAAGTCGTTTCGGCCGCTGCTGCCGAAACTGTCATAAGGCTTGCCGCCAAGGCAGACACAGCCAAAGCTTTTAAAAATACTTTCATATTGTCCTCCAATTAAATTTATTATAAGTGTACTGTTTCTTTAATCTCCGATAACCGCCTGTCTCCGACAGATTATCGGTGCTGTTCTTATAATTATAATATAAAATGCAAAAAAATAAAAGCCTAAAATATAATAATTTTTATTAAAATTTCAAAATTATTTTGTTAATAGTGTCGAAAGTCAAACCACATCACCGCTATGCAGATACCGTCTGCTATAAAAGTCAACAGTCCATTGAGAACACTTTTATAGTAAAAAAATAAGACCGCTCCTTCAGCTTAAGGTTCGGTCTTTAAAAATCTATATAAAACTCAGTTTCTTCTTTATTAATATCAACATATTTTGTGACGCTGCTGCTGCCTTTGGCAAGAGTCAGCTTATGGCTGCCGTAGTCTAAAAACATAGGATTTCTTAAGCTTCGCTGAATACCGTCAACATATAATGCTGCGCCTGTTACCGGGGTATCAACTATAAGAGAGCCTCTCAAAGGCTGAACCGCCGATAAGTTCATTTCATCTTCACTGCCCGGTTTAACAATAAACTCCTTTGTATAGTCGCTTATAGATGGGCTTGAAACAGTTATTGTGTGTATTCCTTCAACGAGATTAAGCTCGCCGCTTTCGGGAATTTTATTGAAATCGCCTTGGTCTACACTGTAAACAAGGTCGGAAATATTTTCGTAGTTAGTAAATTTTATTGTGCCGTGGGACTTCTCCATAATAACCGCCCACGCATCATTTTCAATAGCTTTTATGGTAATAACGTCATATTCGGTTATTTCCGAAGGGCTTAAAACACTGTCTTTATATCTGAACACAGTGTTTTTATCATATCTGAACAAATCTGTATCTATAGTAATAAGCTTTCGCTTTGTATTAACCTTGACAGCCAAGGAGGTATACTCCTCGGCGTCGGGGTTAATTTTAAGTGACAAGAGCTTCTTGTCTTGATTATAAACAAAAACAATCATATCGCCTTCATTCAGCTTGCTGGCTGTAATGGTGTGTCCGTATTCATCGGAAAAGGCGGTATCTGAATCAAAGTTCAAAAGAACTGCGGCTTCGTTTTCAATATCATAAATTTTAATGTTGTTTGCACCTAAGCTTATTTGAGAAATAACGCCGCTTCTTTCCGTGTTGTAAAGACTGTCGCTTGCACTGCTTATAAGCTTGTCGGTGTTAATATAGTCTGCATCTTCAGTTGTTTCTTCTGTTTCGCTTTCAACAATTTCTTCGCCCTTAATTAAGGAAACAAGGTCGTCGAAAGAATGATACTGCATAAAGCCCACAAAAATCGAAAAGGACGCAACAAAAACAGCGACACATATAAGTATCAGAAAAATAGGAAACATACATCCCCGAGAAGATGACCTTTTATCTCTTTCAGAGTGTTTGGAGTCTTTTTTATTCGGTTTTGGGGAATTTTTGACATCCTTGTTTTCCATAAACCTGCTGTCTCCTTGTCTGCGTTTCTGCTGCTTCCGGGGTACCTGCCGTTTTTCCAGCTTGACCTGTTTCTTCTTTTTATCTGTTGAAAGAGGTCTCCTGTGAATTACAGGGGCAATACTATCATCTGTGGTTGGCTTTTTTCGCCTAGTTGGCTCGCCGTTTTCGTCTGACGGCGGTCGTTTTCGCCTGATCGGTTCGCCGTTTTCGTCTAAAGGCGGTCGTTTTCGCCTGATCGGTTCACCATTCTCATCCGTAGGCGGCTTTCGCCGTTTGATCGGTTCACCGTTTTCATCCAAAGGCGGTCGCTTGCGCCTGACCGGCTCGCCGTTTTCATCCAAAGGCGGCTTTCGCCGTTTGATTGGTTCACCGTTTTCGTCCAAAGGCGGTCGCTTTCTTCTTATGGGATTGCCGTTTTCGTCTAAGGGCGGGTTGTTGGGGATGGGGGGCGCGGCGTGGGGGTGCTATTGCGTATTCTTGCTCCTGACCGGCTCACCGTTTTCATCTAAAGGCGGCCGCTTTCTTCTTATCGGATTGCCGTTTTCGTCTAATGCCGGCAGTCTCTTTATGTTTTCCGCCTGTTCGCTGTTATTTTCCATAATGTACCTCAAAACTCTTTTGCATATTATATTTAGGAATTGTTTCTTCTCCTTTATATAATTTTATCACGCATTCAAAAAATTTCAAGTATAATTTAAAAAAAGTATGAAAAAAATGTTAAAAATATACATATAAATGAAATAATCTCAGGAAAAAGCCTTTATAACCTCCAAAATATTGTCAATCTGCCTTTTTTCCTTCTCCGAAAGTCTCTCGGAAAAAGCGGAAAAAAGCTTTCTCTGCTGCTGAGGTGTTAAGGTTTCGCCCTTATTTATTTCAGTCATAAAGGCAAATATTTCCTGAACAGACGGGTTTTTAACCGCCAAAAAGCTTTTTAACGCCGTAAGCCGTTCTTCCCCTAAGCCTTTAAAGGCTTCGCTTTCCAAAATTTCATCAACATTATTCATAAGCCTTTCCCCTCCTCGTTTATATCCCATATGCTTTTAATTTCCAAAAGCTTAACAAGTGTCTCACCCATTTGCCTGTTTTCCTTAGGCAGATTGGGAACAATCGCCCGCAGCATTTCCATATTTCCGCCTGCTTTTTCAAGGCTCATTGCCCCTGTCTCCCTGAATCCGTTTAACAGCCTGTCAATTTCTATAAGCTTCACCATAACCCCCAGCTCCCGTCTATACCTTCTGTCTATGTAGGGAATAGCTGCCTTTATGGTTTTTATGGCAGGGGTATCAAGCTCTTTGTCGAAATCGCATGCCGACAATACAGTCTCTCTGTTAATATTCTCACGGCTTTTCTCAGCCGCCTTAAAGCTGTTTATTATTTTCGCAAGCCCCGCCAGCCTTTCAAGGCTTAAATCCGCTGTTTCCGCAGTTTTGTTTTCCTCCATAAAATCGTTCCTTAAGCTCTTTTTATATTTATATTTCAGAACAATAATTTTTATAACAAAAAAGAGACGGTCAGACCGTCTCTGAAAGCATATCGCATTTTTATATGTTATAAGTTTGTCAGTCGCCCTCAAAGGCAACAACCGTCTGAACGTCATAGCCCTGAAGAAGCTTTCTTGCCCCCAAATCGGGCAGCTCAATGGCAAAGCGCAGAGCAACAATTTCTCCGCCCATTTCCTCCACAAGCTCACAGATAGCCTTTGCAGTTCCCCCTGTTGCCAAAAGGTCGTCCACAATAACAACCTTATCCCCGGGGTTAATTGCGTCCTTATGTATTTCAATCACCTCAGTGCCGTATTCAAGGTTATATTCCTTGCTGACTACCTCAGCGGGCAGCTTGCCCTTTTTCCTTACGGGAATAAAGCCCTTTTTCATATTATAGGCAATAGGCATACCGAAAATAAATCCTCTTGACTCGGGCCCTGCCACATAATTAAAATCAACCCCCACAAGGCTGTCGGCAATCTCGTCGATTGTAGCCGTCATAGCAATAGGATCCTTCAAAAGTGTGGTAATATCCCTAAACATAACACCTTTGGTAGGGAAGTCGGGAATAGTTCTGATACTGTCCAAAATAATACCCATATAATTCACTCTCTTTCTTAAAAGTCAATATGCCCGAAATTCTGTCAGCCTTCCTCAAAAGCCCTGAAATCCTCAAGCACCAACTGAACACTGCTTCTTCCGTTAAAAAAATTTTCCTCTATGCCGAACAAAATGTCCGCAAAAAACTGCACAACGCCCTGTCCGTTATAAAGCCCGTCCCATACATTTTCGCCACAGCGGCTTATTATGAAGTCCTTCAGCTTATCAAAAATACCGAAACCTACCCCTTTAAATTCCGTCTCGCTATGATAAAAAACAAACTGCACAACTCTCCTCTGCTTACCCACAAACCTGAGCCTTTTTACAAAAACCCCTTTTGCGGCAAAAACAGGTGAAGGGTTTCCCGTTCCGAAAGGCTTAAGGGCTTTCAGCTCTCTCGAAAGCTCTAAAGTTATTTCGTTAAAGCCTGTTTCTCTGTCAATATATATCTTTTTTTCCATATCCTCAAGACTTAATGAACAGCCCTCGTTAAGCCGCCTTTTAAGCTCTGCTATATTTCCCTCATCAAGGCTTAAGCCCACAGCCTGGGAGTGTCCGCCGAACCTCAAAAGCAGGTCACGGCAGCCGTTCACAGCCGAAAACATATTATAGCCCTCAACGGATCTGCCTGAACCCTTAACACAGCTTTCACCTTTTGAAAGAACTATGACCGGTCGTGAAAACCTTTCCTTAAGCTTTCCTGCCGCAAGCCCTGCCAAACTTTCGTGAATGTCCGGCAAATATTCCACAATAACCTTGTCCACGTTATTGTCTTTAAGCCTTTCGGCAGCCTTAATGTAGGCTTCGTCGGTCAAAAGCTTCCTCTGCTCGTTTAAGACCTTGAGTTCTTCCACAAGCTCTGTAACTATTTCTCTGTTGTCGGATAGAAAAATGTCGATATAGTCAGCGGCTTTGCCCATACGTCCCGCTGAATTTATAAAAGGACCTATGCCGAAGCCCACGCTTCTGTCGTCAATTTCCTTACCTGAAAGGCTCAAAGCGGAAATAACCTCTCTTAAGCCCAAATTGGTGTTTTTTCGTGAGTTCATAAGCCTTAAGCCCAAATGGGCAAAGACCCTGTTTTCACCCTGAAGCTCCACCATATCGCAGATTGTGGCTATGGAAGCGAATATAAAAAGCTCCGCTTCCTTGTCAATTTTTCTGCCTATGCTTGCGTAAAGACCGCTAATAAAGCGGTAACAAAGACCTCCGGCACAAAGCTCCTTAAAGGAGTAATTACAGCCCTTAAGCTTTAAATCTATAAGTGCGTCTGCCTTAGGCAAAATTTCATTTCCGCTTTTGTCTGTATAAGGTGAATGGTGGTCTAAAACCACAAGCTTCATTCCCAAAGCCTTTATATAGCCGCACTCCTCAATGGCCGCTATGCCATTGTCACAGCAGATAATAAGCCCTGTTCCACCGTCGGCAATTTTCTTAACAGCCCCCATATTAAGCCCGTAGCCCTCATAAAGCCTGTGAGGAATATAACACTCGGCTTTAGCCCCTAAGCCCCTTAAGCCCTTAATCAAAATGGTGCTGCTCATAACTCCGTCTGCGTCATAATCGCCGTAAACCGTTATTTTTTCGTCTTTTCTAATGCTTTCCTTAACAATTTCAAAGCCCTTTTCCACCTCAGACAGAGAAGAAATATCCCCGAAGGCTTCAAGCCGCGGGTCGAAAAATTCTCTTACGCCTTTAGCTGAATATATCCCCCTGTTTAAAAGCACCTGCGCCGTAATTTCCGACAGACCTAAGTCCGCCGCCATTTTTTCGGCGTTTCCCCTTTTCCCTCTTAAAATCCATTTCATGCTTCAATCCTCATTGCCTTGCTGCTTTTAATGCCGAAATAGCAATAAACAAGTATAAGGGCATAAAAAATCATATTGGGCAGAGAAATTGAGGTAAAGTAAAACACTGTTTTTAATATAACCGGCAGAGTGCAGGCGTATATGCCTAACTTCAGCGATTCCTTCATATTAAGACCGCCTCTGAAAATGTTTGACATAAGCTTAGCAATGCACCAAACAAAAATTAAAAGCAAAATCTTCAAAAATATGAATGTCCCGGCAAGAATAACATAAGTCAGTTTTCTCACAAGCCCTATAAGCGCCTCTGCATCATCCGACGTAAAGCCCTCAAAATCCGAAAGCTCTTCTACATCGTCGCCGCCCAAAAGTGTGTTTCTCACAAGAACAGTGCTTTTGCCCACAAAGAAGCCGTTTACTGCCGAATATTCCTCTGCAAGCTCATATACGTCCTCACATTCGGGATCCATAACCGCAGCTATGCCGTTGTTCATATAATAATAGGGCTCGTCAGCAACAAGCTCACCCTCTTCTATTTTAAACTCGGGAATATTCTCTTCAACCGAATCGAAAATCTCGGTTAAAACAGGAGAAACGGCAAAGCACGCAGCCGCAACAGTAAGCGCCGAAACAACAAAATAATAAAACAGGCTCGACCTGAGAGAAAGCTTAACAAGCTCTCCGTATTCATCAAACTTATAAACCGATTTAACAAATCTATTTAAAAAGCTCATAACCAATTACCTCGAAAACACGCTGTAAATAAAATAGAATATGCCAACTGCCACAACAAGAAGCCCAAAGGTTTGAACAAATTCGTCTCTCAGGCTCTCTTTGGCAAAAACCGTAGGGTCAGACACATTATATCTTATGGGAATGATCTCCCCCTTTTGAGGCTTAACGGTTGAACCGGCTCCGGAAAAGGTCTTTCGGTAAAGCATATTTTCAGCCCTGTACTGCACAACAGGCGTATAATATGTTTCCGTTTCGTCCTTTCCGACCTTTACAAGCTCTTCCTTTATGCCTACAATTTCAGCCTTCGCTCTGCCCTTATAGCCCTGAAGCTTTAAAAAGCTCTTTAGTTTCACAAAAAAGCCGGCTAAGGCGCAAAGCCCCAAAATAAAAAATACTGCCAAAATAATTTTATCCGCCATAAAATTTCCTTTCAAAAGGACTTGCTCAATTAATCGTCAAGATTATGATAAACGTTTTTAACGTCATCGTCATCATCGAGCATATCCAAAAGCCTGTTCATTTTCTTAATATCTTCCTCTTCGGTCAGAGCCGTATATGTCTGAGGTATCATTGTGATTTCAGCCTCTGCCATTTCAATGCCTGCCTGCTCCAAAGCTTCTCTTACAGCCGAAAAATCGTCGGGAGCGGTAATTATTTCATACATTTCGCCCTCAGCGTCAAAATCCTCTGCTCCGGCTTCCAAAGCCTGCATCATAAGCTCTTCTTCGTCAATATCCTCGTCCTTTTCAACCAAAATCTGACCTTTTTCATCGAACATAAAGGAAACACAGCCTGTTGTGCCCATATTTCCGCCGCCCTTTGTGAAAGCCGCTCTTACGTTGGCTGCGGAACGGTTTTTGTTGTCCGTTAAAACATCAACTATAACCGCTACACCACGAGGACCGTAGCCCTCATATCTTATTGATTCGTAGTTTACGTCGCCCAAGTTTCCGGCTGCCTTCTTGATGCTTCTTTCGATTGTGTCGTTGGGCATATTGTTAGCCTTGGCTTTGGCGATAACGTCTCTGAGCTTTGAGTTTGAGTCGGGGTTTGCTCCCCCTGCTTTAACCGCTACCGCAAGCTCCTTGCCTATTACGGTAAAAATTTTACCCTTTGCAGCATCGTTTTTCTCTTTTTTATGCTTAATATTCGCAAATTTGGAATGTCCTGACATAAATAATTCCTCCTGAATAATTTAAAGTAAAATGTCATTTCTTTTATTTTATCACTTTTCCCATATAATTTCAACTATATTTTTACGCAACAGTTCAGCCATGTCTCATATTTTTGGATTTTTGCATATTCATATGCATAAAATCCAAAAATGAGACATGAGCGGAGCGCCAAATAATGAGCTAAAGGCAAGCCGCTTTAGCGGCAACGGCTGCACAGCAGCCGTTTTGCGAATTAGTTGGCTGAACTGTTGCTGTCTTTATTTTTTGCATATTTACGTGCATAAAATCCAAAAAAGTGAACAGCCGCTGTCCTTTCAGACAACGGCTGATTTAAGCTTTCTTAATATGTTAAAAATTACTCATCAAATATTGAAACTATTTCTCCGTCCAAAATTCTGTTCATATTCTTAACGGCGCAGAAATTTCCGCACATTGAGCAGGTGTCTTCTTTTTCCGGCTTAGACTCCGCCCTGTATCTTCTCGCCTTTTCGGGATCTATGGCAAGGTCGAACATAGCCTCCCAGTCAAGCTTTTTCCTTGCCTTGCTCATTTCATAGTCCCACTGCTTAGCGCCCTTAACCCCTTTGGCAATATCCGCTGCATGGGCGGCAATCTTCGCCGCAATAATACCCTCTTTAACGTCATCAACATCCGGCAGTCTCAAATGCTCCGCAGGAGTAACATAGCACAGGAATGAAGCTCCGCTTGCAGCTGCAACAGCGCCGCCGATAGCCGATGTTATATGGTCATAACCGGGAGCAATGTCGGTAACCAAGGGACCTAAAACATAGAAAGGCGCACCGTGGCACAGTGTCTGCTGAATTTTCATATTTGCGGCAATCTGATCCAAAGGCATATGACCGGGACCTTCTATCATAACCTGAACATCCTTTTCCCATGCCCTCTTTGTAAGCTCGCCCAAAACAATAAGCTCTTCGATTTGGCTTGTGTCTGAAGCGTCCTCAATACAACCGGGTCGGCAGGCATCGCCTAAGCTTAAGGTTATATCATATTCTCTGCAAATTTCAAGAATGTCATCAAAATGCTCATAGAAGGGATTTTCTTTTCCCGTCATTTCCATCCATGCGAAAATTATTGAGCCGCCTCTTGAAACAATGTTCATAAGGCGTTTATTTTTCTTAAATCTCTTAGCGGTTTCTCTGTTAATTCCGCAGTGAATTGTCATAAAGTCTACGCCGTCCTCTGCGTGCATTCTGACAATATCAAGCCACTGTTCTGTTGTGATTTCCTTCAAAGCCTTGTGATAATAAACAACGGCGTCATAAATAGGTACTGTTCCCAAAACCGCGGGGCACTCCTCCACAAGCTTTTTTCTGAATTTTCTTGTGTCGCCGAAGGAGCTTAAATCCATAATAGCCTCAGCCCCCATATTAACGGCGGCATTAACCTTTTCCATTTCCTTGTCCATATCCTTGCAGTCACGGGAAATGCCCAAATTTACATTGATTTTAGTCTTAAGCTCAGCCCCTATGGCACAGGGTGAAATTGCCTTATGCACCTTGTTGCAGGGAATAATTGCCTGACCCTTTGCCACAAGCTCCATTAAGCGGCTTTCTTCAATTCCTTCTTTTTTGCTCGCCGCCTTAAGCTCTTCTGTAATAATGCCCTTTCTGGCAGCTTCCATTTGAGTTGCATACATAAAAAAACCTCCTTTATGATTTATATAACCAAATTCTTTAATAACTTTTTTTACAAAAAAATAACATATCCTATTTTCTTCAGGATATGCCTCCGCAAAAACAAACATAAAAAAGGTGTCTATCTTCTTACGGCGGCATTATCCGCATCAAGTCTACGGGTCGGAAAAAATCCCTCTCAGCCGAAAAAGCTCCCCGGATACACAAATATATTAATCTTATAAATTAATTATACTAATCAAAAATCACTTTGTCAACAAAAACTTAATAAGAGTTTTTAAGCAGTCAAAGGGAGATTTGACGAAAAAGGTAGAAACGTCAAATACCCCCCCCTCCTGCCATGCTATGGAAATAACGGAACAAATTTCCGCCAAGTAGGATAGTGAAAAAAATATCCTAAGAGAACTTTTGTCCCCTAAAGTTATTATATACTAAAATTTATCAAAAATCAATACACAATGCAGATATTTTTGATAAATTTTACATTTTGTGAAGTGAAAAGTTAATTTCCACTTTAAGGGGGTAAAAGTGGAAGTTAGTCTT